>NZ_JBKHHI010000031.1:0-27044 GCF_046539235.1 Coleofasciculus sp.
CTGTTGCCTTTTCACCCAATTTTATTGTCCTAACCTCAATGCGTAATGCTATAACTTGTGGTCTCGCCATCGCCAAGTCAAACTCTGTCAGAAAGTTGGGGGAGTCCCCTAATTTTAGTAACGCCCCTAACTGTCTATCGCTTATTGTAGAAAACTTCTAGCGTCCAGTGTGGATGGCTGGTTTGAAGGCAATTCCCCCAACTACTCTGAGTTCAACGGTCAAATGACTGCCAAGCACCGCCAGCATGATCAAGATTGTGATGTGAGTGTGAACAGCAGTTTTGATTCGTTGTGAACTTTAGTTTGCCAAAACTATGTATTACTTTGCACTCATCGGTAACTCTATGTCTACTCGCTCTCTCCAGGATGAGGATGATGAAGATGATGAAAATGATGTGCCAATTGTTCCTAATCCTTGATTCCGACCAGTCTAGACGTTGTTGAATTTTCAGCCTAATTGCCTGAAGATTTTAGGCGTTCGCGTGCCTGAAACTGCCAGAAGTCTAATTCCGGAGATCTCCAAGCGACTTCTTTTCGTCTCCTGTCTCTGGTGTCATAGGTAAGGCAGTTTGCCCATGATGCCAGAGCGCTTTTTTCGTCCCCTTGAATGTCTTGTACTTGTGCGAGTAAACAGTAACTAGCTGCACGTTCGCTATCTAATTCAATTGCCTTTTGCAGGTGATACTGAGCGTCAGAATAGTGTTTTTGCAGCAGATACGCCCAACCCAAATTTTTGTGGATAGAGGATTTCACCGAAGCATCCTTAACCTGCGTTACTCTTGGCAAGAGCCGCTCAATCGCTGTAGCGCTGTTTCCTGCTAATATATCTAAACGAGCCAGGTTACTCAGAGCAGCATCGGCGGCGCGTCCTTTGTAGCTGGCTGCTGCTTGGTAATGGTTGTAGGCACGCTCAATCTCTTCTAGCTTTTCACAGGTTGAACCCAGGTTGTAGTGAGCGCCGCCTAGGTTGGGATTAAATTCAATTGCCCACTGCAAGTAAAAGGCAGCACGTTGAAAGTCGCCGTCTAGGTAGCGTTCATAGCCAATTTTGTTGAGATTTTTAGCTATTTGCTTCCGTTTGGGTTCCTCGTCAATTAGTTGGCTGAAGGTTTTGAGGAGCTGCTCGCGGACGGGTGGGGTCATGGCGGGTAACTGCCAGATGACATCAGGTTCATCTTGAGAGGGTTCAGCTAATTTTGCTGACTCAGGGGTTTGGGTAGCCCCTATTTCAGCATCACTGGTGTCTTTGGTATGGGCTGTTTCGGGTGTCACCTGATTGGCAGTGACAGGGGTGGAGTCTGTGAGTAGTTCAGGTTTGTACTGTGCCACGAGCTTAGCGACTTCCAGGCGTTTGTAGCGGCGCTCATCGGCATGGTCATTGTCTAACCCTAATGTTTGACAAATCCGCTCAATATGTTTTCTGACGGTCGCGTCTCCAATCTCCAGAGACTTGGCGATCGCTCCATCGGTTTCACCCGCCAATACTCGTCGTAACACCTGCTTGCGTCGGGGTGTTAGTCGATTAAATGCTTCCTCGAACTCCTTTTGATTCATTCGGTTTCATCGCTGGCTAGCTCATCCACACTTGTGACTGTTACTCAAGCCAGTTGGTTGTGACTTTTATTTCTCCCCAATTCTAGCCGACATACTTTCCTCTGTCTTTAGGGGTGTTCGTCTATTGCTTCAACTAGATTGACAACTAGCGAAATAATTGTCACAATAGTGACCTGTAAGTCACAAAAGTGACAATTAGAGCTAACTTGTGACTGTATCGGCAAAGGGAAATCATCACCCTGATGGTTGACGCTCAGTGATTCGCCATAACTGAAATTTCAGAAGGAGAGATGACGGTGAAAACATCGGGTCAGTATCTAACACCGTTTCAGCGCAAACTGCTGCAAAAAAGTCTGCAAGAGGATTTACCGGAAAAGTACCGCCAGCGGATTGAAATCATGTTGCTGGCAGATGAAGGGATATCTCAAGCCAAAATTTGTCAAACCTTGAGGTGTTGTCCAGCAACCGCACGGCATTGGATACACGTCGCCCGTGCGGGAATGGCACACCAATGGCAAGAGAGTCGGATTGGTCGCCCGAAGACGGTGAATGATCAGTATTTAGAGCGGTTGAAAGAACTGGTGAGCCATAGTCCCCGTGACTATGGCTATTCCTTTGGGCGCTGGACCGGGCAATGGTTAAGTAAGCATCTGGCGAAAGAGTTGGGGATTGAGGTGAGCGATCGCAATGTTAACCTTTTGCTCAAGAAGATGGGACTCTCCACTCGACCCAAATCCGATTCAGCACCAGAAGTAACGGAGTTGGAAACCCCTCAAGGCTCTCGCATCAGAATTGGGGACTTGCAATCTGCTTGCGAGTCCGAACTCCCGTGGTCACTCAATCTTATCAAGACCAGTCACTAACTCATGGTTCACAAGTCATCAACTTTTTCCCCGCAACAGCTTGGTCAACAGCTTGCCCAAACTTTGGGACAGGCTCTTTCCGATAGGGAACTCTCAAACTGTTTTCAGCAGATTGAAATTCTCCAGCCAACCCCAGGTAAACGGTTCTGGCATACAGCAGAGGCGACGGTGGGACTCTATATTATTTTGGCGGGTAAAGTCAGACTGCTCAATAGTACGGATGATTTAATTACGTCACTAGAGACAGGGGCGTCATTTGGTGAACTCACGCTGTTTCCAGAGGAGGAATTTCACCCCTATGCGGCTAGAGCTTCCGTTAAGTTGAGGCTTTGCTATATTCCCGGTGATGTTTTGCGATCGCTCATTCGCCAGTATCCCTCGATCAAAGAGCATCTGTACTCATCCGCAGTACGCCGAGATTCACAGGTGAGGGGGGCAAACGCCAGCCAATCGACAGACAACCCCTTGGTTACAGCATTTCCCCGTCAGTCTGAGGCGGTTGTCTTGTCTCAACGGTCTGAGGAACAAAAACCCCAGTCCCAGATAAGTCGGGCGTACTTCCCCAACCCTACCGTAAAAGTGGGTCAGTGGTGGGGGCGAATCACCCGACGCTATCCGTTCTTTGCTCAGCAAAGTGCCTCGGATTGCGGTGCGGCTTGCTTGGTGATGGTGGGGCGTTACTGGGGGAAACGGTTTAGTGTGAATCGCCTGCGGGATATTGCCAATGTTGACCGCAATGGGGCGTCACTGCGCGGGTTAGCCGCCGCTGCTGAGAGTATTGGGTTTACCACTCGTCCAGTAAAAGCTAGTCTGAATAAACTGGCTGAACAACGGTTACCGGCGATTATTCATTGGCAAGGGAAGCACTATATCGTTGTCTATGAGGTGACCCGCGATCGCGTGATTGTGGCTGATCCGGCTATTGGTCAGCGTAGCTTAACTCATGCCCAATTTAAAGCGGATTGGACGGGTTATACCTTATTACTCCAGCCTACAGCATTGCTCAAGCAGGCTCAAGAAGCCAGCACCCCCTTCTGGCAATTCTTTGAACTGGTGAAACCCCACCAACTGGTGTTGCTGGAGGTGTTGATTACTTCGGTTTTGATTCAGATTTTTGGACTGATTACGCCCCTATTTACTCAGTTGCTGTTGGATCGGGTGGTTGTACAGCGCAGCACGTTGACGTTAACCGCCGTCGGATTGGGGTTACTCATCTTTGGCTTGTTTCGAGTCGCCATGACTGGACTGCGGCAATACCTTCTGGATCATACCGCCAACCGAGTTGATTTAGCGCTGATTGTCGGGTTTATTAGCCATACCTTCCGGCTTCCTTTGAGTTTCTTTGAGTCTCGTTATGTGGGAGACATCATTTCCCGTGTCCAGGAAAATCGCAAGATTCAGCGTTTTCTTACGGGGGAAGCCCTATCCATTCTGCTGGATTTACTGACGGTATTTATCTATGTGGGATTGATGTTTTGGTACAGTTGGAAGATGGCGCTGTTAACGTTAGTTATTGTACCACCCTTTGTGTTACTGGCGTTAATTGCCACACCCTTTTTACAGCGAGTTTCCCGTGAGATTTTTGGGGCTTATACGGAGGAAACGGGCTACTTAATCCAATCCCTGACAGGGATTCGTACTGTCAAATCCATGGCGGTTGAGCAGACGGTGCGCTGGCATTGGGAGGATTTGTTTGGCAAGTCGATTAAAACGTCCTTTTCTGGACAGGTGATTGGTAATACACTCCAGACATTTAGCTTAACCATTGAAGCCGTCGTCACGACAGCCTTACTCTGGTTTGGCGCGTGGCTGGTGATTCAAAATGAACTTACGATTGGGCAATTAGTCGCGTTTAATATGTTGCTGGGGAATGTAATTCGTCCCTTTCAGCGGTTGATTGTGTTGTGGAATGATTTGCAGGAAGTGGTGATTGCGGTGGAGCGGATTAATGATGTGATTGATGCTGAACCGGAGGAAGATTTACACTCCTCATCTCGTCAATTTTTACCCCCAATTCGCGGACATATTCGGTTTGAACAAGTCACGTTTCGTTACCATCCCGAAAGTGATCTGAATACGCTAGAAAATGTCAGTTTTGACGTGCAGCCCGGGCAAATGGTGGCGCTGGTTGGGCGTAGTGGTTCGGGGAAAACGACGATTTCTAAGTTGGTTTTGGGGCTTTATCCTGCGACTGAAGGGAAGATTCTCATTGATGGCTACGATGTTACCAGTTTATCCCTGCGATCGCTCCGTCAGCAAATTGGTGTGGTTGACCAAGATACGTTTCTATTTGGGGGTACAATTCGGGACAATATTACTGTCGGTCATCCAGAAGCTACGTTGGATGATGTAATTGACGCGGCTAAACAGGCGGGAGCGCATCAGTTTATTAAGGAATTGCCCATGGGTTATGAAACTCAAATTGGTGAAGGGGGAGGAATGTTATCGGGGGGACAACGACAGCGTCTGGCGATTGCTCGTGCTTTATTAGGAAATCCGCGATTATTGATTTTAGATGAAGCGACGAGTAATTTGGATGCTGAATCGGAACGGATTATTCAGACTAATCTGAATACGATTCTCACGGATAGGACAACATTAGTGATTGCTCATCGCCTGTCAACGGTACGGAATGCTGACCGAATTTTGGTGTTAGATAGAGGGGTTTTGGTGGAAAGTGGAACTCACGACGAATTAATGGCAAAGCGGGGTCAGTATTTTTATCTCAATCAGCAGCAACTGACTGTGACAGGTTGAATGAAAGGCTAATCGCTAATGGGAATTAGAGACTGTATAGTGTACTTTATCATTCTGAACGCTGACATTTTAATCCGTCTCAGACCTGCCCTTAGAAAGGAAGTCTGTCACCTTTGTAGTGGCGTGGCACACCTAAAATAGTGCTTTGTTTGTAGTAAGCACTTTAGTGCTATAACGCATAACTTGAGAGGGCTAAAGCCCTCACTACAAAACAAATCTATCCCACAATTAACTGACAGGCTTTCCTTATAAATTCCCATGAAGAATGAACAATTAACAATCAACACTAACATGCCCAAATTATCAACACAGGAACCAGGGAGTCGGAATGGTCACTATCCTCGTGATCAAGAACAGACTGAAGCGATTATGACCAATAATCCGGCTCAAACAGCACTACCCAATCAGGTAAACTCCTCTCAACTGATTAATGAAGATTGGTCATCGTTGACCAAGGAACTGATTGATACTGTACCGCGAGTTTGGACGCGGGGGTTATTGTATTTTTTGGTCGTGTTTGCTGGGATTATCTTACCCTGGGCAATGCTATCTAAGGTAGATGAAACCGGGAGTGCTAGAGGGCGACTAGAGCCGCAGGGGAATGTGTTTAAAGTGGATGCACCCGTGGCGGGGACAGTGGCTAAGGTTTTAGTCAAGGAAGGTCAATTGGTCACCAATAAACAGCCGTTACTGGAACTGGAATCTGAGGAGATTAAGAGCGAACTTCAGCAAGCTCAGACGAGATTGGAAGGGCAACAAAATCGGCTGGCGCAGTTGGAATTAATGAAAAACCAATTACTTCTGGGAGTTCGCGCTCAACAGCAACAAAACCAGGCTCAAGCATTGGAAAAACAGGCTCAAGTGGAGCAAGCACGGCAGAACTTGGAGTCTCTCAGGAATTCTTACAATTTACAAAAGGAGGAGAAACTGGCTCAAGTCAATCAGGCAGAGAAAAACCTTGACTATAGCCAAACTGCCTTGAATTTAGCCGAAATTCGTTTAACTAAAGCACAACGAGAAGTCCAACGTTACCGCCAAATTCAGGAGCAAGGTGTGGTTCCCGAAATTAAGGTGGTTGAACAGGAAGATTTGGCTCAAGAACGGCAACGATTGCAGGAACAAGCGGAGTCGGATGTGCAGCAAGCGAAGCTGCGGAAGGAAGAGCAACAAAGCAGCTATCAGAGGATTATTCATCAAGCCCAGTCTGATATCGAGCAAGCCAAACTGCGTTTACAAGAGCAGCAAAAGAGCTATCAGAGTTTGATTCATTCGGGGGATATTGCTATGCTTAAAAGTGAAGAACAGATTGAAGAACTGCAAACACAAGTTACGACGCTTAAAGCCGAAATTGCTCAGAGTAAAAGTCAGATTCAATCGTGGGAATTTCAGCTAGGACAACGAGTGTTAAGTGCACCCGTGAGTGGGACGATTTTTCAGTTACCGATTCAACGAACGGGGGCGGTAGTACAACCGAGTACGTTAATTGCTGAGATTGCGCCCAAGAATGCTTATCTTATCCTGCGAGCGCAGATGGCTACCTCTGAAAGTGGGACGCTGCGTGAAGGGATGCTTGTCAAGATGAAGTTTGATGCTTATCCGTTCCAAGATTACGGGGTAGTTGAAGGAACGGTGAGTCAGATTTCACCTACGTCTAAAGTGACGGAAACTGAGCAGGGACAGATAGCGACGTTTGACCTGGAAATTGAGTTGAAACAGACTTGTATTAAAACCTCACAAGGTTGTACAGAGTTAGCGGCTGGACAGACGGCAATAGCTGAGGTGATTGTCCGCCAGCGTCGGATTATTGATTTTATTCTTGATCCGTTTAAGAAGTTACAAAAAGGGGGGTTGGAACTTTAGATGTTTTAGGACTATGGATTCGGATTTACAGAAAAATTAGTCTAGTGACATCGGCTGGTTGAAAGAGATAGTCAATCACCTAATTAAGGAGCTTAGTTTTCACCGTATGTGGCGCAACGTTAGTAGAGACGTTGCATGCAACGTCTCTACAACTTTTCGGTTTCACCAAGATGTGACTAAACCCGCCCAGACGCGCCATGGCGCGTCTCTACAATAGTTTATAGACTTCCAGTAAAAAGTTAGAATTGAGGAGTATATCATGTCACAAGCAATTACTATTTCCCATGAGGATATTCTGCATCAAGTTAAGCTATCGTGTCAGATTCCTGAGATAGTTGAGCAAATTGTTACTCGTAAGGTTATTGCGGATGCCGCAGAAGAGGTAGGAATTACAGTGGAGACGGAGGAACTTCAGAAAGCAGCAGACAGCCTACGGTTAATCAGCAAACTTAACAGTGCTGAGGAAACGAAAGTATGGTTACAAAAAAATGGTCTTTCCCTAGATGATTTTGAAGAATTGGTTTACAACAACGTCATCTCTGGGAAGTTGGCACACCATCTATTTGCGGACAAAGTTGAACCCTTTTTTGTTGAACATCAGTTGGATTATGCTGGGGTTGTGATGTATGAAGTTGTTCTGGATGATGAAGATTTGGCGATGGAACTCTTCTATGCGATTCAAGAAGGTGAGATGAGTTTCTATGAGGTGGCTCATCAATACATTCAGGATACAGAGTTACGCCGAAAGGGGGGATATCGGGGGATAGTGCAGCGTAAGGAGTTGAAACCGGAAATTTCTGCTGCTGTTTTTGCTGCTACGCCGCCGCAGGTGCTTAAGCCAGTAGTGACTTCTAAGGGAGTACATCTGATTTTGGTGGAGGAGATTGTTGAGCCGGAGTTGGATAATAAGCTGCACTATCAAATCCTTTCGGATTTATTTCAAGAATGGTTGAATCAGCAAATTGAGCAATTAAAAGTTCTTACCAGTATTGAATTGAACAACCAAGCAGCTTAGATGCTTTTCCTAAATTCAAATTTTCCATTTATCAAATACCCAATTGAAAAGCCATCTGATAAGCATCAGATGGCTTTATTAGTTAAACTATGTAGTCATAAGCTTTGTTAGACCATCAATCGGTGAGTTGGTCAACTAATACACCTACAACCACCTTGATTAAAATCTTATTTTACATCTTAAATTCCGAATCAGATGGTTTAACGCCAGTTCAGTTCTGCTTTGGATTAAATGGTCATTGCCTGTGCAGCAGTTTTCAGTTTAGAAGAAGCTTCGCTTGTATATGAGCGCTTGGGCTTTATAGACATACGTTGTTTTTGCTCCTGTAGTTCAATCAAACGCAGTTTGCTCCAGTTAACGAGAGCTGAGTTCCCAAGACTTGGGGCTAAATTAGCCAGTTTCTCCAAAGCCGAGATAGCCTCTGGATCGATCTTGAGAGAAGCTAGGTAACAATCACAAGCTATTTCCAGTTCACTCATAGCCTCGTAGCACTGACCCATCATAAACCAAGCAATGGCTGTCCCTGGGGGACCTAGCTTGGTTGCTGATCTGTAAACCTTAGCTGCCTCTTCAATTTTGCCCTGCTTGATGAGGATTTCTCCCAACTCAAGGCGATATCTCGGATCTAACGAATCCATTTGGGCTAGCAGTCGCGATCGCTCCTCGGCTAGATCTAGGTTCCGGAGCCACAAAGCCTCTTTCGTTCGGCTCTCTAAAATAATATTCCGGTTCTCATTGGCTACTACCTCCTGCACTTCATTCTCGCAAGTCAGGCTTTCTGCATAGGATTGGCAAAGATCCATCTCCTGAATTACCTTGTCTTTATCTCCATGTAGGAGGGGAACAAAAACAACGGCGCGATAGTAGATACTCGTCAAGAGTCTGTAACCAAAATCATCGAGTAAAGGTTTAAGGTTTTGGATTTCTTTAGTGGCAATTGCTCGCCAAAACTCTGCGCCCTCCAAATTTCTGAAGGTTTTCGCATACTGGACTACAAGCTGGATAGCAGCACTAAACCGTACCTGAGTACCAGATGGAGCATAATTAGCAATGTTTTCAAGTTCCTTCAAGTTCAAGTTGTCAAGCGTACCGTGATCTTGGTGTAAGAGCAAACTTGAAATAGCTCTACACAAAGCCAGTGCTGCCAATGCAGGATCGCTGCCTATCTCCGAACCTGACATCTCTGGCACGTATTCTAAGACAGTCGGATGGAAGCATAAGCTGCTCAAAAGATTTATAAGCCGGTATTTTGTAACGAGCTGAAGCTTCTGGTAATGGGTCAAATAGTCACAGACTTTGCTCCATCGTTCGGTTTGTAACTCATTCGCAAGTTGTAGGGGGTTATCTACTTGGTATTGGGTCATACCAGTCTCTCGCAGTAAGGATTCCCGAAAGGAATAGGGAAGCTTTACCTGTACCCCATAAGTCAGTGGTATGTCATTGATTGGTGTGTTACTGATTAAATTGCGATAACTGAACTCTATCCCATAAAGATGGAGGGAACCACCGTTGAAAGAACCTAGATCAAAATAGGGTCGATTTAGCCAAGCTATTGGTGAACTGTCAAGCAAAAACACAGACTTTTCTCCTTTTTGGTGTTGCTAATTACTAGAAATGAATGAACCAGAAACAAATGGTAGATACAGCCTACAAAGCCTAGGCTATTCATCAAAGTAACCCACAGTGGTACTAGAATATTGTTAACAGTGCCACTGTGGAAATAAGAGACGTTTTAAAAACTACTTTCCGTCTTCATAATGCTTGGGCGTGAGTCAATGACTGTTTTATAACGCTGCCAAACAGGAGCAAACGAACTTAGGCGAAAGAAGACCAAACGGTCTTAGGCAGCGACGCCAACATCATGCCTCCGCGCAATGTTGTGAAAGCAGTAAAAGCGTTTGAATTACCTGCCTCAGCCTCGCTCCTTAGATCAATCATCTCTTCTGATTTTTCGGCATCAGCCTTTAGGTTATTGATTTTGATTTCAGCCATTGGAAAATGTACTCCTAAATAAACTTGTTTGGGTTGTGATTAATCTTTCGATTGCCTCATCCCATTAATATATTCCGGGATTTACTCTGTTTTTTCAAGTATTTTATAACTCTAAATTAGAAATAAATATTCGTTTTTTGTCTTTTATAGTTTGAGGTAATTACACTATTGATGCAATAAGCTGAGCATAACTGTTATTATCCTAATTATTAAAGTAAATAAATAGAGTTATTTATTCTTATTTAATTTATATTTTTTCTAATATTGTACCTTACAAAAATACGTAAAAAATCAACCCCAATTGATCTGGGATTGAAGGGAAATAAGTCCTGTTTTAGGTTAAATCACCCCTAGGCGATTGGTAGCAACAGTCAATGTGCTACAGGTTTTTAATAGGCGGGTAATGCTATCAGGGGTTTGCTCCCAATCGGTGTGCAGCAGGATATTATTTAACTTCAGGTCATTGTGCGTCAGGCAAGAGGGAGAAAAAGCACTGCCTAATTCCGCGATCGCACACCCCAAACTATCATACCGCTGATAAAGGGCAAAAAACTTCAACCCATCAGCAGGCACTTGACCAAAAATTTCGGGTCCAATTCGTTCCAACCCCCGAATTAATTTAGGGACTTGCTCAGTTGTAAGAGTATCCGACTGTTGAGCAAAGAAATGCTGATAGTCTTGACAGTTAAACGTATCACGATGGAGAGTTCCCAGAAACGTACCCATTGCCAGCGTAATTTCTGTAGGAAAACTATTCTCCTTACTGTAGAACTCCATTAAATCCCGGTAATCATCCAGGTAACGGCAGACAAGAATGGAATGGTCCCGATCAAAATGCAACACGTCTGGCAGAAATGGGCGTAGGTGTTCAACCTCTGGAAATTGCTGCAAAAACACTTGCATCTGCCACTCTCCCCAAAACTCGCCAGCCGCTTTCCCATCCTGATTATGCCGTTCCTGCTTAACTAAAAGCTTATGAGTGTCAGTAAATTTTACCAATAAGTTAAAGTTTTTGGCAGCAACTGGCTCAACTTGACTGAGAGCTAGCTCTGAGGGATTACAGAAACCATGCTCAACTAAATAATTGAAAATATTATCAGAATTCAAAAGGAATGTCATAACTGATGAAGCTATTTAAATAGAATGAAACGACCAATCTATCACCAAATGTAAGAGATAGACTTAGAGAAAACATCCTCGCCGCCGAGGGGAGCAGTATCAACGATGCTGACTCTAATTATAGTGAATTGCAGTCCAGCCATAATTGACAGGTCATCTTCTATTAGATTATTAGATCACTCAGAAAGCTTTCAGCACCTTGAAACAACTCAGAACCAGCTAAAGGCAAATCGGAGACGGTAATCCTAGACATAAGTTTACTTCGCTTAATCCTCTGATTAATCCACCGTTACTATAGTTCACTCAAACCTTAGACTTCAAGCTTAAGCCAGAACTTGCTTAGAAAAAAATAAAGGAATTTTATCTCATTTCCTTTAATGCCAACAGAAAACAAAATAGATTGAACTGGGTCAACCCGTCACCCCTATGGAATTGAACCCTATATTCAAGAAAGCCGACTTCACATTACCTAAAACGACTCAAACCCATCCTCTGTATATAACAGAGCCATATTAAACACCGAGACAGTTCCTGACTCAGGAGGACAGTTAAAACGGCTCAAGCTGAACTGGCTTTTTTCAAGAACCTGGATAATTATTGTGACAATTTTTTCCGAATAGCCGCTAGCAGGGGTCAAAATAACTAAACGAGAGCATGTCACCTTTGTGGGGCTATGGGAACGTAAGCTGTTCGGCATTTAAATCTTAATGTCAATAATGGCGAAATCATTGTAGTAGTGCGAGCATCTTGCTCGCTACCCATTCATCTTGCTCGCTACCCATTCCCAATTTAAATGCATGACAGCTTAGACGGAGCCTTCTCGTTCACCTTTGGTGTTTCCGAAGGGTAGAGTAACCCAACTCATAGAAACTCCTGTTGGGTAACGCTTACTCTCTACCCAACCTCCACTTATTGGGGATCTTGAGGTAGGCACTAAAGTGCCTACTACCAACAGGGGAACTACCCTCAACTTTGCTACCTGTGCTGGTAGCTAGATTTTATCTACAATGGGGGATAAACCGTTAGGGGATGTTGCTCAACTTCGGGGAATCCCCCAACGTTCTTACTGGGTGGGACTTGTCGATGGCTAGACCGAACTATGGGCCTCAAGCGAAAAAACGGGCAAAGCGCCTGTTAGAAGCGTTGCTGGCTTACGCTAATGACGAGTGGGAGAATACAGAACATCTACAGATAAAGGTCAACTGGCAAAGTGAGAATCAGTTGGTTGTCAGGACAAAGGTGCGATTTCTCCAAGAATTGACATCCTTAGATCCCTATGAAGGCAAACTAAATAGCGAACAAATTAAAGAAGCACTGAAACGGCTGGCAGATTTTGTCGAGATTCTAGAAGATAATCGTCCAGGAAAGAAAGGATTACATGATTGGCACTTTACCCTGAAACTCTGGCACAAGCGGTACGATAAAGAGGCGATTATGCAACGGTTTAATCTAGAGTGGGAACGTCGCCGCCCGGAAAAATCCAAACAAGTCGCCCCGACTGCATCACCACCGCCTTCTGTAAGCACAGGCGTGCAGCAACGGGAACAGAAGCAGGGAGTTGTAGGGGCGGGTTTTACTGATAACATTCTGGAGACAACCTCTAACTTAACTAAACCCGCCCTTCTTGGGGAACTACCGAATAGTCCAGTGGAACTCAATTCTCAGTTTTATATAGAACGCCATCCCATTGAGGAGCGTTGTTATCAGACGATTCGTCAACCTGGGGCGCTGATTCGGATTAAAGCACCTCGGCAAATGGGTAAAACGTCGCTGCTGGATCGAATTTTAGACTATGCCGAACAACAGGGTTATGCCACAGTGCGGTTAAATTTTCTGCAAGCTGAAGCGGACGTTTTTAGCAGTCTGAATCGCTTTTTGCGCTGGTTGTGTGTTTGTATCAGTTCTAAACTTAAACTTGATGCTCAACTGGATAAGTATTGGGATCAGGATCGGGGCAGTATTGTTAATTGTACAACCTACATCCAAGATCATTTATTAGAACAACTCGATTCACCTTTAGTCTTGGCATTAGATGAAGCGGATCGAGTGTTTCAGTCCCCCGATATTGCACAAGGATTCTTTCCCATGTTACGCAGTTGGCATGAGGAAGCCAAGACTGTGGATAGTTGGGAAGAATTGCGATTAGTCGTGGCACATTCAACGGAAGATTATGGACCGTTGGATATTAATCAATCCCCGTTTAATGTGGGATTACCGATAGAATTGCCGGAGTTTACCTCGCAACAAGTCGCCGATTTAGCTCAACGCTATCAACTGGATTGGGATGAGACGCAAGTTCTACAGTTAATGGCGATGGTGGGGGGACATCCCTATTTAGTGCGATTGGGACTTTATCACTTAGCCAGTCAGGATGTGACACTCAGCAAATTATTGCAAGATGCGCCAACCGAAGCGGGAATCTATGAGGCACATTTGCGCCGACATTGGGGAATCCTGAAAGAAAATTCAGAATTAGCCGCCGCCTTAAAACAGGTTGTTAGTGCTACAGAACCCGTGCAAATTGAAACCATGGAGGCGTATCAATTGTACAGTATGGGACTGATTCAGCGAAAGCGCGATCGCGTCATCCCGCGTTGTCAATTATATCGGCAATATTTTCAGCGAATTATGCATTATAAATTCTAGCGAACCAAATTGTAGAGACGTTGCATGCAACGTCTCTACAGGGTTTTTGCTACTGAGATTACACTAGCCGATGCTATAGCAATTTACTATCAATCCAAACTCTATGCCCGATAACAATTATTACAAAGTAGGAGGAAGTTTAGAGTATCAGCACCCGACTTATGTGGTGCGAAACGCTGATGCTCAATTGTATCAGGGATTAATTAACGGGGAATTCTGCTATGTTCTCAACTCCCGACAAATGGGTAAATCCAGCTTGCGGGTGCAGATGACAAAGAAGCTGAAAGCTCAAGGCGTCAAATGTGCGGCGATTGATATGACTCGCATTGGTAGCTACGTGACGCCAGAAGAATGGTATGGGGGATTGGTATCTGAATTATTGCGCGGGTTTCGACTTTCCAGGAAAATTAACTTTAGCAACTGGTGGCGCGATCGCGCGGTTTTATCTCCAGTACAACGGTTGAGTGAATTTATCGATGATGTTCTCCTAATTGAGTTCTCCCAAAACATTGTTATTTTTATCGATGAAATCGATAGTATCATAAAAATCCCCTTTCGGGATGACTTTTTTGCCTTTATCCGAGCGTGCTATAATCAGCGTTCTGATAATTCTGCTTACCAACGCCTCTCGTTTTGTTTGTTGGGTGTTGCCACACCATCAAGTTTGATTGCTGATAGAAATCTTAGTACACCGTTTAACATAGGTCGAGCCATTGAATTAACTGGCTTTGAGTGGTATGAAGTTAAACCTTTAGTACAAGGCTTAACCGGAAAAGTCACTAACCCCGCCGATGTGCTTGCAGAGATATTGGACTGGACAGGGGGTCAACCCTTTTTGACCCAAAAGTTATGCAAATTAGTAGTTGAACAGGTAGCAACGGATGATGTAGCGGATGGGTTATCGGTTTTTGAAGAAAGTTTATCTGGAATCGATAATCTATCTGTTACATCCGTTACCAAATCCGTTGCCAGTGGGATAGAGGAGTTAGTCCGAGAATGTATCATTGAAAACTGGGAAGCCTGTGATGAACCGGAGCATTTGAGAACAATCCGCGATCGCATCAGGTGGAGTCCGCGCCAGAAACCCTTACTGCTCCTCTATCAACAGATTTTACACCAAGGAGAAGTGAAAGCCAAGGACACACCCGAACAGATGGAATTACGGCTGTCTGGGTTAGTGGTGAAGCAGCAGGGCAAGTTAAGAGTCGCTAACCGGATTTACGAGGCAGTTTTTAACCAAAAATGGTTAGATGAACTCTTGGCGGAAGCGTGTATATTACCAGAGATAACACCAGCAACAGTGCCAAAGTCTGTGGCAGAAATTGAGCAAGTTGAGCAGATGGCTAAAGATGCTCTACAGCAGTTTAAATATAAACCAATTGAGGCATTATGCTTAGCCCTTCAAGCGGGGTATACTTTAAAAACCAAAATCACAACCTCTTGTCTATTGTCTGACTTTCCTGCCCTTACCCCCCTGTTTGCATTACAAACAATTTTGCACAATATCTACGAACGTAATCGATTTTCAACGGGTCAGGGTATGGTTAAAGATGTATGCTTTAGCCCAGACGGGAAGTGCCTAGCGACGGCTGGAGGAGACGGTACGATTAAAGTTTGGAATCGATTCGGGCAACGGTTAAGGGAATGGCAAGGACATCAGGGTATTATTTATGATATTCTTTTTAGTGTTAATGGGAAATTCATTGCCACTGCTGGACAAGATGGTTTGGCAAAAGTTTGGCATAGTTCAGGAGAACTAATTACCCAAGTTTCCGGTCATCAAGGCTCAATTTCAACTGTTAGTTTCAGTCCGGATGAGTCGCAGCTCATCACCGTCGGACGAGATGGCACAGCAAAGCTGTGGAATTTATCCGGAAAACAACTGGCTCAATTTAAAAGTCATGGCGGCACAATTTGGGCAGCACGTTTTAGTCCCAACGGACAGCATATTGCCACAGTTGGAACCTGCAAATGGGGTGGCAGTGTAATACTTTGGAACTTATCAGGAGAGCAAATTTATCACGTTAAAAGTCTTCAAAGTCCAATTTTAAATATCAGCTTTAGTCCTGATGGAAAGTTTATAGCTGCGGCACATCAGGATGGCACAGTACAACTCTGGAATTTGTCTAAACTGCAGGTAACTATCCTCAAGAACAATCAAAATTATGAGCGGCATGTAGTTCTCCGCATTTGCCATCAAAACTCAGTAAGGAGTATCTGTTTTAGTCCAGATGGTCAACATTTGGCTACGGTGTCAGGTGGTATAGCTAGAGTGTGGAATTTATCGGGACAATTACTTGCTCAATTCAATGAGAATGGGGGTACAGTCTTAGGTCTAAGTTTTAGTCCAGATAGTCAAGGTTTAGCCACCACAACTGTATATGGTGAACTTCGACTCTGGGATATTTACCCCAAATTTCTGGCGCGATGGAATACCCATCAAAGTAAAATCTATGTTGTTACTTTTGCACCCAGCCAAGCCCATCTTTTAACAGCCGGAGAAAACGGCAACATCAGCCTCTGGAATTTAGCCGGACAACAATTGGCTCAACTTGATAACCCTCAAGGTTGGATTAGACATGCCAGTTTTAGCCCTGGAATGCACTATCTTGTCGCAGCCGGAGCCGATGGGAAAGTGCGACTGTGGCGAGTTATATCGCAGCCAATTAATACCCCATTGTTCAATTCCCTTTTATCTTCAAATCCTGATAACCCACAGTGGCAGATCAAAAACCTAGAGGGTGTTGATTATAACGTCATTTTCTGTTACGAGTTTCAAGATTCGGCTAGAGTAAACAGCGTTACTTGTAGTCCGGGTTGGCAAACCTTACCCACAAAATGCATTGCTACAACCGGAACTGATGGTATTATTAGTCTATGGGATGTGAGTGGAAATGTGCTAACTCAATGGAATACGAATCGCGGTGAACTTAAGAGTATAAGCTTTCACCCAGATGGTCAACGCATCGCTACCGCAGGAATAGATGGTACTGTTTGTTGGTGGGATTTATCGGGACATCATTTAGGGGAATGGAAGGCACATCAGGCAGAAGTTACCAGTATCAGTTGTAGTCCTGACGGGCAGATTATTGCCACAGCAGGTGCAGACGGCAAAGCAAAAATTTGGACAATTTCCGGACAATTGCTAGCTGAATTTCAGGATCATCAAGGCGCAATCAGAACTGTGAGTTTTTGCGGGAGTGGAAAACGTATTGCTACGGCTGGAGATGATGGCATCGTTCGCCTGTGGCGGGTTGAAGGATTAGAAGAATTGTTAGCCAGAGGTTATGACTGGCTCAAGGATTATTTAGTGACTTATCCTGAAGTCATCAAAACTCTTAACAGCCAATCACTAGGGACATAAAACGATTGTACTGTATTTATTGGGTACAAGAGCAAGATGCCTACACAAACAAATCGCTTGGAAAACTATGCTTCAACAAATTATTATGGATTTATCAAGGATTCACCCAAGAATACTCGAAGTTTGCTCCCCCAGCTTGCCATAGTGCCATGGCACGTCTGGAACATGCTTCTCCTGCATCCTACCTCCACAACAAGACTTATTTAGTAGACCATGTATGAATATAAAGTTGGTGGTAGTCTCCCGGCTGATGCTCCCACCTATGTTTGGCGACAAGCCGATCGCGCTCTCTATACAGCCTTAAAAGCTGGACTCTTTTGTTATGTCCTAAATTCTCGACAGATGGGCAAATCTAGCCTGCGCGTGCAAACCATGACGCGACTCCAGTCAGAAGGAATTGCCTGTGCTGCGATCGATTTAACCGAAATCATTAGTCCCGATATTACGCCGAGTGAATTTTATGGCAGTATTACCTATACCCTAGCTGATAGTTTTCATCTCCTGGATAAAATTGGCGATTTTGATAGCTGGTGGTGCAACTATGAAACCCTGTCCAGTACCCAGGGATTAGTGCGATTTATTAAAGACGTTCTCCTCCAACATGAATCGCTTTTGGGAAAAAAATTAATTATCTTTGTCGATGAAGTAGACAGTGTTCTACGTTTGCCTTTTTCTGTTAATGACTTTTTTGGTTTAATTCGCGCTTGTCATAATAATCGTGCCGATCAACCGGAATATAACCGCCTCACATTTGCGATTTTAGGCGTAGCGTCGCCAACAGATTTAATTCGTTCCCAAGCCTATAGTCTTCCCTTCAACTGTGGAGAAGCAATTGAACTGACGGGTTTTCGCTTAGACGAAGCCGAACCCATTACCAAAGGGTTAACCATCAAATCTGCCAATTCCCAGGAACTGATGAAAGCGGTACTCAGTTGGACAGAGGGACAGCCATTCCTCACCCAGAAACTCTGCAAACTGATTGTCGAAGCTGATGATGCGCCACCGCTAGGACAAGAATCTCACTGGGTTGAGCAACTGGTGCGATCGCGCATTTTGGCAAACTGGGAAAGCCACGATGAACCCGAACATTTACGCACCATTCGCGATCGCTTACTCCGAAATGAACAACGCAGTCGTTCCCTGTTAAAACTTTACCAAAAAATCATATCTTCCTCTCATTCTTCTGCCATTCATGAACTATCATACTTTGGCAATTCTCCGAATCGATACGGAGAAATAATTGATGATAATAGTCCTGAACAAATGGAACTGCGATTGTCGGGATTAGTAGTCAAACAAGGGAGTATTTTAAAGGTTCACAATCGCATTTATCGGTCAGTTTTTAACCCCAATTGGGTAAAAAAACAGCTAGCCGCTTTAGAACCTGAACCTCAGCATTCCCAATTTCAGAAAACTCTAGCTGAACTGGAGCGAAAACTGTTAGTCTCTCAACTAGCTTGTGTTGCTGATGGTAGAGATTCGGCGCCGGCGCTGTATGAGGTGTTGCGAGACGTAACCTTACGCATTGGTGATTTACTCAGCGCCGATCGCGCGACTATCTTTTTACTCAATGAAGACAAAACTGAACTTTGGTCAGTCGTGGCTGAAAATGAAGGGAGTGAATTTCTGGATATTCAGGTACGATTAGGGGAAGGAATTGCGGGTCAAGTGGCAAAAACTCGAAAATCCATTAATATTCGCTCGAATGTTTACCAAGATGCGCGGTCTGAATTGGTTAAAGAGTATGACGAAAAATACAATTACTATACCTATAACGTCTTGGCGTTGCCAATTACTAATCAAAATCAGCAAGTTATTGCTGTTATTCAATTACTCAACAAATTAAAGCGACCCAAAAACTCCGATAATCAAGGAAATTGGCTAATCAATCGCCACGGCTTTAGTCAACGGGATCAAAAGCAATTAGCAGAATTTGTTCCGGCAATTCGCCGAATTATAGAAAGCTGTCAATCCTGTTATCGTGCCACAAAGAAACTGCGAGCAACCGCTGCTTTAGCCGAAGCCACTCGTTCTCTAGATAGGAGTAGTTTAGACATTCAAGAAATCCTACCACGAGTCATGGATGCGGCGAAGAAACTGATGAATGCTGACCGCAGTACCTTATGGCTTTTGGATCGCGATCGCCATGATTTGTGGACAAAAATTCTCCAAGCTGATGGTTCTTTAACCCAAATGCGAGTCCCTGTCGGTGTGGGATTTGTGGGTAAAGTGGCTAAAACAGGTCAACCCCTGAATATTCCCTTTGACCTCTACGATCATCCTGATGCAACCAATTCTCGAAAATTTGACCGCACCACGGGTTATCGCACCTGTAGTTTGCTCTGTATGCCTGTATTTAACGCCGATGGTGAATTAATTGGCGTGACGCAATTGGTCAATAAACGTAAACCCGGAAATTTTCCGTTCTATAAACCTGAAGATTGGCCCCAACCGCCTGAACAATTTCAATCCAGTTTTGATGAGCATGACTGTCAGTCCATGCAAGTGTTTAATCAGCGAGTGGGTGTGATTTTACAATATACCAAGACTCATGAAACTTTAAAGCAGTTTACCCAAATTCAACCAAAAGAAGGGGTTCACAATACCCTGGTGATGCTTAATCAAGCCGTGGGCAACCATAGCGATGAAGTGATGCATAACCTGCTAAGTTTTATTGCCAAATCAGTGACTAAGACGCTGAATACTGAACAGACGATGATTTTTGTCTTAAATAGCGAAAACCAAACGTTTTGGTCATTAATTGTTGATAATGAAACAGGAAAATTAAGAGAAGTTCAGCTTGCTGCTGATGGAAGCGAGTTAGCCTCTGGCTCTCAACCAATGCGACATCGAATTAGTCAGGATCATCCCAGCCTCTCGACGTTAATTCAAACAGCTACTCCTCAATTTAAAGATTATCTGATTCACAGTCATTTAGTCTATCCTATCGTCAATTCGCAGCAGACTGTGGTAGCATTGATTGAATTAATTAATAAACTCAAACCGACTAGCGATCGCGGCGCACCATTATCTGAACGCATTGACCCTAAAGGGTTTAGGAAAGCCGATGAAAAGCAACTGGCTGAATCTGTCCCCTCAATTCTGCCGATTCTGGAAGGCGTACAATCCTTTTATCGAGAAATGCGGATCATTCAGGGGCGACAAGCGATCGATGCATTATGGTTAGCGATTAGTTCAATTAGTCAAGGGAATTGGACATCCCAGGAAATTCTGCAAAAAGTAATGGATGCGGCGCAAAAGTTGACCAATGCTGATCGCAGTATCCTCTGGTTAGTTAACCGTCAATACGGTGACTTATGGACTGAACTTCCTGGTGTTGGGAAAATTCGCTGTGAAATTGGTATGGGGTTTGCGGGTCAAGTGGCAGCATCTGGTAAACTAATAATGATTCCCTATGACTTGTATGATCATGATGGCGCATTACACGCCAAACAAATGGATCTAGCAACCGGATATCGCACCTATAGTTTACTCTGTATGCCTGTTTTAAGTCGCGATGGGGAGTTATTGGGGGTGACGCAGTTACTCAACAAGCGCAAACGGGGGAATTTCCCGGAGGATCATCCGGCTGATTGTCTTGATGTTCCTGATTATTTTAAGACTAGTTTTAATGAACGCGATCGCCGATATATGGAGATATTTAATAATCAAGTCGCTGTGATTGTTCAAAGCAATCAACAGCAGGATGTATTGAAAAGTGAAATTTTGGGTAGGCTGTCTAGAGCGTCAGTCCAGTAACTAAAGTTAGAGATTAAATCCATTGTCTGGTTTCCCTTTAGACACGGTAGGGGCTGGGTTTGGCACAATTGTCGGGGCGGGTTTAGGCACAATCGTAGGGGCGGGTTTAGGGAATCAATTCAACTCCCCACCGATAACGGAACAACAAAACCCGCCCTCCCCACCGATAACTTAATAAGGACAAGATCCCCGACTTCTTGAAGAAGCCGGGGATCTGAGCATCTAGCATTTCACAACTCAAACAGGATGGCTATATTAAACCTGTACTTGGTAATTTATCGCCGTTCCTTAGGGCGATCACCTTCAAAGGGTTGAACACCTGTATCTGGATATTCATCATCATTAGCGCCAAAAATTCGCTTGACGCCTCCCCAGAGGTAATCAAACATCTCCTGTACTCGTTCTAAAACTGTCATAGCTTTCCTCCACAGGTTATCGTCAAAACCGATTTAAAAAAATGCTATTGATAAATAAGGGTGAACACCCATCCCCAATTTAGTATAAAAGAAGAGGTTGTGTCTAGTTCGCTTAACCGAATCGCAGTTTTCACGCTTGTTGACGTGAGTTAGCCTACCTGTATTTATACTCAAAACAAGTGATAACTTGAGAGTCAGTGCTTTGTTGCAAGCGGGGATGAGTTATTCTGATCACAACTGCATCTTAGGATATATAGAGCTAACCATCATCCTCTAAAAGTGGTACTTTGGCGGCTCTTGAATTAAAGTTCAGGTGTCCACCCATACAGCGTTGTCCTTATTCCACCTCAAGTTCAGGTTCTCGTTGAGCAAAGTAGTTACTTAAGAAAGTGTTAACCAGAGATAAGACAATTGGACCGAAAATGAATGCGAATAAGCCATGAACGGTGAATCCAGGTACAGCTACAGCAGCTAACCAAAAACACAATCCATTGACCACCACAGAAAATAATCCGAGTGTCACAAGATTTAAGGGGAGAGATAGCACCGACAAAATTGGCTTGATAAATGAGTTCACTAAACCAATGGATGCTGCACCTAATAAAGCAGCCAGGAAGGTGGCTAAGTCAACCCCTGGAACAACTAAATCAACAACCAATAAGCTCAAGGCTGTGCCTAACAAGGTAAAAAAGAATGCCTTCATAAATTTTTCCTCACTTGTAATGTTCAAACAAATATCTGGAAAAACGATACTACTGTTAGTATCTATCTCTATAGGTCTGATTGTCATCTCTACAGAGATAGATTTTGCCACCTGAAAAAATCATTCTCCAGATGGAGGTTAATAACCGAGTTTAGCCGTTACTCTTTATAGAGTAACCGACAAACTTAGATTTATTAATCCTTATGAAATTACTCCGAATAGTCTTGGGAATCCTGCTCCCACCTGTGGGTGTTTTTCTGACTACAGGAATTAGTTCAGCCTTTTTAATTAACATTTTGTTAACTTTACTGGGTTGGCTTCCGGGTTCCATTCATGCGGTTTGGGTGATTGTCAAACATGAAGAAAGATACGCTTAATACCGCCCCTTTGTAGAGACGTGCTATGGCACGTCTCTTTTTTAGTCTTGCTGCATTGGCACGAAGACCGTTAAGCCTCCAGGAATACAATCCACATTAATTGGAGTTTCACCAATAACTTCTCCATCCAAGACAATTTTCTGGGCAGGTTTTGTGGTCACTTTAACGTAGCGAGTTCTGATATACTTAATACCCTCATGTTCTGCACTTTCCCCCAAAATCGCCGATTGTAAAAGTTTATAAGAGGCGACAATTGCATTGGCTTGATCTTTGGGAGTGACGACGGTTACATCGAGAAGTCCATCATCATAAACAATACCAGCCGGTCCTTGAGCCAAAATTAATGTCGGCGGTGCGGCATTAGCTACCGTTACTGCCGTTGCTGTAATGGTAACGGTATTCTCATCAGTCTCAATCGTTGCCTCAAAGGGTTCCAATTCACTGAGTTTTTGTAGTCCTGATAAGACATAAGCGAGTATACCAAGATTATTTTTTAGCTCTCGATCTGCCTCTTCAACAGTTTTCGCTTCAAAGCCAATTCCGGCTACCAGTACCATCGGCTTACCGTTACATCGACCCACATCAATTTTCTGGGTTTTTCCGTCTAAAATAGTTTGACAAGCTGCTTTAATCATGTCATGAATTCCCAAAGCTGAGGCAATAGCGTTAGCCGTTCCTCGGGGAATAATACCCAAGGGAATATCGGTTTCCACCAATGCACCAGCCGCTGCCGAAAGCGTCCCGTCCCCTCCCGAGGCGATGATAGTCTGAACACCTTGCTCAACGGCAGTTTTCGTCAGTTGACCCGCATCCTTTTCTGGCGTGGTGCATTGAACATCGAGTTCAATTTCTGGCTCCAAAAGATTAACAATTTTCTTTAAATCTTCATCGGGGTCGCTTTGACCCGCAACAGGATTAAAAATTAGGCATGCAGAACGAGTCATGAGTATTAATTACTGCCTCAATAGTTTTGATTTGGCTAGGGCAGGCAATGTAAAAAAATAATGCCGTTGGTTAAAGTTAAGTTTATACTATTGTAATAGCTAGCCGAAACTATCGCCATCTATAATAATACCTATTTCTAAAGGTGTACGTCTTAAGCTAGAAGTATAAGTATACCGGATTCGATATAATTTATGGTGTAGAAGTTAATAAATATATCACTATGAGTACTGAAGATCGAATCAAAGCCACAGCTAAGAATATTGAAGGGAAAGCCCAGGAAGCTATCGGAGAAATTACGGGAGACCCAGAAGATAAAGCAGAAGGTAAAGCTAAACAAACCGAAGCTCAAGTACGGCATTCGGTGGAGAATGTAAAAGAGGATGTCAAGGAAAAAATTGACTAATCTGTCTAAACCATCGGGAGCATCCCAATTTGGCACTTGGCTCTTTGAAGGGGGCTGAAACCCTTGCAATTGCGTTACTTGAGGTAATGCTTTGTCCAAAACGGGATGCTCCCAAACCATCAGCACAATCACACCCACGCCGCCAATCCATTCCATAAAGGAATGCCACCACTGGATACTACGCGGTAAGTCACTCGATCGCAGCGCCATGCTTAGTCCTGTACTGGTAAACCCGGAAAAGACTTCAAATAACGCATTCCAGGGTTCCTGAAAATTAAGCACAGTCATGGAAGGAAGAGTAACATTGGCTAAATGAGACGCAATTAAGACCAATCACGTAAGATTGTTTTAATATGTCGATTCACGATAACTTAAAAAAATAGGTCTGAGTTTTGACACGTCGCTTCGTTCGAGAGACCCTGGTTTTGGGTGTAGAGACGTGATTTTGAAGCATCTGTAGGGGCGGGTTTCACTATTATCGTTTATGGCTGCACCTAAATTCAACTAAACCCGCCCAGACCGAGTTTTGACTTTTTGCGGAATTTAGCTTTGTAAGCTTTATAGAATTGGTAAAAGCCGTAACCAATAATAATTGCCCCAATTATACCCACTAACCATTGACCAAAGGGTTGGGCAAGCAGGCGGGCTGTCCATATTTGTTTTGTACTTCCATCGCTAGCACTTTGAGTCGCATTCACAATGATTTGAATCGCAGTGAAGGCTAAACTGGCATAAATCAAACCACTAATTCCGTAACTAATACGTCTGACAATATCGTCAGCATCGTTACTTTCGCCTTTATGGTCAGGGTCTTGAATCGCTTGGACAAAACGCCAAACCATATATCCAATCAGACCCAAGGCGACTACCGCTAACATGAACTGACCAAAGGGCTGGGCAGCAATTGTGCCTAAAGCGCCTTTGCTATCTGTGGTTTTCCCACCGTTGCCTAATGCAGCTTGTACCGCTAATAAGCCGATAGTTGCATACACAATCCCTTTGGCGGTATATCCAACTCTAGCCAATTTGTCGATCCATGTACTTTGATTACTTGTTTGAGACATAACAATAACAATACTTGCCCTCAACTCTTCTATTTGGGAATGTACAAAGATTATCGATTTGCAGGCAAAATTATATCTATCGCCGGGATGAAATTTAAACCTCGGCTCTATAAGCTGTAATGCATTTAAATTGGGTATTAGTAGCGAGCAAGATGCAAAGCCTGCGGCATGGCTTCGCTAAACGCTCTACGGCAAGGATCTCGCAATTCTTGACATTATGGTTTATTGGTAATCCACGCTGATTGGTAAGGCTGTAGCGTCAACTTATCATGAATATCGGGAATAATTTGCCCACTAATCAAGTCATACCACTCATCCGTGGCAATTAGGTTTAATTCCCATAACGGTAACGTTTGTAAATTATCGCTCAAATTATGGATCGAGAAAATGCTCTGATCTCGCTTCATACTCTGTCGCCAAAACACCAATAGTGCCTGATTTAATGGATGTAGTGTATATTGCGTCGCATTGGGATGAAATGCATGCTGACGGCGACGAATTTGAATCAATCGAGACAATTCGCGAAACACGATCGCGTGGGGTGAGTTTACCTGTTCTAACTCCTCATCTAGTTCCGCTATATCCCAACGGTGGCGGTTAATTGAGCGTTTTCTACCCGTCTGCTCCATCAGGGCGCGATCGCTACCCGTCCCGATCAAACTATGAATGTAAAAGGCGGGAATTCCTTCTAAGGACATCATAATCGTTTGTGAGCAGATAAAACGCTGAATCTGCCATTGATCTTCTCCCTTCACCGTTCCCTTAAGAGCATCAAATAAAGAGATATTCATTTCATAGGGAGTTTCTGTCCCATCTGGTTGGCGGCGATAGCTAATTTCTCCGCCAAATTGAGTAACACATTGGAGTAACGTCTCATATTCTTCATCCGACAGCAAGCCCTCCGCCGGACGCAGACCAATGCCATCATGAGATGCGGTAAAATTCAAATAGGCACAACCCATCGGTGCAGGTGGCATACTCATCATCCAGGTTTTTAGATGATCTGATTTTCCCTGAAGTAAAGCATTAAGCAACAGCGGCGGTAGGCTAAAATTGTAAACAATATGCGCTTCATTTCGGTTGCCAAAATAACTCAAATTTTCTGGGTTCGGCACATTGGTTTCTGTAATAATTGCCACCGCCGGATCAACGATTTGTAACAGTTCCCGCAGTAGACGGATCAGGGCGTGGGTTTCTGGTAAATGGATGCAGGATGTACCAATTCGTTTGTACAAATATCCCACGGCATCGAGTCTGATATATCTAGCCCCAACATTTACCACATAAAATAACAGGATTTTGACATACTCCACCAACACATCCTGATTGGCAAAATTGACATCGATTTGGTCATTACTAAACGTCGCCCAGACGTGTTTATCGCCGTTTACGGTATCCACTTTGACCAATAAAGGGCTACTTCGGGGACGTACCACTTGGGATAAATCAGTCGTTGGGTCAACTTCAATAAAATAATTACATCCCGGTTTAAGTCCCTGTTTAAACTGTTCAAACCAGGCATTTTTACTAGAAACATGATTGAGGACTAAGTCCAGCATCAAATCAAACTTTTGGGCAAGGGATTGAATATCTTCCCAGGAACCTAATTTTGGATTAACTTTGAGATAATCAATGATGGCAAATCCGTCATCTGAACTGTAGGGAAAAAAAGGTAAGATATGAACGCCGGTTATTGTGTCCTGAAGATGGTGTTCGAGAAACTGTTTCAGTGTCACTAAGGGGTTTTCATCCCTCGGACGATAGATGCTGTCGCCATAGGTAATCAGTAATATCTGCTGTTCATTCCACTTATCGGGATTTTCCTCTCCTGAATCGCAACAGTGGGGGCGCAGCAACTGCAATAAGCGCTCCGCTAGTTGCTCGATATCCGCCTCTGGATAGATGACTTCCAGCAGTGGCTTGATACGTGACTCAAATGAGTTGACCAGTTGGCTTGACGACGACATAAGGTGCCCAAATAGATCATTGGCAAATAGTTTGTCGGGAGTACGTCACATAACCCAGCGAGGCTTTATGGCACTAAAGTGCCTACTACGTACCTTTATGGCACTAAATTGCCTACTACGTACCTTTATGGCACTAAATTGCCTACTACGTACCTTTATGGCACTAAATTGCCTACTACGTACTCTTATGGCACTAAATTGCCTACTACGTACTCTTATGGCACTAAATTGCCTACTACG
>NZ_JBKHHI010000032.1:0-26969 GCF_046539235.1 Coleofasciculus sp.
ATTTCCGGAAATATCTAGAAACTGCCTGTAAATCTCGCTTTAGTCATCAACAGTCGAGAAGCTTTCTGATTTTTCCTCTTCCGTCACATAATCTGGACTTTGCATAACAAACGGTAAACAAGCACCCGATAACCCCTGTTGAATCCGTTGGGGTGTTTCCGGGAAGATGACAAACAACGGATAAATCCGGTCAACGCCTTCACTGAGAACATGTTGATGGCGAGGGGGCATTAACCATTCATAGTCTTTATCGAGCAACACTTGCGTCTGACGCCAGCGACCCAATAAATCTGAAAAATCTTCATGAGGGCGATGAATGAAAATGATAATTTCCACCCCCATTTTTATTTTCCATTCTGGGTCACACATTAACATGGCAACATCACAGGGTAAGCCAACCGTTCCATTCAAGCTGGTTAGATTAGAATGTCCTGTTGATGATTGAAGATGGCGTAGGCGCACAATGGGTAGAGGAATCGTGATCACACTTTCTGAGGGGCGGCGCATACTAGGAATCATTTCCAAGTAAGGTCGATGTTGCTTCAGAAGTGCCAACGCCCCCTCATGGTGGCTATATTCGGCTAAACTTGTTTCGTAATTAGATGGCTTAACTGGCATTTTTAAATAAGTTGGCGATTTACTAACGTTTTATGGACTAGTTTAAATACTATTCACGAACTGTAGTGGAGAATCAGTAGAGGTTGCTCAGGTTGTTAGTACAGTTACCTGGGAATTCACGCCTTCAAAATGCTTACCTTATCGGTGTTTCAGTAATGCGTGAAAAATAGTTTTTTTCCTCATGCTGTACGAGTAGCTGAATCAACACAGCAAATCCTCTACCATCAAACGATTGTAGGAATGGACGCCCCATATCCTGGAAATGCTGCCCAATTTAACCCAAAGTTTCAAACACTTTAAACATGGGCAGATACATAGAGACCAGAATTGTACCAACCATTCCCCCGATGACAATAATCATCACAGGCTCTAAAATACTGGTCAAAGCTTTTACCGTTTGCTCAACTTCATCTTCATAGAAATCGGCAACCTTCATCAGCATTGAATCCAATTCCCCAGTTTCTTCACCAACACTAATCATCTGAATAGCTAGACCGGGAAAAACTTGCTCATTTTGCATGGCAACACTGATCAAACCCCCTTGCTGAATTTCCTGCTTGGTAGCTTCCACAGCGTTAGCAATCACTTGGTTTCCTGATGTATCCCGAACAATGTCTAACGCATTCAGAATCGGAACTCCGGAACGAGTCAACGTACCGAAGACGCGGCAAAACCGGGCGACTGATGATTTTTCATTCAGTTCACCAAACAGAGGTACTTTCAATAGGAGTGCATCGATTTGCAGGCGACCGGGTGGGGTTTTGTAGTACTGCTTGATGGCAACTGTGGTAACGATGATCACCCCAACTGGAATCAGAGCATACCAGCTTCTGAGAACACCACTCAACCAGAGCATAAAGGCAGTCAGGGCTGGTAATGTTCCGCCGATTTCTTCAAAAATCCCGGCAAAGATGGGGATGAGAAAAATGGTCATTCCCAAAAACACCAGTACAGCAAAGCCACCAACCACCAGAGGATAAGTCATTGCCGACTTAATCTGGTTTTGCAGCCGCGCCATATCTTCCAGCAGCTTGGCTAATCGGTTGAGAACTTCATCCAAGACACCCCCAACCTCCCCCGCTTGCACCATACTGACATAGAGTTGGTCGAAACAGGCGGGATGTTCACGCATGGCATCTGAGAGACTGGTTCCCTGCTGAACTTCACTACTGATTGCCGTTAGGGATTTTTTCAGCTTAGGATTGGCACATTGGTCGGATAGAATACCCAGACAACGCACGATGGCGACTCCAGCATTAACCATTACCGCAAATTGCCGGGAAAAAACGGCTCGGTCTTTAACCGTAACACTCGTCATTTTTTCCTGGAGTGCGTCTAAATTCAGGTCTTCCAGGCTAAACGCTTTCTGAATACTGCCGACAGTGGGATATTGATTTTGCAAGTGGGCGCGGGCTTGATCCGTAGAAAGAGCTTGAACTTTCTCTTTTTTGGCATTTCCTTTGGAATCCCGAACCTCAGCAATGAAGGTAGGCATAGCTTGCGTCTGAATGAAAAAAGGATTGAAGGAAAGGGTTAGTTGTCCGGTGATATTTTTCCCAGTTCACGAGAGAACTAACCCTGATAACTTAGCGAGTCTTAGCACCAACTTTGCCGCCTTTGGCGCCAGCACCAGCCATTCCAGCAGCACCGCCGAGAATACGCTGTAACTCGTCAGGCTTAGAACTCTTGGACACGGCTGTTTCAAAGGAAATCGTTCCTTGTTTGACTAAATTTGCCAATGCCTGTTCCATGGTGATCATGCCCATTTTCATCCCGGTTTGAATGGCGGAATACATTTGGGACACTTTCCCTTCACGGATTAGGTTAGAGATGGCGGGGGTGACGATCATAATTTCCTGTGCCATTGCCCGACCAAACTCACCAGGTTTCGGGTTTTTCTTGGGTACCAAGGTTTGACTGAAGACGGCGACCAAGGAGTTTGAGAGTTGAGCTTGGACTTGAGCTTGTTGTTCGGGAGGAAACACGTCCAGCATCCGGTTTACAGTTTGAGAAGCGGAACTGGTGTGCAAGGTTCCCATGACCAAGTGACCCGTTTCTGCGGCTGAAATCGCCAGTGAAATGGTTTCCAAGTCCCGCATCTCGCCGACCAGAATCACATCCGGGTCTTCCCGTAAGGCGGCTTTGAGCGCATTAGCAAAGCTTTTGGTATCTTCACCTTTTTGACGTTGGTGAACTAAGCTTTTAATGTTGGGAAAAACGTATTCCACCGGGTCTTCGACGGTGAGAATATGTTCAGGTCGGGTACGATTAATTAAATCAATCATTGCCGCCAGTGTGGTGGTTTTTCCTGAACCCGTTGGTCCGGTTACCAGTACTAATCCCCGAGGGCGTTCGCTCATTTCCCGCACAATATCAGGCAGACCTAACATATCAAAGTTGGGAATCTTGGAGGACAATGCTCGCAAGCAAGCGGCGTAGTAACCCCGCTCCTTATAAACATTGACTCGGAAGCGAGCCAGTCCCTTCACCCCATAAGAGCAATCTAATTCCCAGTTCTGCTCTAATTCTTTGCGTTGACTATTATTGAGCATACTGAAAATCAGCTTCTGACATTCTTGGGGATTCAGGGGATCTTCCCCAAAGGGTTGGAGTTTACCACTAATGCGGAAATAGACCGGTGCCCCAGCTTGAATATGCATATCTGAGCCACCCATTTCAACGAGCTGCTCCATCAAGTCTTCAATCATTAAATCCATTGGCATGGCGTTGTCTCCAATAATAATTAGTTGTTAATTGTCAGTGTTCGTTACCTAATCAATTGTTGTTGGGGGTTGAAGCCAACAACAATTGATGAATAGTCCCAGCTTTTAGTCTCAAAAACGTGGGGTCATACAGTACGGACAGTCTAACCACTCCTGTTCTAACCCAGCGCCGCAAGTGCTACAGGAGAGGGATTGTTTACGTTTGGCTTTCATTTCTGCCTCAAGACCGGAATCAGTAAACGTTACCCGTTCAACTTCTTCCAATGTTGTATGACCATCCTGCACCAGGTTTAAACTGTAGGATAATAGGGTTTTCATCCCTTCTTCCACCGCTGCTTCTTTGATCCGTTCAGTAGGCGCTCCTTCATTGATTAGGAGTTGCAGTCGTTCGGTGTTCCGCATGACTTCATAAACGCCCACTCGTCCTTTGTACCCAATCCCATTACATTTTGGACAGAGTGTTCCTTTGGAGCGAGCGTCGGTAATTTCTTCGGGTTGTAGGGTATTGGCTTTATAGAACGTGATTTCCCCTTCGCTGGAAGCAGACAAACCAAATCGAGCCAGTTCAGCAGCAGTAGGTTGGTAAGGTATACGACACTCGGTACAAACCCGCCGCATCAGGCGCTGGGCTAACACTCCTAGAAGCGCACCCGACACCATGAATGGTTCAACTCCCATTTCATCCAAGCGGGGGATGGCGCCAGCCGCGTCGTTTGTATGGAGCGTGGTCAAGACTAAGTGTCCGGTGAGCGCGGCTTCAATCGCGGTTTTCGCGGTTTCCTTATCTCGCGTCTCACCCACCAGAATTACATCTGGGTCTTGGCGTAGAAATGAGCGTAGAATCGAGGCGAAGTCCATGCCTTTTTCCCGCAGTACCTGTACCTGGGTAATACCAGGTAAGGAATATTCAATCGGATCTTCTGCGGTACTGATATTGACGCCTGGGTCATTGCGCTCAGCCAGGATTGAATATAGGGTTGTGGATTTACCCGAACCTGTCGGACCAGTGACCAAGATCAGCCCAAAGGGTCGTGCTGCCATTTCCCTGACCATTTCTAAGCTTTCTGGGTCAGTGATCAGAATGTCCAAACCGAGTTGGGTGCTAGAGTTATCTAAAATCCGCAGGACAATCTTTTCACCATAGCGGCTGGGTAGGGTACTGACCCGGAAGTCAACCTTGCGCCCTTGGAACATGCGCCGAATTCTGCCATCTTGGGGCAATCGGCGTTCAGCGATGTCCAAATCTGACATAATTTTGAAGCGAGCCGCAACAGCATCTTTGATCTTTTTGGGTAAGTTCTCAAAGGCTTGTCGCAGTACGCCGTCTTTACGGAAGCGAACCCGCAAGTATTCTTCTTGGGGTTCGATGTGAATGTCAGAGACGTCCTCTTGTAGGGCTTTGGCGAGGATTCGATTCACCAAGTTAATTACCGGGGCACCACTGGCTTCACCCAAGGCTGTCCCTATGTCTTGCTCCGTTTCTTCTGGTGCATCGGAAAGCGTATCGAGAATCTCCAGATCCTTACTGATGTCTGTCTGCTTAGCTGCTTCCTGTTCCTTCTCCTGTGCCAGTTTTTGATCGCGATATTTATTAATCAGATGCTGATAGTCTTCCTGGGTAATCACCATCCGCCTTAGCCCAATCCCTTGAGGGCGCAGAATCCGGTTGAGATCATCTTGGGCGTCGAGATTATCCGGGTCAACCATTGCCACCAGAACCGATGGGGGTTGACCATCATTCTTGGATAACGGCACCAAGCGATAGCGACTACAGATGTCAATGGGAATTAGGCTTTCGATGAGTTCCTTGACTTGGTGACCGGATATTTCACCAAGTTCCGGATCAAGAGATTCAACACCGTAAAGTATTTTTAGTTCAAACAGTTGCTGTTTTTTGTACTGACGGATTAAGTCAGGTGGCAACTGACGCCCGGTAATTGATTCAACGACATCGGTCAGAGGTCGTCCTGACTTACGGCTTTCCGCCAATGCCTGCCGCATTTGACCGTCATCAACGTAACCCGATTGAACGAGTTTATTTCCAAAGGGCGAAAAATCGTTTTTGACAACAAGGGCACGTCTTGCTGATGATGATGGGGATTGAGTCATAGTTGGTGAGACTATCTCCTTGATTACAGAATTCCTAAAAGTTTTAGCGTTTGTCGTACTGGAGGAAGCGACAACGGTAACCCCATTGCCTTGCCGCCAATTTGAATAAAAGGGCTTGACGGATCTCAGAATGGCTCCCTTCTCACTGGGTTTGGATCAGAGTACCCATGCTGGGAAACACTTTGAGGCGCGAATAAGGTTGAATGCCAACATGCTGGAGTTACCAATATCCTGGCAAGGGTGAAATGCAAGTCTTCAGATAATCTAAACGTGATAGAATTCTGACTGAATTCAAAATTAGTCCTCTATACCCTGATAGAATACTCTATTCCTTATTATAGATGGGGATACCGCCTCACGTTTTATCTTAACCGTTACCTAGTGCAGCGCGGCAAAAATACTTGAGCAGCTTCGTAGATATGATGAAGCTGGGGGAGCCATGTAGAGACTCCTCATGCTACGTCTGGGAGCTGGGGAAGCAGAGGGAGATGAGTGTTATCAACCGCTACAATTTCGGCTGAATCCTAGAGTGCCTCCGCCCCCAAATCCTCGACGTAACAGGCTATGTCTCTACGGCGAGAACTCCTGTTTAGCCGTGATTGAATCAATAGACACATTAACAACAGACAATTTTCCCCAGTATGTACTAGGATTTGAGGAGGTAGCAATCCGGACTTGATGCCTGGGGCTTTAGCCTACCCCAAATCTTGCCGTTAATCTGGGCAAGGTAAATGTTGCCATCCCTTGAAGGAGCAGGAGATTGATTGAGTTTTTAGTACGAGTGAATTATGAGTGACGAAGACAAACAACCAAATACTACGTTGCAACAAACAGATGAGCAGAAGGCCGTGAATTCAGATAACCCCGATTTAAATGAGGCAACTTCCGAAGAGGAGGTTGGCACACAAGCCGATGTCGAGTCACCATCAACGGCAGAAGCGGCAACCGCTGAAGTGACAACGGAAGCGGTAGAAACTTCGGCAGGGCAAGGCGTGGAGAGTGAGTCTGCGGAATCGGACTCTGCCGGATTGCCCGGTCAGCAGGAGGATGTCGCGGTTATTGAAACATTGCAGCAGGAAAATGAACTCCTCAAAGCTCAACTGGAGGAAGTTAATCAGCAATTTGAAGCCTTTAAAACCCAATCCATGCGGATGGCTGCCGATTTTGATAACTTCCGCAAGCGGACGGCTAAAGAAAAAGAAGATTTAGAACATCAAGTCAAGCGTAATACTCTCAGTGAGTTATTATCCGTGGTCGATAACTTTGAGCGGGCGCGATCGCAAATCAAACCTCAAAATGATGGGGAGATGGCGGTGCATAAGAGTTATCAGGGGATCTACAAACAATTGGTGGAATCCTTCAAACGCCTTGGGGTTTCGCCGATGCGTCCGGAAGGAACAGAGTTTGATCCCAATTTCCATGAAGCAGTGATGCGACAACCGAGTGAGGAATATGACGAAGGAATAGTCATCGAACAACTGATGCGTGGCTATTTCTTGGGCGATCGCGTGCTGCGCCATGCCATGGTTAAAGTTGCTGCGGCTCCAGAGCCCGTGGTAACCTCAGAGGAAGACACCTCGACCGAATCAGAAAGTTAAGCGGCACGGGTATATCCCCTTTGGGTGTCCGTCTTAAAAAAAAATCAACCCTAAACAACGGTTGAGCAAACGTTAGGTGAATTCTGTAGACACAGATTACCACCTTAAAAAGAAAACCTTACCGATCAGATAGGCCGAAGCGCTATGGGAAAAGTCATTGGCATCGACCTGGGCACAACGAATAGTTGCGTGGCTGTCCTCGAAGGAGGTCAGCCCCTCGTCATTTCCAACACGGAAGGCGGACGAACCACACCGAGTATTGTGGGATTTGGTAAATCGAATGAGCGCTTGGTTGGTCAACTAGCGAAGCGCCAGGCAGTTCCCAATGCAGAAAATACTGTCCATAGTATTAAACGGTTTATTGGTCGTCGATGGGATGACACGGTAGAAGAGCGATCGCGAGTTCCCTATAACTGTGTTAAGGGTCGCGACGATACGGTTGATGTCCAGATCCGCTCCCATCAATATACCCCGCAGGAAATCTCTGCCATGATCCTGCAAAAGCTGAAAGCCGATGCCGAAAACTTTCTCGGTGAACCCGTAGAACAAGCGGTGATTACAGTCCCTGCCTATTTTACCGATGCTCAACGGCAAGCAACCAAAGATTCCGGCACCATCGCCGGTTTAGAAGTGCTGCGGATCATCAACGAACCAACCGCCGCAGCATTGGCGTATGGGCTGGACAAGCAAGATGAAGAACACCAAGTTCTCGTCTTTGACTTAGGCGGCGGTACATTTGATGTCTCGGTGATGCAACTGGGCGACGGCGTATTTGAAGTCAAAGCCACGTCTGGCAATAACCATTTAGGGGGAGATGACTTCGATAACGTGATCGTGCGCTGGATGATCCAGGAGTTCAAAGAACAAGAAGGCATCGACATCGGCGCAGATAAAATGGCGCTACAGCGTTTGCGAGAAGCCGCAGAAAAGGCAAAAATTGAACTCTCTAGCATGTTGAACACCTCGATCAACCTGCCGTTTATTACCGCAGATGAAACAGGTCCTAAACATCTAGAGATGGAATTGTCGCGAGCAAAGTTTGAAGAACTGGCGAGCGACTTGATCAAAGGCACTGTTGAACCCGTCAAGCAGGCGCTCAAAGATTGTGAACTCAAGCCCGATGATATTGACCGGATTCTCCTAGTCGGGGGTTCGACTCGCATCCCCGCCGTCCAGAAAGCGATTAGTAAGTTTTTCGGCGGTCGCCAGCCCGATAAATCGGTCAACCCCGATGAAGCGGTTGCCCTAGGTGCAGCCATTCAAGGTGGCGTTCTGGGCGGTGAAGTTGAAGACTTGTTGCTGCTCGACGTAACCCCATTGTCACTGGGGATTGAAACCTTAGGCGAAGTTTTCACCAAAATTATCGAGCGTAATACCACAATCCCCACCAGTAAATCGCAAATCTTTTCCACGGCGACAGACGGACAAACTTCTGTGGAAATTCACGTCCTCCAGGGTGAACGAGCAATGGCTCGTGATAACAAGAGCCTGGGTAAGTTTCTACTGGCAGGCATTCCTCCGGCTCCCAGAGGGGTGCCTCAAATTGAGGTATCCTTTGATATCGATGTAAATGGAATTCTCAACGTCTCAGCGGCGGATAAAGGTACAGGACGAGAGCAAAGCATCCGGATTACCAACACTGGTGGATTGAATAGTGGTGAAGTGGAACGGATGCGCCAAGAAGCCGAGCAATTCGCCGAAGAAGACCGCCGTCGGATGCAACTGGTGGAACTGAAAAATCAAGCCGAAAGCCTCTTCTACAGTTACGAATCAACCCTAAAAGACAATGCCGATTTGGTACGGGAAGACTTGAAGGCGCAGGGAGAGAAGAAAAAGCAACAGCTACAAGCGGCACTCAAAGACCCCTCAATTGCTGTGGAGGACGTTAAACAGCAACTGGAAGCGTTCCAACAAACCCTGTTTACCATTGGTGCAGCCGTCTACCAAGAGAGTGCGCCCGATTTGGAACCCGATGAGATTAGCGAAAGCGAGGAGGAACTTGCCTCACCTGTAGAGGTTAGCGAACCCTCTGAGTCGGAACCTGAAGAAGAAGAGTTAATTCTGAACTTTGATGATGAAACAGTAAATAATACTGACTATGAAACAGTTGACTAAGGCAATGCCTAAATGTAATTAGCAATTCGCTGGTTTTTTGTCCAAAATGGATAGACGTGCAGGTGAGCCGGATATCAGCCCTCGGTGGCGATAAAGCCGATCCCCTGAACAAACTATCCCGATCAACCCACCTCCTAACGTAATCCAACCCTCCCGCATTGCTCTATGCCTGACTACTATGAAACTCTCGGCGTCTCTCGCGACGCTGACAAAGAAGAAATAAAGCGGGCTTACCGTCGCCTTGCCCGAAAGTACCATCCCGACGTTAACAAGGAACAAGGAGCGGAAGAGCGATTTAAAGAAATTAATCGAGCTTACGAAATCCTTTCCGAACCCGAAATGAAGGCACGATACGACCGCTTTGGCGAAGCGGGTGTATCCTCAGGTGCTGGTGCTGGAGCCGGCTATGCCGATTTTGGGGATATGGGTTTTGCTGATATTTTTGAAAGCTTCTTCAGCGGTTTTGCTGGTGGTATGGGTCAGCAAACAGGACGTCGGCGTGGTGGACCGACGCGAGGGGATGACCTACGCCTAGACTTGAAGCTAGAATTTCGGGAAGCTGTATTCGGTGGGGAAAAGGAAATTCGCATTCCTCACCTAGAAAACTGTAATACCTGTAACGGTACGGGGGCTAAACCGGGAACTCGACCGCGTACCTGTTCGACCTGTAGCGGCTCAGGACAAGTGCGTCGCGCCACTCGTACCCCCTTTGGCAGTTTCACTCAAGTGTCAGTCTGTCCAACCTGTAACGGCGAAGGACAGGTGATTGAGGATAAGTGTGAAACCTGTGGGGGCGCCGGTCGCAAGCAAGAAACCAAAAAGCTGAAAATTACGATTCCCCCCGGTGTGGATAATGGAACCCGGCTACGGGTTTCTAAAGAAGGAGATGCTGGATTGCGCGGGGGTCCTCCAGGAGATTTATATGTCTACCTATTTGTTGAGGAAGATGCGGAATTTCAGCGGGATGGAATTAATGTTCTGTCGGAGCTGAAAATTAGCTACTTACAAGCAATTTTAGGCTGTCGCCTCCAGGTTAATACTGTTGATGGTCCGGTGGAGTTGAAGATTCCCCCAGGAACCCAACCGAATACGGTGTTAACGTTGGAAAATCATGGTGTGCCAAAATTAGGGAATCCGGTGAGTCGGGGTGACCATCTGATTACGATTCAAATCGATATTCCTACCCGAATCACCGCAGAGGAACGGGAGTTGCTAGAGAAGCTGGCAAAAATTAAAGGCGATCGCACGGGTAAAGGCGGTATAGAAGACTTTTTGGGAGGACTGTTTCGCGGATGAGTAAGCCCACGGGATCGACAATTAATCAGACACCTGATGCTCAACTGGATTTGCGAGGAACCCCTTGCCCAATTAACTTTGTGCGGACTAAGCTACGGCTAGAACAAATGACGCCCGGATCTTTATTAGAAGTGTGGCTTGATCCAGGCGAACCCATTGAACAGGTTCCCGATAGTCTGGCGATGGCAGGGTATCCGATTGAGGCACTCGACGATCGCAAAGACTACTTTGCCCTAAGAGTACGGCGTCCGCAAGCCTCTGCATGAGCGAAGTAGTCGATATCCCACCGTCTGAGTTATCTGGCCCCTTATTGGGGACAGTTCTGGCAGTTCAGGCGAATTTCTATCAGGTTCGATTAGAGTCTAATTGTGATCAAGAAGACGTAGCCTGCTACGTCTCTACACTATTATGTACCCGTCGTTCCCGATTGAAAAAAATTGGTCAACGGGTTATGGTTGGCGATCGCGTGGTCATCGAAGAACCAGATTGGACGGGTAACCGAGGTGCGATCGCAGAAGTTCTCCCCCGGAAAACCCAACTGGATCGTCCTCCTGTTGCCAATGCTGAACAAATTCTCTTAGTTTTTGCTTTAGCAGAACCTACCCTGGATGCGTATCAACTGAGTCGCTTTTTAGTCAAGGCAGAATCGACAGGTTTCCAGGTGTGTTTGTGTCTCAATAAAAGTGATTTAGTCACCCCAGAAGCACAACAGCAGTGGCAACAGCGCTTGAACAGATGGGGATACCAACCCCTATTTATCAGCGTTTACACTAATATCGGTTTAGCCGAACTCAGCGATCGCTTAAACCAGAAAATTACTGTCTTAGCTGGATTGTCTGGCGTGGGAAAATCCAGTTTAATTAACCAACTTGCCCCCGAAGCCAACCTGCGCGTGGGAGAAGTAACTGGAAAATTAGGACGGGGACGCCACACTACCCGCCATGTAGAATTGTTTGAATTACCTCAAGGGGGTTTATTGGCAGATACGCCGGGATTTAATCAGCCTGACTTGGATTGCACGCCAGCCGATTTAATTCATTATTTTCCCGAAGCCCGACAACGGTTAGCGGTAGCCAGTTGTCAATTTAGTGATTGCTTACATCGAGATGAACCCAACTGCGCGGTACAGGGAGACTGGGAACGCTATGATCATTATCTGGGTTTCTTAGAGGAAGCGATCGCACGTCAGGAACGGTTGAACCAACAAGCTGATCCAGAGTCCACTCTCAAGGCGAAAACCAAAGGAAAGGGACAAACTGAGTACGAACCCAAGTTACAAACAAAGAAATATCGGCGGCGTTCGCGGCGGACTCAACAGCAGGATTTAGAGGAACTGTATCAGGAAATCGAAGATTTATAATCAAGTATCCACCTCTGACTTACTCTTAACTGATGGTTACACCCGGAAGAATAATTTCATTGGATGGTGTAAGTATGTGGGGACAATAAAAGTTAACGGTGGGGAACTCGCTGTCCTTGAGAAGCAAGCTACGTCATTCGTCATTTGTCATTTGTCATTCGTAAGGGTTTGAGGCTTGTTTACAAAAGTTAGTACAGTGCCGTTTTCTTTTCTCCGACTACTTGTAATATGGTTGATTTTATTTCCACCAACCTACTTATTATCGGGTTGATTTTGACCCAACAATTGCCGAACTTGCACCATTAATTTAGTATTATGAGAATATTCTCGATAGTTAGGCGAAGGGCTAGAATAAGAACAAAGGAATATTAACGCTGGTAAAGTCAAGAAAAGACTTGTATACGCAACTCCCATAGGGCTGATTAATCTTTTAAGGAACTTCAGATTATTTTTCACCCTGTAAACCTTCCTTTTTTTTATATTAATAAACTCAACTGTCAAGTATTTTAAAAAATGCCATCTATCGCATTTTTTTTTATAGCTTACAAACTAATTATTCTACATTTCCAAGAAGAGTATTTCTAGATTATTTATGATTTTAACCCTAGTTTCCTATTCAGATCGTCTATCCAAAGGGTAAACTTGAAATTAAATATTTCTATCTAACGATAGATTGCCTATTTTAAAAATTAGGGCTTATTTAAAAACGTATAAACCTTAAAAATAAAGCTTTTTCAGAAAATTAAAGATTCATTAAGTCCAATAAGCCTCTAATTAAATAAATCAGCCCGCTCTAATTTAGTCCCACAAATTTTACAAAACTGAGCATCAGAATCATGAAACGGCAAACCACACTTGGCACAAACTTTTTCGACTTGATTAGCTGTTTTGAGCAAATGTTTAACTAAATCTCCCAATTGCCAAGGAATGAGAGCAATACCTGTCAAAATCATCAGCACTGTTAGTAATCGACCCCCTTCGGAAATTGGCGTAAGGTCACCAAAGCCAACGGTGGTCATCGTTACTACAGCAAAATAGAATGCATCTAAAAATGTCTTAAATTTTTGAGGATTTATTCCATGTTCCACTTGATAAATTAATCCAGAGTAAACAAATATTATTGTGAATAATGTAAATAATATCCGAGCTAAAATAATACTATCTTGATTACCAATTCTGAAAACATAAATTTTCAAAGTTAGGAATCGAATTAACCGTAAAATACGGAACCAGCGGAAAATCAAAATAAATCGGATATCAGTGACGCCGAGAAAGAAAGGTACAATCGCGATTAGATCGATAAGCGAAACCGGGCTAAAAAAGAAATTAACTTTAGAGTCAGCAACCCAAAAGCGTAGTAAATACTCGGCAACAAAAATAATTAAGATAATTCGATCAATAATATCCAGACTTAGGCGAAGCATCGGCGGTATGGGATAAGTCTCGCACACGAAAATTGCTGAAGATAAGAGGATTAACCCCATAATCAGCAAATTAATCCGCCTACCCACAGGCGATTCAATATCTTCTACGTAAAGAGCAATAGTTTGTCGCAAATTATCGGGCATTAATCTAGCACTAGCAAAGTCCAATTAAAGACGAATGGCACTGACTTAAGGCTGGTGGGTTGAGCGAAGTCGAAACCCACCCTACGGTAGATCAAGGGTTTTGGTGTTCCAAAAATGCTTATTTCAGTGCTATTTAACTTAAAGACTTGAGTTGAGGTATTTACCAAGATGCCCTCAATCAAACCCAACCGATTCAGCACTAACTTAAATTGTAAGATAGACCACTATCTGTATGAGGCTCGAATTGCGTCCGCCCGACAATCTCGCAACCAGAGCTGCACAGCTCGACCCATAATACCATCGCTACTCTCTCGTGGCGGCGTGGGTGGGCGTTCTGGTGAAGGCGAACCTAAGCGCGTAAACATCATCGCCAAGCGCCATCCACTATCGGTATTGGTTAAAAAAAGCCAGTGAAAACTCTGTCGTTCGATCGCACCTCCTTTGACATATTGGCGTTCTAGAGTGGTGAAAAACACTTGCTGTGGGGGTTCTAGGTTTGCAGTCGTCACAGAATTATAGGAACCAGGACCAAGGGTCAGGGGTTGAAATTCCGCTCGCCCTGCCACGATTATATATAGATCTATATCGATGTCCTCATTTACAGGTCGCGATCGCTGGATCACCCGATTCGCGTAGTCAGGTAAATCCCGCAGCATTAGAGAAGTTAAAGTTTCTACATCTGAAGGACACGCCGATTGAGCTAGAAGTGTGGGTTTAGGATAACAAGGGTGCAGGAGTGCAGGCGCACAGGGGAGGGCTTTTGGCTTTGTCGGTTTCGTCTGCCGCGTTTGTGAGCCGAGGATATAATCGGTGTTAAATGCCCCACCATCCATCTGAAATCCCAGCCAACAGGCAATTGTTAAGCATTGGAGCAACTTAAGACTCATAAGGAGTTACAAGAGACTTTGCCAAGAAACTATTTCGACCCAAAAAATAGAATAGTGCGATCGCTAAAAGATCAGGGAATTCATTAATAATTCGGTTACTTTAGTTAGAAGGACAAAAAGCATGAAAATTGACACTGACGGGAAAATTACTATCCCTCCAGACATTCAAAACAAGCTTGGGTTTCGACCAGGGACAGAAATTCAATTTGAAGTAATAGGAAATACCTTGCACATTCGCAAGCCTCAAGGCTTTAGCCGAGGAAAACAAATAATTACTGCAATTCGAGGTAAAGCCACTAACCGACTGACAACTAACGACATTATGCAACTAACTCGCGAAAACCGATGAGCGAAATTTTGGTAGATAGTAATGTCATTTTGGATATTCTCACCGAAGATCCTCAATGGTTTGACTGGTCATCGCAAATGCTAACTGACTACGCCAATCAGGGAGATTTAGTGATTAATCCGATCATTTACGCCGAAATATCGATTGGGTTCAATCAACCCCAAGAAGTTGAAGACGCTTTACCAGAAGATTTTTTTCGTCGAGATCCCCTACCCTATTCAGCCGCTTTTCTAGCAGGACAAAGCTTTTTGGCATATCGGCGACATGGAGGTGAACGGCGATCGCCACTTCCTGACTTTTATATCGGTGCCCATGCTGTCATAGCAAATATGCCTCTGCTTACCCGTGATGTCAATCGTTATCGTACATATTTTCCATCCGTTCAACTCATTACGCCATAGGTATCTAGCTTATGATTATAACGATATCAGTGCAAAGCGCTATAACTCCTCACAAATTCTTTCCCACGCCGCAACGGGGTTAGGCGCAGCCGTGATCGGACGTCCAATCACCAGGTAATCAGCCCCCGCTTTCAGAGCATCTGCTGGTGTCATTGATCGTCGTTGATCGCCCTGTTCCGACCAACTGGGACGGACGCCGGGACAAACGAGGAGAAAGTCATCCCCACACACTTGGCGAAGCTGGGATACTTCTTGAGGTGAACAAACAGCGCCATTTAATCCGGCTTTTTGTGCCAAAACTGCCATCTGTAGCGCGTATTCGGGTAACTCAATCGGAACTTTTAAATCAAAGGCTAAATCTCGTGAGTTCAAACTGGTGAGTAGGGAAATCGCAATTAACTTGGGTGGTGAACAAGCGGCGGCTTCTGCTCCTTCCTTCGCTGCTGCTACCGCCCCTTTGAGCGCCATGCGACCTGCTACGGCATGAATTGTCAATAAATCTACCCCGTATCCAGCAGCCACCCGTGTTGCTCCAGCTACCGTATTGGGAATATCGTGAAACTTGAGATCTAAAAATATCCGTCTTTGCCGATCTTTGAGAACTTTAAGAATCGCAGATCCACTACTAACAAATAGTTCCAGTCCCACTTTCCAGAACTTCACTTGGGGTAATTGTTCCACGAGTGCGATCGCTTGGGCTTCGGTTGGTACATCTAAGGGGACGATAATCCGCTCTGCTACTGACATGGGAAATGCTTATTGATAAGTAGCCACAGATTATCCCATTTTTATTTAACCGCGCAACTTATGCAATCTTAAAAGGCTTTCTGAACACCTTGGGTGAAGAACTTTTAAGTAATCAGTGCAGGTTTTGTTGAGTCGTTATCGGTGACCAACTTATCTGAGTGTCTAAACCCATCCCTACAATTGAATAAGGGCGGGTTTTGTTGAGCCGTTATTGGTGAGTTGCAGACCTGAGCGTCTAAACCCGCCCCTACAATTTACACCCATAGATAGTTCAAGGGGAAAGAAATTTCTTTCCCCTTTTTTGGTAGTTATATGCGTGAAGTGTCTCTCCCTAATAGGGAAAGACTTCTCCCGACCCACAGGCATATAGCCTGTTTTGTACGAAACTATTGAGGAACGATACTCAGTTCCGAGGCACCGCTTTACAGGAATCCGACTCCCTCGGATGTTCGTTCTCTTCTCAGTATAGCAAAGCTAGTTGTATCTATGCTTTTTGCTGTTCTTTCTATGTTTTTTAGCGCTAAGTAATGGCTCTGCCTTCTGCATGGATGCTCGATAAAAAAGCCATTCCGAGAAAAACCCATAGCAGTATGAGCGGCAATAATGGTGACATGAGCGAACCTCCTCTGGAACACACAGTCTGATTATCTTTATAATACCACTTGCCCCACGGATTTCATTGACAAATTTGTAAATTTGCGCTAATCCCCAGCTTCCCCTGCTCGCCCTGCGAGCACGCCCGGTAGTAAAAAACTTTTGCTGTCATGCACTAGCTGCTTAGGATGTCAACCGTACAGATTTCTTTTTCCCCACCTGTAACACCTTACCCTCTAAAGCCTCTGGGGAATCAAAGGTGAGGTCTACATCGGTAATGCGATCGCCCTCTAGCTTCACACCGCCGCCTTTAATCTGTCGCCGCCCTTCGCCACTACTACTACACAACCCACTGGCATTAAGGATATAAAACAACTTGGCGGGAAACTCGACTTGGGAGAGGGAAAATTCAGGGATAGCCCCTCCGCCTTTTGCCTCATCCGCCTCCTTTTGACCGTGATATTGGGTGACAATTGTCCAAGCTAGGAGTTGTTGGCGATCGCGGGGATTTGTCGGGAGTTCCGCTAAGGGTAAGTCGGTAAGTAGCTCAAAATAGTCCTCTAACAGATTATCTTTAGTCCCTTCCAGCTTCTGATACATGGGTTGAGCCGCTTCCCGCAACCCCACATAATTGTGCAGCGACTTCGACATTTTCAGCATACCATCTGTACCAATTAAAATCGGTAGGAGTAATCCAAACTGAGGAGTTTGACCAAAATGTCGCTGTAAATCTCGCCCCACCGCAATATTAAATTTTTGGTCTGTTCCGCCTAACTCCACATCCGCCTGAACCGCCACAGAATCATACCCTTGCATCAAGGGGTAGAGAAACTCATGCAGGTAAATCGGGTTTTCCTGTTTAAATCGTTCCGCAAACCCCTCCTTGGCGAGCATCTGTCCCACCGTCATCGTGGCTAACAAATTGAGAATCTCTGCCAAATCTAGCTTACTCAGCCATTCTGAGTTATAGCGAATTTCCAGGCGTCCGGGTGTTTCAAAATCCAAAATCGGACGCAGCTGATCCAAGTAGGTTTGGGCATTTTGCTGCACCTGTTCGTCAGAAAGATGCTTCCGTACTTCTGATTTGCCACTTGGATCACCGATTCTTGCGGTAAAATCGCCAATAATTAGCACAGCCCTATGACCCGCATCCTGAAACGCCCGTAATTTCCGTACGGGAATACTATGACCCAAGTGGATATCTGTCCCCGTCGGGTCAATTCCCAACTTGATCCGCAAGGGACGCTCAGTTTGGCGAATCCGTTGCTCTAGGTTCTCATTCGGGTCTTGAGAATCCGGTTGGTTGGGAAAAATGTCACTAACACCTCGGTATAACCAAGATAATGACTGAGACATTGTGTTTAAAGAGTTTGACATTCGTCTGGGAAATCTTTCAGGATTAACGTGCACGAGAGTGGCAGATGTTTAAGATTTACCGTTTTTTATGCCAATCTAGAACGCTAATGTTACCATTTTTGCAGCTAAAAGCCAAAATACTTCGGTTTGTTATCATGAACGATTATCTCAGGCTTAATATTAAGATCTAAGGGAAAACCCGTCCACTGATTCAACGCTGGGAGCAACGTCTACAGGGGACAAAAATCGCCCAAACCGAATCGATCGCTAATCCTGACTTTGCCATAAATTTCTGTAATCATCTATAGCAGGTAGAGAACGTATCCCCCTAAGGTTGCCTCCCACACAGCCATTCAGTATTTGTTTCTTGAGTGAGGAAGTGAAATCACAGTGTCGTCTAGTACCATCCAACAAAAACAACAAAGAGATAGTAAAAACGGATTGCCACCCGCTTTCCGATTCGTGCAAGGAGTCGCTCAGGTAACAGGCGGAACCATTCTCGGCATTACAATGCTAACTAGCTCGGTTGTGGCTGGTGGGCTGGTGGGCTTGGCGACAAGCTTCCGCAATCTTCCCGATGTGAGAGTCCTCAGGGGCTATGTTCCCACCGAAACGACCTACGTCTACGATATCAAGGGGAAGCACCTGGCAAGCCTGCATGGTGAAGCCAACCGAGAGGTGGTTAAGTTAGAAAACATTAGCCCTAATCTCAAACGAGCGGTGATTGCCATGGAAGATAGCCACTTCTATATCCACCATGGCGTTAACCCCAACAGTGTGGGTCGAGCCTTTTTAGCCAACTGGGAGAAGGGGGCGGTGGTTGAAGGCGGTTCTACCTTGACTATGCAGCTGGTGAAAAACTTGTTTCTGTCTCGGGATAAAAAGTTCTCGCGTAAAATTGCCGAGGCAGTTATGGCAATCCGGCTGGAGCAAATCTTCACCAAAGACCAGATATTGGAAATGTATCTGAATCAGATCTATTGGGGTCATAACAATTATGGCATCCAAACCGCATCTGAGAGTTACTTCGCCAAGCCCGCCAGCGAGTTAACCCTGGCAGAATCAGCCATGCTGGCTGGATTGATTCAGTCTCCCGAAGAATATAGTCCCTTTGTCAACTATCCCTTAGCCAAAAAACGGCAAGCCATTGTCCTGGAACGAATGCGGGAACTGGGATGGATTACAACTCAAGAGAAAAAAGAGGCATTGGCTCAACCATTGGGCGTGGGTAAGCCCACTTCCTGGCAAACCAGCCAGCTTCCCTACATCACCGAAGCCGTTGTAGCAGAGTTGAATGAGCGATTTGGTCGAGATGCGGTTCTCAAAGGGGGGATGCGTGTCCAAACCACAGTGGATTATAATTTCCAACGCATGGCGGAAAAAACCATTGCTCGCGCTCACAGTAACTTGCGCCGCCGGGGGTTATATGCTGACCAAGTTGCACTAGCCGCTGTTGATCCGCGCACCCATTATGTCAAAGCTTTGGTGGGGGGTATCGGTTACGAAAAGAGCCAGTTTAACCGAGCGATTCAATCCCGACGCCAACCGGGTTCAGCGTTTAAACCCTTTGTTTACTACACTGCCTTTGCTAGTGGCAAATATACGCCTTATTCCACGGTTATGGATACCCCAGTCAGTTACCGGGATGGGAGTGGGTGGTATTCGCCCAGAAACTATGGCGGCGGTTTCGGTGGGGCGATGAGTATTCATAGTGCGTTGGTTCAGTCGCGAAATGTTCCAGCAGTTAAGCTTGGTAGAGCCGTTGGGTTAGATAAAGTGATTGAAGTGTGCCGCACCCTGGGGATTAAAAGCCCCATGGAACCTGTAACCTCTTTGCCCCTCGGTGCGATTGGGGTGACGCCTTTGGAAATGGCGGGGGCTTATGCCACCTTTGCTAATACGGGTTGGCATTCTGATCCGACGATCATTGTCCGGGTAACCGATAGTATGGGCAATGTGTTATTAGACAATACCCCGAAACCCCGTCTCGTGCTTGATCCCTGGGCAACGGCTTCACTGAATGCTGTTCTCCAAGGGGTGATTCAAGGTGGAACCGGAACCGCTGCTCAAATTGGACGCCCAGCGGCTGGGAAGACGGGAACAACCAGTTCAGAACGAGATGTCTGGTTCGTCGGATATGTGCCACAACTAGCCACGGCTGTGTGGATTGGTAATGATAACTACAGACCATTAGGCGGTGGAGCGACAGGGGGTGGATTTGCGGCACCAATTTGGCGCGACTTTATGAGTCAGGCGTTGAAGGGTGAGCCAGTACGCTACTTTGAACCGGCGTCTAAGTATCCGCGTCCATAGTCATTGGTCATTTGTCCTTGGTCACTTGTCGAAGAATTGTTGGACTCCCTTGGGGCGGGCGCGAGTAACATCCGGGTGAAAATCAAATGTTAATAGTAAAACCCGCCCCTACAACAGACGTTCCACCGGAACGTCTCTACAATTGCTCTCTCATCTCCTCCGTCTTCCTTGTAGGATCAAGGAAATATCAGTAACAAATGTCCCATGACGCTAACACAGGTTTGGGGTGCTTTACTTATCTTTATCCTCTGTCCCCTACTGGGTGGACTTCCCCTGATTTCCTGGATTACCTACTTACTTACAAGACGCCAACTCTCTCAAGTCGGTACGGGTAATGTATCTGTCTCCGCTGCGTTCTACCACGGTGGACGTTGGGTGGGGATCTTAGCTGTACTATCAGAAGCCTCGAAGGGAATTGCGGCTGTCTTGCTGGCGCGTTATTTCTTCCCCACAGAACCCGTCTGGGAAATTATTGCCCTGATTATGCTAGTTATGGGGCGCTACTGGATGGGCAAAGGTGCCGGAACCACAAATGTGGTCTGGGGATTTGTGGTGCATGACTGGCGAGTCGCGTTATTGGTATTTTTAATTGGGGGCATTGGTTTTACGATTATCCGCGATCGCACGACGGGACGTATCGGTGTTTTAGTCCTATTCCCGATAATTCTGGCGCTATTGCACCCCCATGATTCCGCTAGAATTATCAGTGCGATCGCACTGAGTCTGATTATCGGTTGGATTTATCAGAAAATTCCCGATGACTTAGACCTTCCCACCGAACAGGCAAAATCAGAATCTAAATCCGTGTTTCGTTTTTTCCGAGGCGATAAAGCTATTATTCCGCTTGAGCGCGAACTTGATCCCCAACAGGTTGGCTCAAAAGCAGCTACCTTATCCCAGCTTAAGCGCTGGGGTTACGCTGTACCACAGGGATGGGTCTTACCACCAGGGGATGATATGCAACCCTTGGTTAAATATCTTCCCGTTTCCGAATCAGAACCCCTGGTTGTCCGTTCCTCTGCTATCGGTGAAGATGCGAAAGTCTCTTCAGCCGCCGGACAATATCAAACGGTTTTACAGGTAACCAGCCGCCCCGCTTTACAAGAAGCAATTACCCAAGTCTTAGCCTCTTATCATCACCCCGCCGCCAGAGGGTATCGCCGTAATCGGGATTTACCAGACAAGGCGATGGCTGTCTTAATTCAAAAACAAATCCAAGGGGTATTTTCCGGTGTCGCCTTTAGTCGTGACCCCATGCAGCAACAACAAGACGCCGTAGTCATCGAAGGATTACCCGGAGATGCCAAGCGAATTGTATCGGGTCAAGTCACCCCAGAACAGTATCGGGTATTTTTCCAGCAACCCCAGCTTGTAGGGGCGGGTTTAACCGATAACCTTGAGGACAAAACCGATAACTCGACGAAACCCGCCCCACTTGAGCAACAGGAGAATGGAGATAATCGTTCCCCATCGGTTGAAATTGAAGGAGATGGAGATGTACCCCCAGCGTTAATCCAAGAGGTGGCTAGTTTAGCGCGGGACTTGGAAGACCGCTACCATGGGATTCCTCAAGATATTGAATGGACTTATGACGGTCAGCAGTTATGGCTGCTACAAACGCGACCAATTACCAATCTCCAACCCATCTGGACGCGCAAGATTGCCGCAGAGGTGATTCCCGGACTGATTCGACCCCTCACTTGGTCAATTAATCGTCCCCTCACCTGTGGTGTTTGGGGGAAAATTTTTACCATCGTGTTAAAAGAACGGGCGCAGGGATTGGAGTTTAATCAAACCGCTACGCTGCACTATTCTCGCGCCTATTTTAATGCCACATTGGTCGGTGATATTTTCCGGCGCATGGGTTTACCGCCAGAAAGTTTGGAGTTTCTGACAAGGGGGGCGAAATTTTCTAAACCTCCCTTGAAATCCACACTGCGGAACCTTCCTGGATTACTTCGTCTATTGGGTCGGGAATGGAATTTAGATCAGGATTTTGAGCAAGATTATCACCACCATTTTGCTCCGGCTTTGCGTCAACTGCAAGAGCAATCGGTTTCGGAATTATCAGATGCCGAAATTCTGGAACGAGTGAACCAGATACTATCGGAATTACAACGAGCAACCTATTATAGTATTCTCGCCCCTTTAAGTCTCTCCCTGCGGCAAGCGCTGCTTAAGGTAAAGGATCAAGAATTAGATAGTAGCCAAACTCCAGAAATTGCCAGTTTGCGATCGCTCGCCCAATTAGCTAATGATACGCGCCATTTACTAAGTCTCAAACAAATTAATTGTGATAATCCAGCTTCTGTATTTACCGCGTTGTCAGAAATTCCCGATGCTCAAAGCGTTTTAGAACAATTTGACCAATTTCTGGCACAATATGGCTATCTCAGTGATGTCGCCACAGATATTGCCGTTCCCAGATGGAAAGAAGACCCGCGACCGATACGCCAACTGTTTGCTCAGTTTTTATGTGATCCTCCCCCAGCAACTAAACCACCCAAGCGTCAGCGCTGGAAAGCGGAAGTGGTACAAGCGCGTTTGAATTTAAAAGGGCGAGTAACTGAAGTTTATTCACAATTTTTAGCCTACTTGCGTTGGAGTTTTGTCGCCCTAGAAAAGCGGTGGTTAGAATCTGGTTTACTCTCTGAAGCTGGGGATATTTTCTTCTTAGAATTTGCGGAGATTCAGCGTCTAATCGCTGAATCTGATCGGGTTTTGCGAGAGGAACTTCCCAGATTGATTCACTATCGGCGATCGCTCTTAGATGAACATCGTCAATTAGTCAGTGTCCCTCCCCTAGTTTATGGCAATCCTCCGGCGGTTTCCTTGCTGATGCAAACCCAATCCGAACCCGCTCAACAGCGTCTTATGGGAATTGGTGCAAGTGCTGGACAAGTGGAAGGTTGGGTTCGAGTTTTAAATAACTTACAATCAGTTCCAGAAATTGACCGCCAAACGATTCTGGTTGTCCCCTATACTGATTCGGGTTGGGCACCATTATTAGCGCGTGCAGGCGGCTTAATTGCTGAGGTTGGGGGGCGGCTATCCCACGGCGCGATCGTGGCGCGGGAATATGGGATTCCGGCGGTGATGGATATTCATAACGCGACTCATAAGTTCCGCAATGGTCAACGGGTAAGAATTGATGGGCGATCGGGTATTGTGGAGGTTTTGGAGTGAATAAAATTATCCATTAGATTGAATAGAGATTAGGGCGCACGTCAATCTGGCTTTAGTCATCACCAGTCACCAAAGGAGGCATCGTTGTCCATTTGAGACTGGGGTGGTGAAACAGCGCCCGAATCGCTTCCATATCATCCCGATGTTCGAGCACATACGCTCTTAATTCGGTGACATGCTCCCCAAAACTATCGGCGGATTTTTGATGCTCCCGAAGCTGGAGGGGTGATTTGACTGTTCGATGAAGCCGATGCTTGGTGTGGTAAGCGCACTCAAGCACAGCCGGGAAATAAATTTCCGGCTGAAAGCTAAAGTAAGCTAAAGCTTACTACAGTGAAGGCTTCAATCCGTTTTCAACCAAGGCGGTGCTGAGACGAGGACTGACATGACAGCGATGCTATACTAACGCCAAGGTCAAATCTATTGGCGATCGCGAAATCTCCTGCTCTGTTCCGGTCGTAGAACCCTCACGACAGGCTGCGCCAGCGATGATATATTCTTAATCGTGATCATAACTCGCATTTTGCTTTCCACAACTTCCTATATGGGAAAGCGAGAGGAGCAATATATGGAATTTCCTGAAGCTCTGAGTATTATGGGGTAAATGTAGATGCACCCCAGATATATACACTAACCCAACTCGTCCAGGATGGGATGAGGGGTGACACCCCCACCCCCCAACATAAAAACTCAGGTTCTAATAAGCTGACAACTACCAGATTGCTATGGCTCGCAAAAAAAAATCCAACCGCAAAAAAACCAATATCGAATCCCTGACACCGAATGTTCCTGAAACGTCAGAGCAATCTGAATCCACAGAAACAGTTGAGGCATCACCCCAGGATGCCACTGAGGTAAATCCTCCTCCAACTCAGGAGTCAACCCAGGGTTCTGTTTCAGCCACTCCTCCTTCTCCCCCACCAGAAAAAAAACCCGAATCAACCCAAAGTTCTGCCTCAGCCACTCCCCCTTCTCCCCCGCCAGAAAAAAAACCCGAATCAACCCAGAGTTCTACCCCAGCCACTCCTCCGACGGCAGAAAAGAAACCTTATATAGTCATTAAACCCAAACCTATCCCCGCCAAATCAGTCGAAAAGCAACCGCCACCCCCTCCGGTTACAGAAGCGACAAATGAAGCCGGCGAACTGTTTCACAAAGGCAACCAGATTACAGTAAAAGCGCCTTGGGGAGGTGAGGCTACAGCAGAAATTGTAGACTTTTATCAAACCCATAGCGGCAAGATTTGGGCGCAATACAATCCCCTAGATTCTCAACCGAACTGGACTTGGTATAGCGGATGTATTCTTACCAATCTTTTGGAGAAAGCAACACAAACCGCTCAAGAATGATGAAAGACGACTGAAAGATTGTTCGCAGGCATCGGGTAGATTTGCTCCAAGACTAGATGATGATCTTGGGCGATTGCCACAACATCCTCAAGGTCACGCACACCCCAGTCAGGATTGGACGCCTGCAACGAGGCATCAAAGGCAGCATTACTGGCAGCAGTATGCTGTCCATTGCGCTTGAATGGTCCATATAAATAGAGAACGCCCCCTGGAGGAAGCAGACGACTTGCCCCGGCTATCAGTCCCAAGCAAGCTGACCAGGGGGCGATGTGAATCAAATTAATGCTGACTATCGCATTCAACGGTGAGGTTTCCCAATCCACAGGTGCTTCCTTCTCTACAGACCAACTCGGTGTCTGCACATCAATATCGAGGGGCGGGTAAAGATTATCAGCAGGTTCGTAAGCAGACCAGTCTGCAATACTGGCACGCATTAGAGGATTGGCATCAGAAGGTAACCATTGACGCGGCTTTAGACGTGGGGCAAAGAAAACAGCATGTTCCCCTGTGCCACTGGCGACTTCTAAAACCGTGCCTTTTGCAGGCAGTACGCGACGTAGAATCTCAAGAATCGGTGCGCGGTTGCGTTGAGTCGCAGGTGCATATTGCCGTGCATCGTCCGTTGTACTCATAATTTATTCTTATCGATTAGACTTACCTAATTTCTATTACTTGCCCGGTTCCTCATCTGTTCCCTGAGCAGGGGAGGAGTACGCATCAGTAAGGCTGAACAGGGATCATTGTAGGTGAGGTTTTCTGTGTTCAGCCCAAGGTTGCCGGAGAAATTGGCTGGGGGTGCATCACGAATATAGTCTTCATAACAGTTAGTTTATAAGCATCTGGGTCTTTGGCGGCTAGAAATTTATTGTTTTATCAGTTAAAATAATATATGACTAAGAATAGCTAAGGGTAAACACAGCAAGAGTCACCTACCAAACGCTGACCGATACGAACGGTACAACGTCAGCTTGAGGGATAAACTTCAAGCCTAGCTAAAAAGAGCTTGTTCATCACTGGCTCAACCATAGAACCCCTTGCTCAAAACAATATACCTGCTCTTCTGTAACCCCTTATACTCTAGCAGCTCACCCTGTTTAAAGTTGTAGGAAAGCTAATTCTCTGTCAAGCCCAGTGACTAGACTGACAAGCTATAAGGATTGAGTTAAGCAAAGAGAACAACGTTTGACTTGATTCTGTAGATGTTGCCATTGGGTAGCGTCCAATCAAACAACATATTTCTTTGTTCCCGTTAAAAATTTTATAGCAATCGATTTTAAAATGCTGCAACCGGAATAAGCGGCTAGATTCCGGACTAACTCGGTATTGGGGTGCTGTGATCTACCGATTGGTACGCTATCCGAACTCAAGCCCCCTTATGTAAGATTTGTGATGAAAACGATTAAACCAACTAACTCGGAAACATCAACCTTTCAAAACAACGCCATCCAACCCCGTCTAATTCTTCAAGCCATTGCCTTTACTCTGATTTTGTCCTTTAGTGTGGGTCATCTATCACCCAAGAATAAAGGGATGACGAATCAGTCTACTCAGGCGAATCCTCAGCTATCTACGGCAATTGGTCATATTGTTTTGCAACATGCCTCCGAGCATACACGAGTGCCTTCCTCGAAACTCGACCTGGTTGATGTGCAACCCCATACTTGGTCTGACAATTGTCTAGAATTGGCTGAGGCAGAAGCCTCTTGTGAGCAGATACCTGTATCTGGATGGCAAGTGGCTGTTGCCAAGGGGCAACACCGCTGGATCTATCGCACGGATGCTTCTGGTTCCGTGGTTAAATTAGAAAGCAGTAACGTTGAACCCGAGAGGGAACAGGACACAGGGAAAAGGGAACAGTAAAGACTATCCTCTCCCTGCCAAGGTAGCTGCTATATCATCAATAGCCAAGCAGAAAGTCCCATTACCTGCCTCGACAGACCCTACCCGACGCTTCTAGTTAGAGACTTCCCAATCCGCTGAAATTTCCGGCGATCGCGCAGGTAGAGGGAAGAGTGCCTGAAACGCTGCCTGACGCTGGGGTGAGGGTTCTGGAGCGTTGTCCCACAGGGTTTCGTAGAAAAAGAATGACACCCCAGCAAATCCTCGCTGACGCACAGCTTCTACTTGCTTTTGAATTTGTGATAACGAAATCGGCTTATTTTTTAATCCGGCTAAAATCCCGATCCCCACAGGGATATGACGCCGCGCCGCCTGCACTTCCGGTTGTTCGAGTTCTGCAATAAACCGATCAAAGTCATTGCGATAAATTTGGACGATCAATTCTTCGACTAAACCCCGGCGTTCCCAGGTATACCAATCGGCGAGAAAGAATTCATAAGAAAAAGGTTGAGGGTTGGGAGACAGGGAGATAATCACATCCGACTTTTGCGCTTTAATCGC
>NZ_JBKHHI010000033.1:0-26872 GCF_046539235.1 Coleofasciculus sp.
GTACTTATGTTTCGATTTTACGCTAAAGTACCCTGAAACGGAATCACCTAAATCTGGGTCTTCAGGACTTATTATGCTAAACTATCAACTAAATGCCAAAACAATAAAGCTCTTTTTTTAAAGTTATAAAAATTGGTAAATCCAAAACCACAACGTTTTATTACCTTTAATCTATTGTTAATTCCTTCGACGATGCCCTGGGTCGTTTTTTGCTCAAAATAGCCCACTATTTCCCAAAACCAGTTTTTGATGGTCTGAACTGTCTTGGGAAAAAATTTTCCAGCTTTCATTAGCCAGTCTCCTAATTTTATCGTCCCTTCTCCTACATTTTTACACCTTTCAAATATCTCCGTAAATTCTTCCTTGAGGGCGTGCATTATAGCTAGTTGAGGGGAAGTTTCTTTTATTTGCTCTAATTTTTCTTTCTGTTTTTGTTTCAGGTCTTTTTTATTTCTTAGTAAAATATATTCCCCCCCTTAAGATTAGAAAAAAGTTTCGATCTTGGTTCTATTCCCAGCTCTAAAGCTGTTCTCTTCTGGTCAATACGTCCTTGATTTAGTTCCTGTCCTGATGTAACAACTTCGTTACATGAAATCTATCCGCTGTTATCACCGCATCTGGACAGAGTTTATGGAAGACACTTTTATACATTTTGTATAAATCCATGCTAACTTCTTCTATCTGTTCTAAAATTTCCAACCCCCAGGTTTTTAACACTTCTTCAATCACTTTTGATTTTCTCTCTGGAACTAAGCCTATTAATTTGCCTGTGTCTAAATCTACTAAAACTACTATGAATTTTCCCTGTCCTTTGACTAAACTAATTTCATCTATACCTAATCTTTTTAAAGACTTGAGATTAATCGGTAATTTTTTTTGGCTAATTTGATTAATCATTGATTCGACCTCAGATTCTGTTAAATTATTCCTTCGCAGCTCCATTGAGCAGATTGCTATTCACAACCTGTTCAGTAATCCATTGTGCATAGCGATCGGTATATTTTTTTCGTTTTCCCACAAAGTTCAATTCCTCACTAAAGGGTTTTTGACAGTGATTACACTTAAATTGTCGGCGGTTAACTTTTAAAAATATTTCAGTTTCTCCCCAAGGTAAATCCTTAATTAAATGCCAATGATTTTGATGAAGACGATGGCTAGGCTTCTTACAAGTTGGACAAGCTGGCGTTTTTGATTGGGATTCAACTTCTAATACTAAGGCTTTTTCAAGGTTTTTTTTAGATTTGACTATGACGCCTTGCAAACCAAGAAGTTGAGTAAGCTGTCTCTTCATTTGTCGAGCGTGTTTGTTGATGTAGTAACTAACAGTTTAGCATAATAAGTCCTGAAGAACCGTTTATTTTATCTGCGATCGCGTAGCGTTTCTCTGTCGTTTCTGATTCAATGTTCAAAGTGTCTCGATATGGACATCTTCAAAGATGACTTGAAACCATTCCCGTTCCGGTGACGCACACATTACACCCACTTGAACGGTTTCTGCTTCAGTTATAGCACTACGGGGATACGTTAGGACATTTATCTGTTGCCTGTTGCCTGTTGCCTGTTGCCTTTTCACCTAATTTTATTGTCCTAACCTCAATGCGTAGCGCTATAAATATTCCACTGATCATCACTATACGCCAGAATGGGAATAGTTCACTCCTTTTTGGCTCACCAACACAAACATTGTAGAGACTTCATGCAAAGTCTCTACAATCGGGGCGGAAAAAGGATTTATGCTAGCGGATTGGATATCCGAACCTATAAATTTTCCATCTCCGTTTTTATGAAATTTATCTTCAGTCTCTATCCTGATTCAGATTAACGGCTTTTTTCTTCACAAGTAAACCTAGACCGAGTAAGGATAAACCAGCTAAGGTGCTGGGTTCCGGAACACTTTGAGGGGGAAGTTCGAGGGGATCAATCGTCGTGAAATTGATGTCACCTGAAACAGCGTCACTGTACAGCACGAAAGGTTCATAGCAAAAGTCAGTTCCAAATTCAGGATCTAAAAAATAGGCACAACTTTCAAGATATAATTCTACTTCCTGATAAAACTGATTTCCTTCAATAAAAAAGTTGTTATATTCCGTAAATGTGTCACACACATCTGCAATGCTTCCACCAGCATAACAATAGCCCTCTGAACTAGTGTGAGTTGGTAAGTCTAGTTCTAGACCTATCAACTCACCTGAATCAAAAGTAAAAACCGGATCGCCGATTACATCGCCACTACTCCAATATCCATCACCTACAAAATAGCCATACCTCAGACCTTCAAAAGTTGCAAGACCACCATAATCAAAATCAAAATCTACATTCGATGTTGCTGATTTCAACTCCTCTAAGCTAACTTTTTTTGTGCCAACACCTGCTAATAAACTTTGGATCGCATTGAGATTATCAGCGCCTACCTCAAAAGATAAAGAGCCTTCGTCAAGACCATCATATAGATCTAGATTTCCAATATATCCATCTCCAAACACAAATTCAAACTCGGCATAATCGTAAAACTCGGCGGCTTGTGCTGGTTTAGCTTCTAATGCTAAAAATCCCAAAACTGCACCAGCGGTTATTGCTGCTATTTTTTGAGGAAGGTTAACCATATATACTACACTCCATCCTAACCGTTCAGTTGCTGATTTTTTTACTATAGGTATATAATACCGTCAACTCAAACATAAAAGTTTGATAAAGTTTAATCTTCACACAATTTTTATATCGGCATAAATTAAACAAACTTATACAAAATTGAGACGATTAAGTTTCAGGGGGTGAGTAAAATTTATTCATTATACCAGTCAATTAGCTATAGCTCGTTAGATTCGGACGAACTTTGTAAAATTTATTTACAAAAATCCGATCAATGCACCTCCTATATCTGCCATATTTTGTCGGAAATATAATTTAATTTAATATATATTCCAATAGCTGAGCTTCATAGAATCTTTACAGAAATCAATGGGTCTCTTGCTCCCCTCTGCCAAGCTTGAGCGATCCCTTATACGTATCTTTTTATAACAATTCTGAAACTTACGACTCGAACAACTGCACTTAAACGCCGTTTCGCCTAAATCGATTTGGGTTTGATAAGGTTTACTGCCACTTCCTTTACACTCTCCCCACACCGCATCCTGATTCTGTCCTAATCCTTGCCATTTCGATAAACGTGCCAAGCCTTGACCATTTTGGGCAGACTTAGCATCAGGGGCGAGTGCGAGGATTTGTTCCGGAGTCCAGTGTTCGTAGTTGCGCTTTAGCGCCATAAACGCGGGTCTTCCGTAGTTGGTGTGCTAAATTGTTAGTTGGAAACTCCAAAATTTTGGACAGCAAGAGCTTCAACCATTTAGACCCGGATTTCAAGTTGTTTTGAGTAGCTTAGAGGCTACAGTCCTTATTTAGTATTTAGCTTGCTTTTTGGCTATTAAAACTGATAGTTTAGCACACTAAGTCTGGAAGACCCAAATTCGCGGGAGTTCTGAGATTCCAGCATATTCTACTTCTTCTTCAGGGGTTAGTTGATTTGTTTTTCTTTTTTCTAATAGTTCTTCAAAGCGAGATTGTAGCTTATCGTTGAACCGAAAGAGATAAATATTACCGAATTCGCTCATTTTAATGCCGGAGGACGTTAGGGCTGAGGGTTGAATCATGAGTTGAGGTGTCATTGGGCTATTGCGATTATCAATTGCTCTTTATTTTAATTCAGAATCAAGGGCGCATCGCTATGCGCCCCTACCTGTCCGATTAATGTTGGTTAATCATGCCCCATACTTGCGTAATCGTCCCGCATGTGCTAAAGCTAACCCGATCAACTGCACCCCAGGACGCAATCCTAACATCCCCCGCCCACAAGCATATTCATCAAATGTCGCCACATCATCCACTTGGGCATATTTACTATGAATCATCACGGGGACAGGATGCCAACTGTGTTGTCCCATTACCGCCGGGGTGGAATGATCTGCACTCACGACTAACACATCAGGATTAAGTCCGGTAACTAAGGGTAAAAGCTGATCCACTTCTTCAATGACTTTTACCTTACCCTCGAAGTTACTATCTTCTCCCTTACTATCGGAATGCTTAACATGGAGGAAATAGAAATTGTACTTTTCCCCATAAACATCTTGCAGCGCCTGAAATCGTTGTTTCATGCCACCGGGACGCGGCACAACATCCATGCCGATTAAGCGACTCACGCCGCGATACATGGGATAATCCGCCACACAAACCCCATCAAGTTTAAAGCGATCGCGGATGGCTGGCAAGGGTTGATATTGCTCAAACCCGCGCATTAAAATCCCAGTAGCCCGGTCTTCATCGGCTAAAACCTGCTGTACCTGATCAATAAACGATCGCACCAATTCGGCGGTTTTCTTGGAGTCTTCTGATTCAGGTGTCGGATCTTTAGCCGGAACGCCTGTGGTTTGTGGATCAGTATCCGCTAAATTTCCCCCTAATCCCTGACCCCTTAACACAAATACCGCCCGGTGTTCGCTGACGGTTTCAAAGAAATAGTCCCCTTCAAAATCCCAGCTAACCTTGTCCCGAATCTTTTCACACAGACGACGATTCACATCCGTCGCAATTCGACCCGCCCGTCTATCGGAAACATTACCCTGTTTATCAATCGTGGCAAAATTCACCCGCGCCGCGATATCATTTTCCTTGAGGTCAAACTCGATTCCCAACGCCGATAAAACACCGCGACCCACATTATATTTCAGGGGATCATAACCAAATAAAGACAAATGACCCGGACCACTACCCGGTGTAATTCCCGGACCAACAATTTCCAATAGACCACAACTCGATTCTTGTGCCAATTTATCTAAATTCGGCGTCTGGGCGACTTGCAATTCCGTCCCGCCTTTGTCTGAATCGGACAATCCGCCCACCCCATCTAGAATTAAATAAACAATCTTACCACCCTGTTGCCAAGCTAAGTCTTCCCAAACTGTACTGATATCCATAATAATTAGTTTCCCTCAAGCGTCCCTCACTGGCATTTTGAACTGAATGCAGTGAAACAGGCAATTCAACTTAAGGTAGAAACCTTTTCAATTGGGAATTTTGAATTCTTACAGACCAATTTATTTACTATACCAACGCTCTCCAATCTATCTACCTTAAGGTAGATATTATGTTTTTCTTTGGGTAGAAGTCAAACGAACTGATTACAGGTAAGCTTCTTTTAGCTCAATCAAGCAAATCGTGCCATTTTCTGCCAAATTGGGAAGTTAAGACAACCCAGAAGCCCGAATAGCGCGTTTTGACATAATTTGTTTACTCAGAAGGTATAAGTGTGAATAGTTTCGCTTTCAGACAAACTTGTTCGTTGATCAGTACTATTGCGTTGATAATAGTATCGAGTATACCGTCAGTTCGAGCGGAAACGGCGGAATCCTCTCCTCACCAGGGAATAGATTCACCTTATCCGTGGCAAAATGTTTCAACCAGTGCGGAGAGTTTAAAACGTTCCGCAATCTCTCTCGATGAAAGCAGGTTCCCAACCAATCCTTCAGAACTCAACCCAACTGGCGATACAGGAAATATACTCCCCGCAACTCCCCCACCCAACCTAGCTCAGCAAACCGTACCGCCACCGGATGCTCCGACGGAACCCCTGGACATTGACACAACAGAGGTATCGCCCGGTCGAGCGACTCGTTCCGGTTCCAGCTATATCGGAATTGGCGGTAATATTGGACTGGGAGATGGAGATACGGCTCTGGGTGAAGGAAGCTTTGCTGTCTTCAGCAAAATTGGCTTAACTAGCAATGTATCGGTGCGTCCATCAGTCCTGATCGAAGATGATCCGACAATTCTGCTCCCTGTCACCCTCGACTTTACCCCTGCTGTCACCGACGTGACTGTGGATGTAACCGAAGACTTGGGTGCGAGAGTATCTCCTTATGTTGGCGCTGGAATCGCCATCTCGACAGGAGATGACAGTTCAGTGGATTTCCTGGCTACGGGAGGTGTGGATGTACCGTTGACGACTCAAGTCACAGCAACGGCTTCCGTGAGCGCCTCGCTGTTTGATGACCCCGCTGTCGGACTGTTGCTGGGAGTCGGTTATAACTTCCAATAATTGTCAGGGTTGATGGTTCATGGTTCATGGTTCATGGTTCATCGCCATCAACAAACAACGATGACCATGAATATCTTCGTTTTGCCCAAGTTTGTCATCTAGTTAACATAAAGTTACCGAGGAAGCTGAATCTAAATCTAAAGAGTGATGCATTCAAGAATTATATTGAATTACATTTCCTCTGTGGGTAAACCAGAGGAGGCTTGATAATGGCGTCAGACTATGAGACACAAGAGGCAACAGAGACATTAACGATAGAAGGGCTAAGTGCGATCGCGCTTGCACCAATTGTACTTCCCGCCGCCGCTATATTGGAGCAACCGTTAGCTAAAGCTGCACTCAAAGAAAGCATTGCCTTTTCCCAACGCTGTCAGGAAGCCGTAGCCCAAGCCAGAGAACGCCTCGATGATGCGATGGCGGAGATTCAGGCGGATTTAGGGGAACCACAGCAAGCTGAAGCTAATGGGAAAGCCCAACCAACCTATGTTCCCCATACAAAAGCCCAGGCATTTACTGAGGTCATGGATTCAATGGATGACCTCAATGAACAAGTGAAACGGTTAACCAATGGAGTAGCCGATTTACAGGTATTTTTATCCATAGGATTTGGCGCGTTGGCGGTACGACAGTTACTGACCAAAGGATTACAACTGGATGACGTTCCTTGGATTACGTTTGCTTGGTATTCCTTTGATAGCTTTGTGAAACTCCATGACCGAGATAAATCGCCATTACCTCCAGGAAAGGAGAACGCTAGGGAGAAAGCTAGGATGATGGCGGATGAAGAATAAAAATGTAGGGGCGGGTTTCACGACTATCATTTTTTGTCTCACCCAGATGCGACTAAACCCGCCCTGACCTAACCGTTCAATTATCGCAAATAACAAATGACGAATGACAAATGACAAATGACCAACCAAATTCAAGCCATTCATACTCGCGTAAAAGGGAGGGCAAGATATAAAGTTAATCCTCTTTACCGTTCGCCATCCCTGAAGAAACACCTAGAACGCCAACTCTCAGATCGGTCAGAAATTCGCCAGGTTTCGGCTAGCGCCCTAACCGGAAATCTTCTGGTTTTATTTAATTCTGATCAACGTCACAATCAAATCGCCTCACTGATTGAAGACGTGGTATTAGAGTATGAAAAAAAACCGCAACCTGAATCCAAACCCCCTCAAGCCACATCTGAAACAAAACCAGCGGTTGAACCCAGTGAAGATCAACCAGCCAAAGACTGGCATTTGATGGATAGTGAGGCAGTCTTAGCAGCGTGGAATACCTCAAAAGAGTCCGGATTATCGCCAGATCAAGCTGAAGAAAACCTGAACAATTACGGCACAAACACCTTAGCCGAATCCGAATCTCGTTCCGATTGGGAAATCTTAAGTGAACAGTTTAACTCCTTACCAGTCGCCTTACTCGGTGCCGCCGCTGGTATTTCGCTGTTAACGGGCGGATTAGCTGATATGTTGGCGATTGTGGGTGTGATTGGCGTGAATGCGGTGATTGGGTACACCACAGAAAGTCAGTCGGAAAAAATCATTCGTTCTCTGAAAGGCGATCGCGAATTATCAGCCCTGGTGATGCGAGAGGGGACACAGCAAGAGATTAACGCGGATACTATTGTTCCCGGTGATATTTTAGTCCTGCAAGGGAGTAATTATGTCACCGCTGATGCGCGATTAATTGAATCAGATAATTTGCAAATTGATGAGTCGGCTTTAACCGGTGAAAGTCTTCCGGTTCAAAAAATCACAAAACCACTAGAAAGTCAAGACGTTCCCTTAGCTGAACGGGAAAATATGGCGTACAAGGGCACATTTATCACCGCCGGGAAGGGATTGGCGGTGGTTGTCGCCACGGGGAAATTTACCGAAATCGGCAAAATTCAGCAAATGGTGGGTGAAACCACAGCAACGGAAACCCCTCTGCAAAAACAACTGGATGAGGTGGGATCTCAACTGGTGATGCTAGGGGGAGGAATTTGTACCCTGGTATTTGGTTTAGGATTGCTGCGAGGGTATGGTTTATTACCGATGCTGAAAACCTCCATATCCCTAGCCGTGGCGTCTGTGCCCGAAGGACTCCCGACAATTGCCACGACAACATTGGCACTGGGGATTCAGGATATGAGAGAGCATAACATCCTAATTCGCGGTTTGGATGCAGTCGAGGCATTGGGTTCAGTACAAACGGTTTGCTTAGATAAAACCGGAACCATTACCCAGAATAAGATGATCGTGGCAGAAGTGCATACGGCGATGGGGATTATTACCCAATCTGAGGATCACTTTGTCACCGAAGATAACCAACCAGTTAATCCCCAAGATTATCCAGAACTATTAAAACTGATTCAGGTATCGGTACTTTGTAGTGAAAGTGAGGTAAATCGAACTGAAAACGGCGACTATGAGGTTAATGGATCTGCTACAGAAAACGCCCTGATTTATATGGCAATTCAGTTTGGGATTGAGGCGATCGCGCTGCGACAGGAGTATCCTTTGGTAACAATGAATCCCCGCAGTGAAGGGCGGAATCTGATGAGTACGGTTCACAAAACCGATGAATCTCACAAGTTTGTCGCCGTGAAAGGGAGTCCGGCTGAAGTCTTAGAACGGTGCAATTCCTGGATGAAAAATGGGGAAATTCTCCCTTTGAGTGATGAGGATAAACAGGAATTAGAACTGGAAAATGAGAAAATGGCGGGTAAGGCGCTACGAGTATTGGGAGTGGCTTATACTACGATTGAAAACCCCGACGAAGAGGCAGAAACAGACCTAATTTGGTTGGGGCTTACAGGAATGGCAGATCCGATCCGCGAAGGAGTACCCCAGTTGATGGAGGGGTTCCATAAAGCGGGAATAAATACAGTAATGATTACCGGGGATCAAAGTCCCACAGCTTATGCGATCGCCAAAACCTTAAATCTGAGTCGCGATCAGCAATTAGAAATCCTGGATTCTTCTGATCTTGCCCATTTTGACCCCGAAAAGATGCAAGCTTTATTTGATAAAGTAGATGTCTTTGCCCGAATTAGTCCAGCCGATAAATTACAAATTGTTCAAGCTTTGCAAGCCACGGGACAAGTTGTGGCGATGACAGGAGATGGAATTAACGATACTCCCGCATTAAAGGCGGCGAATGTGGGAGTCGCCATGGGTTCTGGCGGTGGTGAGGTGGTTCACGAGGTTGCGGATGTGGTGGTTGAGGATGACAACCTGCAAACCCTGATTAATGCCGTGAGTCAGGGACGCACCATATACAACAATATTAGAAAAGCCGTGCATTTTCTCCTCTCCACCAATCTGAGTGAAATTATGGTGACGACGATAGCCACAGCGATGGGATTAGGAGAACCATTAAATGCCATGCAACTGTTGTGGTTAAATTTAGTTAGTGATATTTTCCCTGGACTTGCCTTAGCATTAGAACCGCCAGAACCGAATGTTTTGGAATCACCCCCTCGTGATCCGGAGGAACCAATTATCAAGGAATCAGATTTTGCCCGAATTGCTTCGGAATCGGCGGCAATTTCCCTGAGTGCGATGACGGCTTATAGTTATGGTCTTTTAAGATATGGTATGGGGCAAAAGGCAAGTACAATTATTTTCATGAGTTTAACTATGGCACAAATTTTACATACCCTAAGTTGTCGTTCCGAAAGCCAGAGTATTTTTGACTTTAAGCAAGACCCCTTGCCACACAATCCTTACATGGATGGGGCAATTATTGGTTCCTTTGCTATTCAACTTTTGCCGACAATGGTTCCAGGGTTAAGAACGTTGTTAAATCTGGCGCCAGTAGATGTTCTGGATTGTCTGGTGATTGGGAGTAGTGCTTTAGTACCTTTAGTGGTGAATGAAAGCACCAAAAAGCAAAATTTTGATCTCAAACTGTCACAGCAGGAGGAGTAATTTGTTATTGTTGATGGTTGATTGTTGATGGTTGATTGTTGATGGTTGATTGTTGATGGTTCATTGTTGATTGTTGATGGTTCATTGTTGATTGTTGATGGGTAATAATCTCCCTCATCTCCCCCATCTCCCCCATCTCCCTCATCTCCCATCTTCCCCGTTCCCTGTTCCCTATTTCCCCAGGAGAAAGAATATGAAAAAAGACTTCATGTTCACATCCGAATCCGTTACCCCAGGACATCCGGATAAACTGTGCGATCGCATCAGTGATGCTATTGTAGATCGTTTATTGCAGCAAGATCCTTATGCTAGGGTAATTACCGAATGCGCCGTATCTACCGGAATTGTCTTCCTCGCTGCCCGATTTGAACCCAATGCCAATGTTGATTTCACCAATATTGCCCGAAAAGTAATTGCTGAAGTCGGGTATGACCGACCGGATTTTAATAGCAAAACCTGTAGTATTTTAACCAGTCTGGAAGAATTACCACCCGATAAAATCCATAATTTTGATGAGAAAAAGCTATCGGATGCCCAAATAGAAGAAATCCCGGTTAAGAATCAAGTTACAGTCTTTGGATTTGCCTGTAATCAAACCCCAGCCTTGATACCCTTACCGATATGGTTCGCCCATAAACTGGCACGACAATTAGATATTGCCCGACGGGATAAAATACTGCCCTATCTCGCCCCCGATGGCAAAACTCAGGTTGGCGTTGAATATAAAAATCGTCAACCGACTCGCATTCATAGCATGACGATTATTGCTAGTCAAAACAATGAGAAACAACCCAATCTCGATCAACTACGCCATGACATTCAGGAGGCGGTGATTCAGCCGGCGTTAAACGACGAAGCGATTCACCCGGATGAAAATACTCGCATCTTCGTCAATCCCGATGGTTTGGTGATTGGCGGGGGACCCTCACTGCATTCAGGATTGACGGGACGGAAGAACGCGATCGATACTTATGGGGAATATTCTAAACATAGTGGTGCGGCGTTGAGTGGAAAAGATCCGATTCGGATTGATAGAATTGGGGCGTATGCTGCCAGATATGCGGCGAAAAATGTGGTGGCGGCGAATTTAGCTGATGAATGTGAGGTGCAATTAAGTTATACGATTGGACTTTCTCGCCCGGTGAGTGTTGAAGTTGAAACCTTTGGCACGGGCAAAGTTGATGAACAGGAAATCATTGCTCGTTTAAAAGATAATTTTGATTTTCGTCTGGCGGGAATTATTCGCCACTTTAATTTAAGATTTTTGCCTTCGTTGACCAAGGGAGGATTTTATCAAAAGTTGGCGGCTTATGGTCATGTGGGCAGGATGGATCTGGAATTACCTTGGGAAAAAACCGATAAGGCTGAGGTTTTGAAGGGGTGAGAATCAGGACTTTCGATAATTTTTTATTAAGAGGTTGGCTTTGTGGGTATAAGTACGAAATAGCCAAGATTATTGGTATTTAATCCCAGCGGAAAAGCTATCCAATGAAAAGGCTTAGTCAGGGGGCAAAGTTATAAGAATACCTCGATTAACCAAAGCGATCGCGAGTTTGTTAAGTTTTGATGAGAGGAAGGAGCGCTTACCTTATCTCCAAGGTAAAATTGAGGATATTTTATTCTGAATCTTCCCACACACGCCATTGGCGGTTGATGGAGGCACAGAAAAGATCAGCATTGATTGGGGACACGTTTGGCAATGTCTTTTCAAGAACCCATCCGCAAAAAAAAATCCTCACCCTTTAATCGGACGCCAGCGCCCAATCCATTGCAGCGGCGCCGCTTCAAAGTCCCCAAGCCGCCGGAAAAGGTGGTGCGGCGCTCCCCTGAAGAACAGAAGGCTTTTCTGCAACAGAAACTGGAACAAGCAGCCTTTGTGGGTTACAACGGTTTGAACGTCCCGGTTAAAGCATCAGAAACACCTCCACCGCAACCCATTCAGCAAAAGCCTGCTAGTGGAGGATCAGAAGATAACTCTCAGCCGCAGGAAGTACCAGACGTTGAGGCAACATCAGAACAGGTAGAAGAAACTGTTGAATCAGAAAAACAACAATCCTCCGCCGCCGCATCACAGGGTCAGGAGTCATCTGAAACAGAAGGTGTTACCCCTCCTGGGGAGTCAGAGGCAGAAACGCAAAAGCCGCAATCCCAAATCCCGGATTTACAAGCTCAAAAGGAACGAGCATCCCGTTTGAGTTCCAACTGGCTGAAAGTTCCAGTCAATGCTCCAGGAAAAGAGCCATCTTCGGTGCAGAGGAAGCTGCCCCAAAAGGGGTTAGAGACTCAGTATCAACCGCTTTTAGGACAGAGAACCAATCTGAGATTGAATGGGTTGAATCGGCTGACGTCTGAGACTCCCGTTCAAACCAAGAGGGAAACCCCCTCAGACGACACACAGGAGGGAATAAGCGAATCTGAAACCCTAGAGGAAACTGAAACGGAGAGCGATGCCGTTGCTGATACCAAAAGCACAAGTGCGGCGGCGGAAAATGAGCCAGATAGGGAGCCTGCTCGGAACCAGCCGGAGAGCAATTCTCAAGCTAAACGGAAAGTAGCCATTCAGGACGAAAAAGGTAAGGATAAGAACGCTGATACTGATAGTGCCAATACGGACAAGAGTCAGGCGGAAAACAGTAAGAGTGAGTCCACGAATCCCGATGTCGCCAGTGCCAAGACGGCTAACCAAGACGCGCAAAAGGCTGTTGAAGCCGTAACGGAAACAGAGACAGCCGAAACAACAGAAAATCTAGGTGAGCCGGAGACAAAAACGGAAGCAGGTGCAAAAGAGGAAACCGCTACCGCTCAAGCTGGAGAGCAAGAGAGTCCAGACGCTACAGGAGATACCCCCAAACAGACACCCACTGATGAGGAAAAAGTCGATCAAAACGCTGTTGCCAAAGTCACCACTCAAAAAGAACAAGTGGCTGGAAAACAAGCGGAAGCGGCAAGGGCGGTAGCGCAAACCAGCAGTCAGATAGAAACGGCGGCGGCTAACTCACAACCCCCAACCAATACAGGCATAGCATTTACTCCACCTCAAATCAAGCCCACCTTTGTGACTACCGAGGCAGGAATTGCTGCCCTCAACCCCCAAAAAGTTCTGGGTGCGGCGGGAAATGGTATGGTTGTTTGCCAAACTGATAATCCCCAAGCGTCTCTAACGGCTGCAAATCAAGGCATTGTCGCTCATCCCATTCCTGAAGCTCAGGTGGCTAGCTCCATGGAACAGCAGCGCCTTCAGGCAGAAGCGGCGATGTCTCAATTCATGGCTTCGGGTTCACAGCGCGTGGCAAGTATCGGCAGCCTCGGACAAACCATTGCACCTCGCATCCAGGCATCGGCGGGGCAAGCTGTGGCTGCTGTGGATATGGCAATCAGCCAAAATCAAGCGACAATTACTAATGCTATGGCTCAAGCCCGTAGCCACGTTCAAACTCAGGCGCAAGGGGCAAAACAGGAGGTCACTGGACAGCACCAAGCCACTGTCGGGGCGGTTAAATCCTCCACAACCGCCGCACGCGATCGCATCCAAACAGAATACCAAACGAGCCTTGCTCAACTCCAGCAAATTGAGACGGGAATGGCGTCTGGTATTGCCAAACCCTTCACCAAAGCTGCCCAAGATTTCCGAGCCGCTGGGGTGACGGTTGGCAAGGAAGCCATCCAAATTGGTAACGATTACCAAAAACAATTTGCAGGTGAATCTCCCCCAGAACCCAGTAATTTTATTACGGAATTTCTGGAAAGCTTTGACAGAGAAACCTACGTTGAAAACTGGCGCCAAGCCAAGATTAAAGCAGCCGGGGATGTCGCTGCCTCCTATCGTGACGGCTTACAGCAAAACGCCAATGAAAAAGCCGCAGAACTCTCCACCAGCCAGTCGGAAGTGGTCAAAGGAATGCAGCAGGTTGTGGCGACGACTCGCAACGAGCTGCACCTCCAGTACAAGGCTGCCCTGCAAGAACTCGCCCAGTCTGAGAAATCGGCGCTGAACAGGGCATCCCAAGCCTTGAAGGGTCAACTCCAAAGCATTGATCAGAATCTCAATGCCACCCTGAGTTCCTTAGACCAAATGCAGGCAACCCAGTTAACTCAGCTCAATAGTTTAGGGGAACAGCAGAAACTGGGAATTAATGCCAATGCCGAGCAAGTAACAGCGGCGCTGCAAGCAGGGGTTAACCAAGCAACTACTAACGTGCAAGGCGCATTCCAGCAATTTGCTGACCAAGCTCAAGGCATGGAAACCCCAAATCTACCAGTGGTCAACGCCGTGATTGCGGAGGCACAGGGTCAGCTTGATGGCATGATGGCAGCGACTCAGGCATCCCTGGAGACGGGGATCAGCAATTCGGAACAGGGGATTGATCAACAGACTCAGGAGATGCTGGGCAGTATCAATACGGTGACTCAGCAGGCATCGGCTGCTGGCACGACGGTGGCTGAGGAGTTTAATACGACTATTGCCCAAGAGGTGCAGCGTGCCAGCCAAGCGTTCACGCAGTTGCAAAATGGTCACACGAATGGGGTTAATAGTCGTGCAGATACGACAGTGGGTGAACTGAAAAATTTGACCGCAGGTGTACAGCAGCAGCTTGATGGTGTCATTAAAAACCTGAACACAAAATTAGCTGAAAGTACCACACAGCTCGAAAATGGTCTGAGAGGTTCCCTCAAAGGCTCCGACCAAAATCCCAGCTTAGGGCAAACGATCCAGGAGAAAGCCCAAGAAGCCGCCGACCAAGTTCAGCCAGCTTGGAAGAGTGTGGTCAAGATTTTAATCGACATTGTGATCACCGTTGCCGTAACCGTTGCGATCGTGGCGTTGGCAGCGTCGGGTGTGGGATTAGTTGCAGCCATTGGGTTAGCGGCATTGATTGGCGCAACCGGAGCGTTAGTGAAACAGGGCGCGAATGACTTAATTGATGGCAAGATGTCCTCCTGGCAAACTTACGCCACCCAAGCAGGATTTGGTGCCGTTGGTGGTGTCTTGCAACTGGTGGGATTGCGGGGTGCGGAAAAAGCAGCAGGCTTATTGACGAATACAGCCACTAAAGCTGGGGCTAAATTTGGCATTGAATCGCTGGGCGAGATGGGTGCCGATATCAGTCAAAGACTGGCAGTGGGTGAGGCATTCTCGTTGTCGATGGTGGGAATCAGCTTTGGTACTTCCCTGTTAGGGAATGCCGGGGGTGAGGCTCTCAGTGGAGCCTTTGGCAAGTTGGGAACCAAGCTGGGTGTAGACCAAATCGATAATGCTGCGTTCAAGACGGGGGGCGAATTTGTTACCGACACGATTGGCGAAACCGCTACCGATGTCACAGGTCAAGTCGTCTTCGAGGACAAGGAGTTGTCTTGGCAGACGGTTGGTGAAAGTGCGGGTACATCAGCGTTTGGCAATCTCGTGGGTCGAGGGGCAAATCGGGCCTATGGCGATCGCTTGCGAAATTTGGGAGGAGGCGATCGCCCGTCCACCGATGTACCAAATCTCAACCAACCTCTCCCGCCAGTCGGTGACATTTCTAATCCGACACCAATAGTTGATCCGAATACCAATCAACCCGTTGGACAAACACCGCCATCGACACCAATAGTTGATCCGAATACCAATCAACCCGTTGGACAAACACCCGCACCCACGCCAATAATTGACCCAAATACCAATCAACCGATTGGGCAAACACCGCCATCGACACCCATCAAGGATGAGGGATTAACCCAGATACCATCGGATCAAATCAAAGATACATCCCTGAATCCAGATCTACAGAAAACATTAACAGCAGCGCTACCCAATGACTTGCAGGGTAAGGTTGCCATCAACGTCGATCCCGATTTACCTAGCAATACAGTCCGCGTTCATTATGATGTAGACGCCAATGGACTGGTGACTAACGTTCATATGCGAGTAGGGCTGGATGCAAGTGCAGTAGATATCCAGTTGCATACCCAAACCGTCCGGCTGATGCAGCGTTACTCTGGATTTTCCGGACGAATACGCCTGCTCAAAGAGCGGATTCAGAACTGGATCAGTAAGAATGGCACACCACCAGTCGGTTCGCGAGCGTGGGAAGCCAAACTGGAGGTCGAAAAACTGCCTCGGATTATTGATGAGCGCTTGGAACGCTTGGGAACAGGGGACTTGGATGTTGATGCTGAGGCTAATCTCCGAGCCGATATCGAAAACCTGCAACAGCAGTTAACGCAGCACCAAAACACCTTGGATGAGATGGATGTCAATCCTGGTGTTGGCTTTGTTGCAGCCGATGCCAATAAGCCCGGTAAACAGACCAATCAACCGCAAGAGTCGCAGCCGAAAAAGAGTGAAGATGAAGGCTTACAAGACCTGAATGCTGCCCTGAATCTCCGCTTGAGTCGCCAACAACAAGAGTATTTGAGAGGAAATACTGAAGGCAATCCCTTAACTAAAACTCAGATCAACAAATTGATGGATCATGCCCAAAATGATTGGCAGCAAGTTAAAGCAAACTACCTACAGTATCCCCAATTGATGCAGCAACTTGTAGACTACCGCCAAAAAGAAGTTCAAAAAGTGATTAACGAAATCAAAAAAGGTCACCAAGATGTAGAGGTCGTCTTTCGAGACAAGGGTAGCGGAGGCCCAATCCGGCAAATTGCAGCAGGTAGCGCTGATCTGAGTTCAGATTACGATATAGTCTTTTACAGTAGAAATAAAGATAAAAAAAATCGAGCGATTCAAGCCATTGAAGCCGTCCAAAATTTTAATGCTCTCTTTAGAAGTAAATTTGGTCGAGAGGCGGGTTTAGTTTTTGACACCAATGTTTATACACCAGGCTTTATTCCCGATGCCGCTTATAGCCCAACAGCAACAAGGCTATCTAAACTTCAAAACCTACAGAAAACCTTTGATGAGACAGACACAGCCAATCAGACTCTCAAGGAAAAAGAACAAGCGCTTCGTGATTTAGATGAGCAAGACAATAATCAGGAGAGCCAAACCAAGCGAGCGGAACTGGAAGCTGAAATTACAAAGATTCAAGCTAAAATTGATAGCCTGAATCAGAAAGCCACAAAATTAAAAACTGAAATACGCAAGCTAACCAAAGATCTCAAACTCCAGCCTGGAAATCTAGATTCACCAACGGTAGTCCAGCACGAAATTAAGCGATTCAGTGAAGACCTCAATAAACAGTATGAATCAGAGAAGAAACGTAACGCCGCCGCTGATGCAGAAACGGATGCCATAGTTGTAGCTGATCAAGATGTCATGTCTTTAGCGCAGCAGCGGCGGAACATGACTGATCAGGAATGGAATAAATTCCAAGAAGAAACCTTAGCCGGAATCGAATCAGGTTCTGATCTACACAGCCAAACAAGCGATCGCTTCCAAAAGGCGAATGACGTTTACACAGGTATTCGAGCTGAACTCGATGCTAAAATTGTTGAATTAAATAAACAAAAAGAGCTAGAATATTCTGATCCAACCAAGCAAAAAGTTGAGCCGGAAGATGATGTAGAAGCGATTAAGGCTCAAAATCCAAACGCCGAAATCGAAGCAAGCAACCTACTCTATACTCAGCGCTTGCAAGAGGTTAAAGCGATATTAAAAGAACTAGAACCCTTGCGCGATAAGCGGAATGAACCGTTGAATCAGCAAAAAAAGGAACGGCTTAATCAATTAACTGTTGAATGGAATAAGAAACAAAGCGAAGCTCTGATTTTTGCAAACCAGGCTTATTACACAGGCGGTGCAGCTCAACATGTTGTCGGCAATCAGCAGATGAGTTTAGGTCGGAAACTGTCACCCGAAGAATACTTAAATTCATTTAACGAACAAGTTAGCTATGCCCTTGAACATATCACCGATCATGAAGGTTTGGGTCATTCACTCTGGACAAGCGGTAAATATTTAGATCGAGCCACGGATGCTGTCGATCAGCTTACCCAAATCGAAAACCTTTTAGAAAGTTCTCCTATCGAGTTTGAGGAATCAACGAAGAATCGTGTGACAGGAATGCGCGAAATGGCGCAGCAGATGCTCAAGATCAAGAAAGGCAAAGATGAGTATGCTGATCTTTCTCCAGATCAAAAAGCAGAAAAAGCCATAGAAGTGGCTCAAGAGTATCAAACCGAGTATGGCTTGGATTTACAAGATATTAATGGGATGCGGCAAGAACTGATTAGCTTAAGTATTGAAATCAATAAGCAAGTTCGTCGCCAAGGGGAGAGTTATAAAGCTAAAAATTCCTTCGATCAAGAAGGAAGTCATCAGCAAAACCCCCCTCCTACCTCAGAGGTGAATCCATCTGAAAATCAGAGTAATCATGACAATGAATCCCCAACCGAAACGACTGTTACAAATCCAAGGGCGAATAAAGAACAGGATAAAACAGGGTTAGAGCCAGAGTCTCAACTGAAAACGGATAAAAATAATGAACAGGGTCAAGAACTCAATCACCCAGGTGTTGAACTTCACAATCACTTTACAGGTATCTTGAAACCTGCAAAACTTATAGAATTGACAGGTAAACAACCTAGTGAGATTTTGACAGACTTATGGAACAATACATCAGGTAGCACTAAAACCGTTATTGGAGAAGTCTTGAAGAACAATGGCATTTTACAAGCCGATGGAGAGTCACTAAACTTAAGTAACTCCAAGGTTGTAAAAGTCACACTTCTAGAGTTGCTGACGGCGACAACGATTCCCTTCGATGAAACCTATAGAATTAGAGGGAGTGTTCTACTCTCAACGACTCCTGAACAACAAGTTCGATCAACATTAGAACAGCTCAAAGCAGATGGCATTAAGTATGCAGAATTGCAGGGAGGATTACCGCGTGGCATAGACCCTGAGCAATTTAGAGCACTGCTTGAAGAATACGGATTAGAGGTACGATTTCTATACATTATTAGTTCTGAACGACTGGCAAGTGAACATCCAATCAAAGAACAACACTTAATCGCGACACCCGAAAGAAGAGCGTTAGAGCAAGTGGGTAACGGTCAAACGATTGGTATAGACATTGCTGGCGCAGAACGTCGCTTTACGTCAGAGGGGATGAAACGGTTCAAGAAAATTTATGAAGAACTCAAGCAAAAAGCAATAGAACAAAAGTCAACATTTGTGTTGCGACCTCATGTAGGAGAAGGCTATCCCCAGAGAGACAGTACAGGTCAACTCGATAAAAGTAGTGATGAACACCGTACAATTGCTCAGAAAAACTTGGAAAACCTGATTACTACCTTAGAAGAGTTAAAAGCGAACAATCAGTTATCCGATCAAGTCATTGTTCGTTTAGGTCATGCTACTCATGCCACACCAGAACAGCTCACCAGAATTCAACAACTAGGAATTATCGTTGAAGCCAATCTCACCAGTAATCTAGTCACCCAAACCGTTGCTGATCCGGTCGAACAAAATCAGGTACTGTTGAAGTTCTTGTTCCATGATGTTAAAACTATCCTGAATACAGATGCAGGTGGCGTCATGAATACGTCTCTACAAAGAGAGTATGAACTGGCTCATACCATCCTGAGTCGATTTAATACCAATGAAATTCCTATCGTGGTCGATAACGTGCATTATTACTTCAGCGAAATTCCTGATGAAGGGGATAGAGACCCTGGGGTTGAATACAGGATTTTACCCGGCGAAAAGCGAGAAAATTTTGATATAGAACGACTCAAACAAGAAGCTGAAGGCTATTCTCAAAAAATGTAACCCAGTTCCAGTATAACGATAAAACAGTAGACAGTAACCCGGATTTAATACTTATCTATCAAGAGAGGATCGATCTATCTATGGAAATGTGGCTTCTGCATCTTGCGGCACTCGAAGAACATGAGCGATGGGTAAGGAGAGGACGCCAAGGTTCGGGATGTCTGGTACTGGAAAATGAAGACTTAAAAAATGCTGTATTGCCCGGTTTTAATCTGGTAGCCGCCCGATTTAAGGGATGCGATTTTAGCCAAGCCAATATTAGGGGGGGGAATTTGACTAGCATTCAGTTGATCAATTGTATTTGGGACAACGCAATGCTAGAAATGGCAACCCTTGATCAAGCGGTTATTGAGAATTGTCAATTTGTTGGGGCGTATCTTAATGTCGGACATTTTATCGAGGCACAAATCCGGGGAGGAGATTGGAGCAAAATTGATCTCCATCGGTCAACTTGGACAAACGCTCAAATACGAGATGTCTGTTTTCAAAATGCTCGTTTTCAGGGGGCAAAGCTCCATAATACTCGTTTAATTAATTGCGATTTGAAAGGGGCAAATATTGCGGCTATGACTCCCGATAATGCTGTTTTTGAGCGCTGTGATTTTCGCCACTGCGATCTCAACTATCTCAAACTTAAAAATACCTTATTTAATAAGTGTGGATTTTACGGTTGTACGGGGACTCCGACGCTAGAGGGAGAGTGCCAAGTGATTGAACCTGACTTATCTAAAAACTTTGATGGTAGTAAGATAGTTGACACCGAAAAACTCTTCCAGCTTTGGGGCTTGGGTTAAAGGTGCTTAAGCTTCCACGCTTTTAAATTGCTTGTTGAGACTGATGGGGGATGAGGATAAAAGTTAACTGTTTGTTTCTTGTCTGAAGACTATTTAATTGAGAAGCTCAGCCTCTTAACTATACAGCGAATCTCAGTAAACCTAGAGTTTGAGGAATTATTATAGCCATGACTGAAGGAGAAATTATTCATAGCCTCAAAGCACACACCGACTTCCTCTATTGCCTTGCTATCAGTCCTCATGGCAAAACATTAGCCAGTGCTAGTAAGGATAAGACGATTAAACTGTGGCAGTTGGCAAATGGTCAAGAAATCTGCACCTTAAAGGGTCACACTGATGCTGTTTTTCAGGTTGTTTTTAGTCCAGATAAACAGACTTTAGTAAGTGGCAGCAAAGACAAAACAATTAAAGTCTGGAACCTTCAAACTACTCAGGAAATCCATACATTTTTAGGACATACAAATTGGGTCACATCCTTAGCTATTAGCCCCGATGGACAGATTTTAGTCAGTAGCGGCTTTGATAAGACGATCAAGCTATGGAATTTGCAAACTGGGGAAGAACTCTGTACTCTTCGTGATCATTCATATCCTGTAACTTCTGTTGCCATTAGTCCAGATGGACAGACGCTAGTGAGCGGTAGTAAAGATAAGAGCATCAAAGTGTGGAGTCTTCAAAATGCTAACTTAATTGGTACACTCACTGGTCATAGTAAAGAAGTAGAATCAATTGCTATTTGTTCCGATGGAAAAACTCTTGTCAGTGGCGGTTTAGATGAAACGATAAAACTCTGGAACATTGACATTAATCAGGTAATTCGTACCCAGATTTGCGGATATTTGGGAAGTGTTCATTGTCTTACGTTCAGTCCAGATGGACAAACTCTAGCAAGTGGTCACAAAGACGGTACAATTCGCTTCTGGAACCTAAATACTGGTGAAGAATTGTTCAAACTGAGAGGACATGGCTTAAAAGGTGTTAACTCTATTGTTTTTAGTCCAGATGGCAATTTTCTTGCAAGTTGTGCATTTTGGGACAAAACGATTCAGATTTGGAGATTGCGGTAATAGGAAAATGTGAATCCGAAATGACAAATTCAATTTAGGAATACTGAGAAAAAGGGCATCTTTTATGGCAAATCCAGAACATCTTGCTTACTTGAAACGAGGAGTTATTGCCTGGAGTCAGTGGCGGAAACAAAATCCGGATATCCTGTTTAATTTGTACCAGGCAAATCTTAGTTATGCCCAGTTAAGCGGGATCAACCTAAGCTATGCCAATCTCACTGAAGCTAACCTCACCGAAGCTAATCTCAGTAATGCTAATCTGAATAGGACAAGTCTCAGAAGAGCTATCTTGAGAGGAGTTAACTTTGATGGAGCTAACCTTGAAGCTGCTAACTTAGAAGAGGTTAATCTCAGCGGATTAAACTTGAGTGGCATTAACTTTAATATGGCATACCTGGAACGGGTAAACCTAGAGGGGGCTAACTTGGGTAATGCCAATCTCAGTAATGCTAACTTGAAAGGGGCTAACCTGAAAGGGGCTAACCTGAAAGGAGCAACGTTGTGGGGCGCAACTCTATGTGATGTAAACTTGGAAGGAGTTAACCTCGACGGAATAAACCTAGAAGAGGCGAACTTGAGTCGAGCTAATCTGAGTCGAGCCAATCTGAGTGGAGTTAACCTTGAATTTGCCTATCTTGGAGAGGTTAACTTGAGTTATGCTAATCTGAGTCGAGCCAATCTGGAAGACGCTAATCTCGAAGGAGCCAATCTAGAAGGGGTTTTATTTAGCCATACAAATCTTAACGGAGCTAACTGGAATGGAGTGACTCTTGAAGGTTTTTTTGACAGAAGCCCCATAGAATAAAGTGTTTTGAGTTATGACGACTACATCGACTTCAACTAACCCAAAGAGTCTGGCGATAATCTTTTTGTCCCCAACTCCTTTTTATTCAAATCCAATCCGTTCTTTTTTACAACATCTGCAAAAGAAAACGTCTTCATCCTTTGACTTTGTTCATTTTCCTAAAAATCTCTACACAGCTTCTGAATCTCTCGCCGAGGACTACCAACCTGTAACCACCTCGCTACAACTTTCAGATGGAACTCAGCATCCAGTAATTATAGCAATTACTCCCCAACAAAACGATTCAGCCCTGTTGACTCTGAATCTTGGTGGCGCTGATATCGCTAGACATTTAGTAGGCGAACAAGCCAATAATGCCAGTATTTCTTGGTTAATAGATATTCTCTGTACCGGGGTGCGGATGACAAGGGCAGATTGTGGCTTCGTATCTTGGGAAGCCCAACCCAATGAAACCATTAAAGCCAGAGTAGAGTATGGCAGATTATATCTGGAGAAACTGCCAATTATACTGTGGACGACAGCACCCCTATCTGAAGCTATATCCCACCTGAATGCAGATGCATGGAAAACCGAACAGCAATCAGATGGAGCCTGGTTAATTATACCTCAAAGACTTCCAGAAAATCAAAACACTGGAGAGAAAAATTCTTTGTGGATTAATGCCACCCAAACTCGCTACTTTCTAATTCCCAATCGCCAAGAGATCCCCGGTGGCAATTTCCAAATCCATAACCTAGAGGGTGAACAAAAAAAAGTGGCGATCGCGAAAATAGCTTCTTATGAAATTACTCAAGAGCAAGCAACAGCCTGCCTAGAATCTCAGATCAACCAGGCAATTGATCAAGCTAAACATGCTTTGTTTAATCGGATCACCTTCTTCATCGGACAATCTCCAGAAACTCCGCGACAAACCACAACTCTATCAGAATTAATGGCTGTTTTATTGGGTATTTCTCTGGAAGACTTGCCCAATCATCCGGAAAGAGCTAAAGCCGATTTAGACAATCTAATCACCACTTTCAAGGACATCATTGGAGGTTCGCTCTCACCAGAGTCAGCTCGACTTGATGTAGCTCGTCAGCAAATGCACACGATCCAAACAAATCTCAAGGCTCACGGTATAGATTTGGGTAACACGTTAGAGCAATTTCCCGATAGATTGCACAATTTACATTTCTCAACCGAATCAGCCACCTCGCTCCACAAAATGACAGCTAACCTACGCAAATTTGCTGATCAAATTGAGCAATATTCAGATAATAAAGATGAGAGTTTTAGTGAATTTATAACTGCTTTTGTTAACTTTTATCGAGACTTGTTTGGAAAAGAAGACGAGGCACAAGCGCAAGCGAGATTACAGCAAAAGTATAGGAAAAGAGCGGATGAGGCAATAACAGAATCTCTCAACCAACATCCAATGCCATCGCTTAAATTCGAGGATTTGCTTCCTAAATCCAGCCAAAAACCCGATGAAAGTACTTAGCAACGTAGATGATAATCAGGAACTTGAGATTGTAGCCCGGAGTTTGAACTTCCCATCGGCTGTCTATCCCCACCAATTTAACCATGCGTCAATTGTCCTTACCCCTTGACTTACCTAATGCTGAACCCGCCAATAAACATTGGTTTCAGGACATTTTAGCCCAGCTTTCAGTTCAACCAGAAACCGGATGGACAGACAAATTTGGTCAATCTTTGCGCCAATGGTTGCGCCAACAGGCTATTCCTCGGATTAAAACCCTCAGCTTATTTTCTGGGGGTGGAGGTTTAGACATAGCCTTTCATGCGTGCGATACGTGCTTCGCACACGAAGAGCGATCGCGTCCTATTCCAAAAACTTAAAAAACAATGTATGTGTTTTATGGTGAAAAAGAGCGGTCTATTCTTGTTCAAGTCAACCGCTCAACTAATAATGCTACCACAATTCTATCACAGTTGTCTTAATAATTATTTAAGTGAATCTCAACTCCTCACCCTGGAAATTTTACTTTGGCTGCTTCAAGTACACAAACAAGTTAAGATTGAGAGATTAGCCGCGCTATTTCCTGTACCCATTCTCTATCAAAGTAGGAGAAAACATCTGCAAAAGTTTTTAGTTCTTCCCAACTTATATCCGCCAATAGTCAAGGAAACTATCAACAGCTAAGTGAGTTGGGTTTAACTCCGGGGATAAAGTTATTTCATTTTGTCACCCCTTCAGGCTTTTGGGTTTTGATCGATAGCACATATTGTCCGAAAGCCGGCTAAGTGAAACCCTGTAGTCAAGCCTCCAGCACCCGAAAATAAATCAATAGTTGTGTACTGCATATCGCTCAACGTCAACTTGAACCATAAATTTTCTTCCTTGAACGAATGACATAAAACATAAGACAATTACAACATCGTTCCCTGCAAACCAATCAGTAATCCACTCACCACCATAGCAGGTGTGCTAATCGGCATCGAGTTCAGACTTGGTGTCGCCGTTGGTTTATTGAAATAGTCATAAACCGTGCGGGAAACGTTGCGAATTAACTCCGAGGCGCTCGCATCATTGTGGGGACGTTTGACCAAGGTGACGATAAGATAGCGTTTTCCTGTGGGCATATCCACAATACCCACATCTCCTAATACTGAACCAATATCCCCCGTTTTATGGGCAACCGTCGCCCCTGTACCTAATCCTTGAGGAATTAGGGAATTATTTACAGTACGCTGCATGATATCCAATAAGCGATCGCGCGATCGCAGACTCAACAATTCCCCTTGATTCACCTTATACAGCAAGTTTGCCATGTCTCTGGCATTTGTGGTATTTGTCCCTTCTAAATCCGGTAAAGGGTTATTGATTGCCGTTGCGGTTAATCCCCAGGAAATGAACCGTTGATTCAGGGCTTGGATACCGCCGAGGCGATGAATAATCATATTCGTGGCGGTATTATCACTAATCGTAATCATCTTGGTTGCCACTTCTAAGGCACTATACTGAGTCCCAGGTTTTTGATATTGCATGTCCCCTGAACCTTTGGCGATCATTTCTGGTTCCATAGTTAAGGGTTCATCTAAGCGAATTTTACCCGCATCAACCTCTTGAAAGAATGCCACGAGAATCTGGACTTTAATCGTGCTGGCGGCGGGAAAAATGGAGTTACTTTCCCAGTCTAAGTAGGCACCGGTATCCAAATCTACGACAAAAACACCGGGTTGCAGTTTCGGATTTTTGGCGACTAAGGTTTGGACTTGGGCTTTCAGAGGGGAGATTTCTTGGCGCAGAGGGAGGGCTGGAGTAATGCTTTGATTCGTCGGGCTTTCTTGAAGGTTCCCCTGCGCCGCCTCACTGGAGCGCATCGACATTTTGCTGGTGGGATCTAATACTGATAATAGAGTACCTGCGATCGCGCCAATGCCCACGCCGAGAATTAATAGGCGGATAACGTGAATCCATATACCCGCCGAGCGTTTTTGGGAACGCCGAGGGCGCCGGGATTTCCCCCTCTGAGTGGGTTGAGCACGAGACGATTGACGCTTCGGTTTCGCCTCTGATGGAGTGGGAACCGTTGAACGCCGCGTTTGCCTACGGGAGTTATTGTCTCGACGTGGGTTCAAGGGTTGGGATAGGGGGGTTGCAGCCGGAGGGCGACGCATCTGACGATTTCCCAGAGGCGTTTCTCTGATCGGTATCCCGTTAATCGTCCGCAGTTTGGGTAGCTTCAGATTTGGGTAAATTGAGGGTTCACTGGAACGCCGAGTGGTAGGGTTTAGGGGTATGGGTTTGGGGCGACTGGGATTTGCAGAATTAGATTGAACCGCCCGCAGACGGCGTGGTGAAGTGGAAGAGGAGGGAGGATGAAGATCATGTTCTAAGGGCAAGGGTTGTCGAGGGCGACGTTGACGAGAAAGCCGACGAGAATGATAGATTCCTCGTGGTTTGAACTCGTTGCGATCGGGTTGATACTTATTACCCCTAGACACTGCCACTGAACATACCTCCAAACACAACTAACGTCTAAATCCTTACTCTTCAAGCCGCCATCAATGATTTCCTGATGATGTGAACTTGGCTATTTTGCCAATTTATCGGCGGAAAGTCTATAGTCTAAGACAGCCGCTAGGACATCGGTCAAGAAACCGGGTTTCTTTGGGTGAAAGCTTAATATTTCGTTGTCATCCTCACGAGAAACCCGGTTTCTCATAATACTTGACCGACAATCTAGGATTCTGACTCCTCCTGTTCTGACCTCGGCATAAATTGTACCGCCCATTCCGTCTGACGGAGAATCCCTCTGAGCATGGCGACTTCTTCTGGGGTAAGCATGGCTCGGTAATACAGGCGTCTGAACTTTTCCATGCGGGATGTCGCGGTATGGGGATGTAGGTAGCCAATCTTTAATAATACGGCTTCTAGGTGTTGGAAGTAAGCCTCTATTGCATCTAAGGGAGCCTGTAGAGACGTGCCATGGCGCGTCTGGGAAGATGGGGAGGCGAGTTGAGACAGTTCATAACAGCAAACTGCTAC
>NZ_JBKHHI010000034.1:0-26723 GCF_046539235.1 Coleofasciculus sp.
ACTGGATGGGATTTTTCACTAGGTGTAGTACATCCGCACAGGGGGAACTTCAGTTACATCTGGGTGCAACCGAAAAGATAGTAGTGAAACCCGCCCCTACACAATCTCCCACTCATAACTTAAATCACCCTTACGATTTGGCTTCGGCGGTTAACTAATTATCTCCACCTTTTCTAGGTATAAACTCATATCGATTCCGGCGATAAAATGTTCGCAATACCAATCATTTTGGCGAATTGGGATGATCCAAATCACAAAACTAATGTGCTTCCTTACTTGCACATCAAAAAGATAGAACTTACGCAATTTGAGTATGCAAACCCTATTGATGAGGGCAAGGTGGGCATTGCCCACCCTACAGTCTTGAAATAACAAATCTCTGGGCTTACTTCCAGTCTAATCAGGACGTTTTTAATATTTTTTAATTAATTGATGGATTTGATGAAATATCTTCACATTACTTTATGATTTTGGCAGACCGCTACAACTCTGTCATTGTCGCTCTAATTCTTGCTGGTAGCCGATTCCATCCATTGATAGCCCTGGAGCGGAATTCCTTTTTCCCGCTTCTTTGCTTCAATCTTTACTCTAACTTTATTTGTTTAGTCAATTCTAAATGAAAACTTGTTAAAAACTTTATCATTTTATTCCTACAATTAATAGATAGAGTGTGTAAAAAGGTAATGTATATCGATGAACAGAGGTAAACTGAATTTTCTATCTAATAATTGTCGCAAAATTTAACTATTTTTGTCAACAATGATACCGATTGCCTAATTCAATCGTTTCTCGCAAATCATGCATCACTTCCCCTGGAAACCTTACGATCTATCTCACTTCTTGGCTTATCTTATGCTTTTTTCCAATTCCCGCTATCCCCCAGTCTCCCCCCAAAATACCTTAATGGGTCAGCAAAACCCATTAAATCTGAATAAGAATTTATCCGAGATTTTCCCTTTCACCTGGATTAAAGAAGGCATTCGCCACCTCAGCATATCTGAGAAAATTGGTTACGGCTACGCCTTGGCGATCGGCATATCCATTCTGGGAACAACCGGAGGATTAATTCTAGGTAATTATTACCAAGACCAAGCCCAACAACAAGAACGAGTTGCCGATCAGCAGCACCATCTCCTCAGCAACCTAGAAAATGTTACCTTGGCTGTGCGATCGCATCCGCAAGAACTACTCACCGCCTCGGTAAATCCTAGCCAGATTGAAGCCCAAAAGCATCAGTATTTAGCCGATGTGGATCGGATGAAACGCCTACTCTCTGAGTTAGATATCTTCATCCAAGACTATCCCGATGGCGTGGATGTGAACACGGCTGAATTACATCATCTGCTTCAGGAGTATGAAGCGACTATAGACGCCTACAATCAGGTGATTGAATCACTCTGGCAAATCAGTGAATCGGAGAACCTGAAGCCAGAGGAGATTTCTGCGATACAACAAGAACTCTTAAAGGCACTGCATCACCCCTCTACCAGCCAAGTGATGGCTCAATTCAATCACCTATCCCACCATGTAGAGGATGCCAAAACTAATGCCGAAACGCAACAGTCTCAGGTACATCAACAACTAGCACAAGCAGAAGCCTTACGCCTGCGAATCATGGTAAGTAGTTTGCTGCTATCGGTGGGTATCGCGGTACTCTTAGCCACGATTACCAGCCGTGCGATCGCGCATCCTATCGAAACAGTAACTCACGTTGCTAGTGCGATCGTCAAAGAATCCAATCTGGAGATTCGCACTCCTGTCACCACCAACGATGAAGTCGGTTCATTAGCCACATCTCTCAATCAGCTTGTCCAGTGGGTAGACGACTCAACCCAAGAATTGACACAAGCGCGTCAAACCTTAGAACAGCGCGTCGATGAACGAACGCAAGAATTGACGCAAGCGCTGCGAGAACTCCAACAAACCCAAGCCCAACTGATTCAAAGCGAAAAAATGTCCAGTTTAGGACAGATGGTGGCGGGGATTGCCCATGAAATTAATAATCCGATTAACTTTATTTACGGTAATCTGGATTATGCCAAGCGATCGATTAATGACTTACTGATCTTGCTAGAACTGTATCGGCAAGAGTATCCTCAGCCTAACGCCGCGATTCAAGAACAAAGCGAAGCGATGGATTTAGATTTCCTCATCGCCGATATGCCAAAAATGCTGTCATCCTTAAAAAGTGGGGCTGAACGAATCCAGGAAGTTGTCTTATCCTTGCGGAACTTCTGTCGTCTGGATGAAGCGCAGTTAAAACGCGCAGATATCCATGAAGGACTAGAGAACACCCTTTTACTTGTCGGTCATCGCCTCCAGCCCAATATTAATCTGGTCAAAAAGTACAGTCAATTACCCCGAATTGATTGTTATCCGGCTCAACTCAATCAGGCATTTATCAACATTATCAGCAATGCCATTGACGCTTTAGAAGAGGTTCAGGGTAAAGCGATACCGACAATCGTCATTCGTAGTGAAACCATCGATAATCGTTGGATTCGCGTGTCAGTTTGGAACAATGGTGCAGCGATTCCAGGGGAAGTTAAAGACCAGATATTCGATCCCTTTTTCACCACCAAGTCTGTGGGTAAAGGCACAGGGATGGGATTAGCCATTTGTTACCAGATTGTGAAAAAACACCAGGGTAAAATTGAAGTCACCTCTGAACCTGAGAAAGGAACCGAATTTGCAATTACGCTACCGATTCAAACCGAACAAGAGATGGCAATATCCGCTTAAATGTTCAAAATTTATACTTCACGTTGCCCATTTTGGGTCAAGGCGGGTTTAGCGACAGAGGTTATTGGTTATAGTATCTCTTGATCGGCTAAATCCGCCCCTAGCATACCCTAATCTCAATACTGATGGAAAACTTTCGCCGCAAAAGTCTAGTTTTTGCGACACGAAAGAGTGAATTTTTTGATTAAAATTGCTCCTCAATAACTTCAACCGTGTTATCCTCTGGATCAAGACATTGGAAAAATTGCCTGCCACCTTTCTCGGAAATTTGCTTCAAAATTTTAAAACCGAGTTGGCGAACATTATGGTAGACCGGGTCTATTGTGGGGTATTCAATACAAATTGTATGTCTTGTGTTGGGAGTTACACCGTTAGTTTTCTGGACAGTTATTTGGGTAGACACTAAGGCAATACTACCATAGTTCACCAGATTCTCTTTTTCTTTTTCAACTTTTAGACCTAAAGCTTTTTCATAGAAAGAACGTGCTTTTGCCAGATCACGTACTTGTATTCTTACAGCGATTTTTCTCACCTCGGATGGCTGTAAATCAATTGGTTGCAACCTATTATTAGAAGCACTTACTGTTTTCTCGCTTTTCTGGTTAGCATCAACCTTTGACCGTGATATCTTTTTGATATATAGAGACTGACGAGCATCAGTAATCAACTTCCAGGAAATAGCCCGTGTTGTTTTTGAGAGTGGTTGATGAATTTGTACTTCAGAGAGTTTTCCATGTCTGCCATCTGGAATCAAGACAGCATCATCCGATTTTAATGTCTCTAGTTTTTCAATGAAAGAATTAATTTCTTCTCGTGTAACCTTGTGAGCCTCAGCTTGTTTAATTTGGCAAAGGCTTTGATTTTTGACTAAGTTCTCTGCCAACTGTCTGATATAAGTCGAATCCTGAACCTGTTCTGCATAGTCTCCCAACCATTCAGTTCCTGCAACCGCACCAAGAAGTCCACCTGTCATAGACGCTAACGTATCCGTGTCAGCACCTTGGGCAAATGCGGCTTCAATTAGACCATTAAAGGGATCGGCGGCATAGCGAGAAGCTAGAAATATAGAAGCAGCAGCAGTAACTGTTCCCGCACCCTTGATACTTTTATCAAAACATCCGAGTTTAGTCAGAACTTCTGACTCGATTGGGAGCGCCCCCGGTTTCATTCCTTCTAAACACTGCTCAAGCAGTTGTTTCATTTCATCAACAGTCACTTGCCAGTGCTGATCATAGGCTCCAGCATTTACCTGTTGCGCTACCTGCTGCCAATCGCCACAGAAATTGCCTAAATCTGGTAGCCCTGACCAAGCATTAACCTCAGTAAGTACTTTCTCAAGAATTGCACCATATTTGAGCGTTTCTGTTTCTTTGAACGCTACCCAAACAGCAAAACCGTAAGCCAGCGCTCCAACTAAAGCTCTGGGATGACCATGAGTCGAGATACCATTAGCGACGATATTCTGAGCAACCGTGCCAAAATCGGTATCTTTCACACCCAATAAACAGTGCGGCAAGATTCTCATGGCAACGCCATTCCCACCAGCCTCAAAGTATCTCTTTTTATTTTTAGGAGACAACCAAGGCTCTTGTCCTGTTAACCATTCCTGTGCTGAACGTTTTGTTGCACCACCACCGCCTCTTTCATAACGAGTCCAAGTCGTTAGCTCTCGCCTAGTCAAATGATGCCACCACTGCTTTCCATAAAGCAGGCTTCTCGCCGTACTCAGAACTAATTGCGTATCATCACTATATTCACCTGGAAGAATGACCTCCTCATGGGGATAATATTGACCCCCTGATTTCCGTACCCATCGTTGAAATCCTCTGTTGAGATCAGTATCTTTTTGCTGATCAAGTCTTTTATACAGAAGTTCTTGGGGCCAGCCGAGAGCATCACCAATTGCCGCACCTAGGAATGCACCTTGCGCTTTGGCACTCAGAGAAACTCTATTGGGATTGTAGGGAGCATTAGGGTTCATTGTTCATCCCTCGGTATCCAGGGGGTTTCTTGCGGTCGCTTACCTGAGCGAATGTACTGGCTCAAAGTATGCTTGTCAAAGAGGTCTGGTGTAATTATAAACTTGAATCTATCCTCTGATATACCCTGCAATCGAAGTCGTACGATTTCGTTTCTTGCTTGTGTTGGACTAGGGAGGGCGATCGCTAAAATATCAGATATGTCTATCTGGTCGGGTACTAAAACCTCTGCCTGATTATCAGCCCGTGTTACTCCAACATACAATAAGCGACCATCTTGAGCCGCCGCGTCCGCTTCCCCAAAGGCAGTGACAGCTTCTGGATCGGGTAGTCGTTGATTATTGCAAAATGGCAGAATAACGGCATCAAACTCAAGACCTTTCGCCGAATGATATGTACCATATCGGATACCAGGTTTAGCTTGCCAAGTTGTCATGTCTCGGTGCAAACGGATACTTCCCGGAGGTAAATAGTCTTTAATAGAGTTTTCATCTTGGCGAAAACGAAATAGGATAGCGATACTCTGGGTTTTTGCTAGCCGAACAGCTACATTGACAACAAACTCGATTTCTTGGTTTCTCGAAGAAAACTCAACCAGAGTTGGCAAAGGTCCATCAGCCGTGGGTGAAGTAGGTTCAACAAGATCGGATATACCTCTAAAGTAGGGCATTTGTGAGATAGCTAGTCCAAGTTTGGCAATTTGCTTAGTATTCCGATAGTTTTCTTTGAATTCCCAAATTTTATCGATTGTGAGTCCAGCCGAGCGCCACGACATACGATGTCCATAAATCTGCTGGGCAACATCTCCAAAGAATGTCAACGAACCATCGGTGGGAATAGCTTTAGCCAGGGAGCGAATCATTTCTGGTGAGAAATCTTGACCCTCATCAATGACTATATGTCGATACAAACGCGGCGAATTATCAGCATCAAACTCTGAACAAACAACAGTAGCAATATCATCCCAGTCGTACTTATGGCTGCGTAAGTCTCGATAAGCTTGATAGATTTCAAACACTAGCTCCAGTTCTTCTCGCTTAAACCTCACTTCGCCACCCCCTAAGTGAGGCTCATTTTTATAGGTTTCATAGCTAGTTATTCCATGTTGTGCTATCCAACGAATTTCTTCCGAGAAAAGATTTTTGGGATTATCAAAAATGGGATGTGATTCGTAAAAGGTTGAAACCTGTTCAACGGCTTTATTAATAAAATAGTCGCGCTTTTCTGGAGAAATAATAGCATTCCGAGACATTTGATTCCGCTGGGCAAGATAACCTCTAGCAAATTTATGGTAGTTTTCTATAGCCACATTAGCTAGTCGGCGGTCTTGAAGGTGTTTTAAGTAGGTGACAAGCGCCGTATTAAACGTAACTAATAGCGTCTTACCCTGATGATCAGTTCCTGGAGATGCAAGATACGCGGCTCGCAAAATAGCCAGTGTCGTCTTGCCACTGCCTGCCGTTCCCAACACGGCAAAATGTCCCTGTGCTGGTAGACAGAGTACCTCTTTTTGGCGACCAATTGGTTTAGGTAAACTCATTCTCTTGATATAATTTAGTTTATTCTCACTATATTTTACCGATTAAAGGAAGAGTAGGGGAATTTCCTAGAGTCGTGGTGGTCGATATCAGTGGCTCTTCATCAATTCTCCTAGTGCAGCGCTGCGGAAATACTTGAGCAGTTTTGTAGATACGATGAAGCTGGGGGAGTTGGGGGAGATGGGGAAGAGTGTTTAGCTCAACCGAACAGGATTATGTACGTCCATTCTACCTTGTCTTCTTGTCACCTTGTCCCCCTTGTCTTATCTCAACCCTAAAATAAAAACATACACCTGTAAGAGGGTCTGTAGGGGCGGGTTTTACCACTAACGTTTTGTTTTCACCCTGATATAACTAAACCCGCCCCGACCTAACCATTCAATTATCACAAATGACAAATGACAAATGACAAATGACAAATGACAAATGACTACTTTAACCAATGAGAAAGGTCTCGTTGAATTAAATCTTGTAACTTGAGAATATCGTCTCGATAGAGTTCGATCAGTTGTTGGCGATCCTCTGGCGAAAGTGGAGCCGCTTTCTTATCTTGAGAGTTCATTTGAATCAGGCGAGAACGGATACTTTGCCTCATTTCCAGGGGTAAAATAACTCGCAGTCCCGACCTGACTATCGTTCTCAAGGGATTTTCTTGGCGTAACATCTTATTCATTGCTGTATTTTTGGGAACTTGAGCAACTTGAGCTTTTTGGGAGACATCAGGGGAAAAGGTATCATCGACGCCAACAAACTGATACATAGATTGCATGAATTGAACCGGGTCTTTAGACAAGTCATCATACAAATAAACTCGGATTTGCTCTCGGTCAAATTCGTCATAAAAATGCTGCAAATGCTGATAATAAAATCCCTTGAGCAAAATAAACGATTTATCAGCCCGGTATTTTATTTGATCAGACAAGCTGTTTCGCTTCCCTTTGTCAATGGCATCTCGGATATGCATTAAGTAATCCGAATAGGCTCGATCAACTGGATTTCGTAATACGGCTTCGTCTAACACTATTAAGTTCTGTAAATAAATAGTCTTTAAACCTTGACATAAGACGTAGCTTGCTTCTCAAGGGAGGGAGTATAAAAAATGATAAATGACGATCCTTATGACTGATGACTGGCTGCAAGTCGCTGACGCAGGATAAACTCCGCGATCGCTAAATCCATGGGTGTGGTTACCTTGAGATTGGTCTCTTCCCCTGCCACAATCTGTACAGGTAGCCCACAGCGCTCAAATAATGCCGCATCATCGGTAACGTCCCAATGTAATTTCCGTCCTTGGTCATGACATTGCTTCAGCAGCGATACCTCGAATCCTTGGGGCGTCTGGGCTGCCCACAACCGCCGCCTGTCCGGTGTATCTTGGATAAGATCCGACTCATCGACAACTTTAATCGTATCCTTAACCGGGATCGCGGCAATCAAACCCGGACAATCTCTAAGGTGTTCCGCACAGCGATCGAATAATTGGGATGTGGCTAAACATCTCGCACCATCGTGAATCAGTACCCGTTCAGCCGTTGAGGGTAAAGCCTGCAAGCCGTTATAAACGGATTCTTGGCGAGTGGCACCCCCAGGAATCAGTTGTACCGCTTTCGTCAGGGCGAGATCCGCCAGAATTGCCTGAATATCAGTCTGATCCCCTGGCTGTCCGATAATGCCAATTTGGGTAATTTCCGTCGCCGCTTCCGCCGCCAGTAGCGTCCATGCCAACAAGGGTTTACCCAGTAAAGTGAGCAATAGCTTGTTGCGATCGCTCCCCATCCGTCGTCCCATTCCCGCTGCTGGAATTAATAAATGCACAAGCTTCCGCCTTTGATGCCAAATCTCTAATCGCGACCGAATCTAATCTAATATGCTACTACTGGTTCATCCCATGAAACCACTAGGTATAATATTATGCGTAACATAATCCCATAAGCAAAATCGCAATGGGAGCAGGGGTGTAGCAGTTCACCCCGTCAAGGTTTCCTTGGCAAACTCGTTTCTGGAAAATTTCGTGAAATTAGGAACGACCAGTCCATTAAAATTGAGCTGATATACAAGCTCTAAATTATATTCAGATGAGACTATTAGCCCTTGTTCCGGGAGGAATCAGCGATCAACTGCTGCTCTTTCCGACGTTAGATGACCTAAAAGCCAATTACCCCGAAGCCGAAATCGATGTGATTGTGGAACCCCGCGCCAAGGGAGCCTATCGGGTTTCCGGTTCAGTCCAGGAAGTATTACCCTTTGACTATAAAGACCGCAACGGTTTAGCGGATTTTGGTAACCTATTGGGGATTATCCGCGATCGCGAATATGATGGGGCAATTGCCCTAGAGCGTCGGTGGTCAGTGGGACTATTGCTCTGGATGAGTGGTATTCCTATCCGTGTGGGCTACGAAAATAATCAGGGTAAGTGGTTTTTCACCAATACTGTACCGCTGAAGACGGAGCAGTATGCCGCGTATATGTATCATGACCTGCTCACCGGGTTAGGGATTAACACCCCCTGTCCAGAACTTGCCATTCGTGTACCAAAATCCGATCTGGATTGGGCTGAAGGTGAACAAGCCCGCCTCGGTATCCCTGAAAGCGGTTACATTATGATCGACGGCGGCTCTAACCACCTCGATCAGTCACAGGACATTGATAAAGTTTATCCCGCCCATAAATGGCAAAAAGTGATTGAAGACATCCACCAAAAACAGCCTGACCTAACTCTGGTTATGCTGCATGGTTCGGAGGATACTGAGTTAGTTGCCGCTCTCACCCAAGTCTGTCCTAATTTACAGATGACCTCACCCCCCGATATCGGTAAATTAGCGGCAATGATTGCGGGGGCGAATTTACTGTTATGTACAGATAGCGCGTCGATGCATCTGGCTGTTGCGGTGGGAACGTATACGATTGCGTTGTTTGGTCCCACTGAGGCTGACAAACTCCTACCCCCATCAGAACGCTATATCGGTATTCAATCACCCACTCGTTGGATTGCCGATATTCAGCCTGATGATGTACTAAAACAAGTCTGGCGGGGCTAGGGAATGGCACTCAAATAAGCCGTTTTGGATCGCCGAAACCATTGATATACCGTAGGGTGGGCATTGCCCACCAGCATACCATTGTCGTGTTCCTACTGCATACAGCGTCTGTGGGTAAGTCCTCACCCCTCGAAGTCTCAAGTTCTTTTTGGGGGGAACATTAGCTGAAACAACGTATCATCGAGTTCATACCCTAACATTTGAGCCATGGACTTGAGGCGAGACTGGTTGGGTAAATCAATCTGTTGTAACCAGTTATTCAGCACAAAAACTTTTTGCATCATGAAAATTTCTAAGGCTTCTGGGTTGTACTGAATCCCTTCCGTCCGATTAAACTGGTGGGGGACGAGCATAGCCGTGTAACGGGCGAGTTCCCCAGCTTTCCAATCCAGCAGAAATGGTAACCACGGATACTGGACATCTAAGCGGATAAACCACAGACGTATTTCAGGAATTTCTGACCATTCCCGTGGATCATTGGGTTCGCGAGGGTAGTCAAACTCAAAGCGTAACTGCTGCTCATAGCTGGCGATCGCGCCCTCGGTCAACCACTTATCAATCACAGTCTGGACGGGCGATAGGTCTAAATCATTGATGGAATGGGAATTGAGTTTAATTGTGATTGCCACTAATCTTTATCCGCTCCACAACACTTGGACGTAGAGACGCACTGTTACAGCGTCTGTATATTGCCTGGATTACTTCGGTCTTTCATCCTGGTAGTGACGGCACTTAACACAATCGATGCTACCCGACTTGATATCAGTCTACAGTAGACATACTCAAACCATCTAAGGTAAAGTTGTAATGAGTTTGTCTTACAGTGCCAGATGCCAACTGAACAAAGCTTGGCAAAAAAAATTATATCCGCAAATATAATGCACTTGTAACCAGTGCATGACGGGATCTCTATCAGGCTCCCCTTAAGGGTAGAGCTTGAAACTACTCCCCATATAGCTAACCACCCTATTCAACGTATCGACTATGCAGAAAGAAGCGGCAGTTGTCAAACCAATTCGCTCATTGGAAGACGCCCTCAATCGATGTCAAGCGTTAGGAATGCGCTTGTCGCGTCAACGCCGCTTAATTTTGGAATTACTGTGGCAAGATCGAGAGCATCTCTGTGCACGAGAAATTTATGATCGCCTAAATCAGCAAGGCAAAGAAATTGGTCATACTTCTGTGTACCAAAATCTAGAGGCGCTATCGTCTCAAGGCATTATTGAATGTATTGAGCGATCCGATGGACGGCTTTACGGGAATACCAGCGATGCACACAGCCACGTTAATTGTGTGGATACGAATCAGATCATGGATGTGTATGTAGAATTGCCAGAGGAACTAATCCAGCACATTGAGCAACAAACTGGCGTTAAGATTACTGAGTATCGGATTGACTTCTATGGTTATCGCAACGGTAAACAGAATGAGGAATAAACATCCCTCCAAGGTTGTGAAGAGTAATTGTCGGGGCGGGTTTAGGGACACAATTAGGATGTCACCGATAATATTTCAACAAAACCCGCCCTGATCCAATTATCAGGGTTTCCTTTAGCCAAAAAATTGGCAAATCACCGATAAGTGAGCAATATTTGCTACGCCTCATAAACCTGTTTCAGACATAGTATGCTACGCCTCAAAACTTGATCGGGGCGGGTTTAGTCGCATCTGGGTGAAATAGAACGATAATAGTGAAACCCGCCCCTACATACACGCCATGTCCGATTAGCAAAGCGAAGAGCCAACATTTTCTCATCCCTCATCCTTTGCCAAAAACTCTCGCATATACTGATTCACTAACTGGCACTGTTCCTGCTGTACCCAATGACTACAATTCGGGATGTAGCGGATTTGTAAATCTGGCACATAATCCTTTGTATTATAGGTCAATTCCTTGCCCAAAGCGGTATCATTTTCTCCCCAAATCATTAGAGTTGGGATTTGCAGAATATCCCACTGGCGCTGATTCAATAGTCCTGGAAAGACATTGCGGTAGTAGTTAAGCATAGCAGTGATAGCACCCCGTTTTGCTGCCGCATCTTTGTAGGCGTTTAAGTCTGCTTCTGAGAAAGCACCTTTGTCAATTGCCATATCGATAAAACTCGACGCAATCAGTCGATAGTCATCCCACTGAAACAGTAACTCTGGGAGTAAAGGCAGTTGAAAGAAAAAGATATACCAACTTCGCAGGAGTTGTTGCGGATTACTCCATAACGCCTCAGCAAATTTGGCGGGGTGAGGAATATTCATGACAATTAACTTATCAACCAGTTCTGGGTAAGTATAGGCAACATACCAAGCAATCATCCCTCCCCAATCATGCCCAACTAAGATACAGCTTTCATCGCCCAATCCTTGAATAACTCCTTTAATATCGTTAACTAACTCGCTGATCTGATAAGCTGATACATCTTTGGGCTTCTCGCTATCATTGTAACCCCGCAGATCAAGGGCAACAACTTTATAATCGCTGGCAAATTCAGGGATTTGATGCCGCCAGGAGTACCAGAATTCGGGGAAACCATGCAGCATCAGCATAAGTTTGCCTTCTCCCTGGGTGACGTAGTGTAGTTTGATCCCGTTGGTGATAATATAATCCTCTTGCCAGGAGTCAGTTATTGGAGACATGGGTTTTACCTTATCCTATTTATAGCTAGTTTTATTTTCTCATAGTTAGTTAGGTTTGTAGTTGCGGTTTAGCGATATAAACGCCCGCATCGGGGTTGAAAAGGATTGAATATAATGGAAACGGAGCAAGATTAACTCCTAAACAAGAGCAACGAGTTAAGGAATATCCAGAAAAGTTGGGTCGCTACAGATAATGGGAGTCAGGAATTATGGTATTACTAGATCACTTTCATCCACCGTTGAGTATTCGTCGTCACTGGCACGCTTTCCACAATGCTTGGGCAACTTATATCGCTTCCGATTTAAACCGTCAATTGCCAGAAGGATACTTCGCTGAACCGAATGTGCAATTTGGCATTGAAATTGATGTGGCAGCATTTGAAGAGATATCGTTACCAACCAGTCTGATGTCGGAGAATGTTGTTCAACTCCCAACTTCCTCTCAACAGCAATGGATATCTCCGCCGCCAGTGCAAACTGTTCCTTTTTCTCCGACTACCGAGGCGGTGGAGGTGAGTATTTTTAATAGCGAAGCGGGTCCGACATTGATGGCAGCTATCGAGTTGGTGAGTCCCAGCAATAAAGACAGACCCGCAAATCGTAATGCTTTTATCGCTAAGTGTCAAACTTACTTACAGCAAGGAATAGGGTTAGTTGTTGTGGATGTGGTGACGGGACGAAATGCAAATTTACATGAGGAATTATTGCATCAGTTGGCAGTCAGAATGATACCTCTAAATACACCACTATACGCCGCTGCCTATCGGGTTGTGGAACGTCAGGGACAGCCGAGTTTGGACATTTGGCAGGAAGCATTGGCGGTGGCAAGTCCTTTGCCTGTAATGCCGTTGTGGTTGCGAGGTGAACTCTGCTTGCCTGTGGATTTGAATGCAACTTACCTGCGAACTTGTCGGGAACAGCGACTTGAGGTTGATACAGCTAAAATTGTGGAATAGGTTATAGGTTGGGTTGAGAACAGGAAACCCCACAGAATATAGGGCTAAAGTTCCCTTACTACAAGCCGACGCGATCGCGAAATGTAAATTAACTTCCTCTCAACAGACTTCTGTGCTAAATTAAACCAAAATATCACCTCATTATAATATGTCAATTAAGAAAGATAGTGTAGTTTTCATTGCCAGTGGTGCTACGGCTGGCGCTGGTGTCTCTGCCACAATTGGCACAATGGGATTAGTGGGAGGATTTGGCGGAGTGGCAGTTGGTATGACTCCAGTAACAGCAGCCGGTGCGGTGGCGGGTGCGGCAACTTATGGTGCTTTTAAAGCAATGGAAGACGGGGATGCTTTGGCGTTTGGTGCGGTGGGAATTGGTGCTGTCGCTGGTGCTAAAGTCTCCTCAACAATTGGGGGTATGGGATTAGCTGGAAGCTTTGGCGCCGTTGGCATTGGTGTGGGTACAATGGCAGCAGCTGGGGGAGTGGTGGGATTGGGTGTTTATGGGTTGTATCAAGCCTGCAAACCCAAACCACAATATGGATTGTATAAAGCCTATAAACCCAAACCAAAACCACAAATAGTAGATGCCGTTGATGCTTTTGGGCGCATGGAAGATAAAGTAATGGAAATGGAAGCCAACACCCAAGCTATGCTGGATTTAGATCCAGTATTTGCTGAAAATCATTGGCACCAAACCTTTGCAAATCTAGACATTGAGGACGAGTTAGAAGCGCTAAAGGCTCAACAGCAAAGAAAAGCTCAATCAACGGCTAATTCGGCATCAGGTCGTCAATTTGCTAGTCATATCTCTACCTCTAACTCAACAAAAAATAACTCCGTAAAATTCACCCATTCGCCGCCCCAAAATTCCGCCTCAGACAAACAATTAGTCAATCTGGAAAGTCAAGCCAAAATCGTTCACCGTGAACCGCAACCGTGCCAAAGTTGGAAATGCCTAAAAAGTCTCCAAGGACACCGAGCTAACGTTACAGCAATTGCTATTAGTTCTGATGGACAAACCCTGGCGAGTGGTAGTGAAGATAAAACCGTTAGTCTCTGGAATTTGAGAACCGGAAAACTGAAGTTTACCTTCTTTGGACAAGAGAGAGAGGTTTTTGCTGTGGCGATTTGCCCCCAGGTAAAAATGCTAGTGGCTGGTGGCTTTGATAAGAAAATTACCCGTTGGCAGTTAGAGACTAAAACAGTACAACGTCTCTGTTTATACCCCAATTCTTCCTATAGTCATTCGCGGTTTATTTCCTGCCTTACGTTTAGCCCAGATCAAACAATTCTGGCGAGTGCCAGTGGTGATCAAACGATCCGATTGTGGGATGGATACACCGGAGAATTTCAACACAGTCTTAATGGTCATTCAGACATTGTTTGGTCAGTTGCTATCAGTCCAGATGGGAAAACTTTGGTTAGTGGTAGTGCAGATAAAACGATTAGAATTTGGTCATTAAGTCGTTATCAACAAACTCAGATTCTTACCGGACATTCTAACTGGGTGACATCTGTGGCGATTAGTCCCGACGGCAAGAGTCTGGCAAGTGGTAGTGCCGATGGTACGGTTAAATTATGGAATCTCACGACAGGAGAATTACGGCAAACGCTGGAGGTAAAATTAAAGGGAGTCGTTGCTGTTGCTATCAGTCCGGATGGGCAATTCTTGGCAAGTGGTGACACCAATACTGTCCAGCTTTGGCATTTACATACCAGTCAATTCCTTGGTACTCTTGCTGGATGTAGTCCTTTGGTTTTCAGTCCAGATGGACGAGTCTTAGTCACTGGCAGTAAGGTGGGGACGATGAAGATTTGGCAGAGAAATTAATGGGTCGTCATTCGTCATTTGTCATTCGTCCTTTGTAAGGGTTTGAAGGCTGTTTACAAAACTTAATAAGTGCTGTTTTCTTTTGTCCGACTACTGGCGTGGCACAGCTAAAATGGTAGAATACAATTGGTTCGTAGTGAGGGAACCTTAGCCCTCTCCAGATAAGCGTTAGAGAACTATAGTTTTTACAAAGGATTCCCAATTAAAGTAAAACCAGCCCAATAATAAGGATGAGATAGATTACTTTCTGGGGGATTCACTAAGCTTTTGGCAACGCTTATATTCCGACTGGTTCCAACCAACTGACTTGATTCAATTCGCACTTGAGAACGCAACAGGGCAAGTTGGGCTTGTCGCAGCGCTTCTGCTTTAATTGATACATTTTCGCGGTTGAGTTGCTGATAAAATTCAGTCATTACCGCTAACGTCCCTAAATCATCAACTTTCCAGAGGCTAGCTAGGGCTGATTTTACCCCCGCTTGTACCGCTAATCCGGCAAACCCCATTTCGGCTTGTTCATTCCCCACGGCGGTTTCACAAGCACTTAGGGTTAAGAGTTCCACGGTTGGCGGGGCGTACCATTGCACTTGGCGCAGTTGGTTTAATCCCACTTGTTGACGCCACAGTTGAATGTAGGGATGATGATTGCGATCGCGGGGAAAAGAGGCGTGGGTAGACAGATGTACAATATCAAAGGGGGCGTTGCGGCGCTGAGTCTTGAAATTATCTAAAGTAAATTGGTCATTTAGCAATAATTTCCCTTGCCCAAATTCGGCTAAAATTGTGGATAATTCAATCGGAACAGCGGGTAAAGATGGCAGGGTTGAATCCGGAAACTCGGCAGCCCCCATCGCTAAGATAGTCGCGTCTTTTAAACTCTGGTAACGGGTATCGGTTAGACTGACACTGGGAATTAAACCAACGCTATAGGTTTCAATCAGAAATTGCTGTCCGTCGTGTAAGGCTGCTAGGGGAATTGTGCGTAATCCCGCGTCCATTGAGAAAATGAGTGTATCAATATTGAGGGCATCGAGTTCCGTTGCTAAGGGTTCGATTAGCCACTGGTAGAGTTGTTGGGAACTGGATAAATACCTGGTACTGGTGTAATCATTGAGGGTGTGATAAAATTTTTTTACTTCCCGACGTAAGGTTTTACTATTGGCTTGGGGAACCTGTTTAGAAATAGGAGAACCTTCGGGTGGAACGAGAACGAGTTGTAATCCATCGGGATGAGACAGGGCGTAAATGACTACAGCACGTTTTCCGGTTTGGATTTCCATGGTTTGTAGCCGCTTTTGTAGGGAGGCGGTGGTGACGTGTTTCTGGGTAATATCTTCGCCTAAATAGTTTTCAAATTGCGCTTCTAAGATTTGGTCGATTTCGGTGACAATATCATCAGCGGGATTAATCGGGAGTTGGCGGGAAGACTCTTGAACATAGGGAACATTGAGTGATAGGATTTGTTGATTGGGAATCTTCCAGGTAAAGGTGTAGTTTCCGGTTTCAGCATCTTGATTGATTTGAGGATTGACATCGAGAGTATCGCCGACAAGATAGGCGAGAGATTCTAGGGGATTGGTGGGGGATGGGGTATCCGGAGTTGAGTCAGAACTCGAGATTGACGGAGAACGAGGTGTTAATTGAGGACTAGGATTGGGTTCCGGTGGAAGGGGATTGGGATCAGGTGGCGGGGGTGAAGCCGCAGAGACTGATATAATCTGAATGCGATCGCGGTCTTGTTTGTGAGTATGTAAATAGCTTTGTGTGGGTACTATCTGGCTTTCGGGAGTATTGTTTCCTCGACTAATCGCGCCCTCAGTACCATTGATATCAGCATTCCCGACAATAAATGGGGTAATCCCCTCGCCACCATGACGAATCACAATTGAACCGCCGTCGGTAATTCCAGCCGTAGAAATACTTGTCCGAGTTCCATTTTGATCGAGGAATGTATCCGTGGCTTGGAAAAATTGCCCTGTGGTAATGTCAACTGCGCCGCCATTACCGTTCCCTAAACTTTGGCTATCAATTTGACTCACGCTAATATTACCCGGTGCTTTAAGAGTAATATTACCACCATTATTGAATGCCGAGGTATTTAGACGCTGGGTGGTGATCCTGCGTTGATGACTGGTGAGGCGAATCCCGCCGGGTGCGGTAATATCTTGGGTTTCAATCCTATTCAACGTGGTGATATCGATACCTGATGGATTCGTTGTGGTAATCGTACCTTGAACCTGTAGGTTATTTAAGGGGGTTAAATTACCCACGCGATCGTTAAATTGCACCTGTCCTTGTTCTAAATTTAGGGTCAGATTATAGGTTCCGTTGATAATATCATTAAAGATAATACCACTAGAGTCTGATGTCGTCAACGCCACATTATCTGCTAAGGTGACAGGTGCATTCAAAGTAATGTTATTTTGGTTGGTTTGAATATCTCCGCTGAGTGTAATATTTCTGTCTGCACTCAGATCAATTTTCCCTCCTTTGTCTACAAAGGATAAGGCATTCATTTCTCCTACGATAATTGCATCTGCTGCATCCAGGGTGATATTCCCGCCTAAACCCAATCCAGACGCCGTAATTAATGCACCACTGCTAGTGTTAATATTGCCATCGGTACTCCTAATCCAAATATCGCCACTATCACCATTAAAGCCACTTAAAAATACAGTAATTGTTCCCGTATCAATATTACCGGGCGCAAGCAGTGTAATGTTACCACCTTTTATACCACCGGGAGCGCTAATTATACCGCCTGTTGTATCGATAATACCCCCACTGGTGAGGGTAATATTGCCAGCATTAACGAAACCCTGGGAATTGATGGTTTTACCACCAGTAATAATATCCCCATTTGGCGCATTCAGGATAATTGCACCGCCTGATCCTGAGGATGAAGATGAGTCCAGAGTATGAGTGGGTAACTGGCTTATAGGTTCTGAGAATAAAGACAATAGCTCAACGATTCTTGGATCAATATTGTTCGGCAATAAATCAACAAAATTGAAGAGTTGAGATACATCCGCCGAAAATTCAGATTGTAGAGTATTGATCGAACCGTTAGTAACTGTTACCTGAATTGTTCCACTTCCAAGTTTACCGGAAGACATTAAGTCACCCGTAATTAGATTGTCGTTAGCCAAAATTGTAATATCATTGCCTCTACCATTGAAAGAAAATGAACCAATATTACCGACATTTATACTGCCATTGGGGGCATTAATGCTTACCTTACCACTCGTTCCACCAAAAACAGCAGAACCAATGCTACCACTGGAAATATTCCCTTGCTCACTGGTTAACGTGACATTACCCGTATTTCCAAATCCGGATAAAGAGCTAACAGTTCCTAAAATGTCAATATTGCCTGTTGCTTGGACTGTAATTTTACCCCCAGCTTGAAAAAAGCTTAATGAATAAATACTAGCATTCGGTTCAGATTCGGCTATTTTTAGATCACCTCCATGAGCGGTTAAGCTTATATTTCCGGCATCACCCATGCCTTCCGCATTACTATTTAATTGACCAAATATTTCAATATTGCCATTATTGGTAGTCAGATTAATATCGCCGCCATTGCCGAAGGTTGCCGTCGCTTGGGATGCAATTGTACCTGTACGAATGTCGCCATTATTAGCCAGGAGAGTAATTGTGCCACTATCTCCTATCGTTGCTCGTCCCCATGATTTTAAAAGACCCGTGCTGATGTTGCCGCCATCAGTGACAATAGTGATATCACCCCCATGGTTAAATAGAGGATTGTTATAGTTATTCGTATCAAGAATGCCGACATCAACATTGACTCCAGTAATGGTAATCGAGCCTCCGTCTGTTTGAATTACATCCCCAGGATTCATCCCAAAATTACCAACACCATTACCATCGGCATCCGCCCTAAATGTGATGGTTTTACCATAACCTGTATGCAGATCTAAGTTGTCACTGGCTAGATCCTCAATGGTAATATCATTCGTTGCTTCTAATGTGACATTGCCAGATAAGCTTTCTAGTTTTCCTCTGGAAATGGTAAAATTATCTATAAAGCTGTCTGAAAACAGAATGGTCTTATCATTCAGTTCATTATCATCAGCAGAATCAGTCTGATCGACTATTGTGATATTGACTGGATCAAGTAGAAGGTTTCCCGCTTGCCCATTAACTGCCATGACATCGACATCGCCCCGAAAAACTAGATTATTTTTGCCGGAAACTTCCACGAATCCGCCATTGCCAAAATCCTGACCACCGCGAGCGAGAATTGTACCGTTAAATGTGGTAATATTATCCGCCCAAACAATAACTCGACCCCCATTACCATTCAAGATACTATTCGCATTAATAATCGAATCTGAACTAATAAACGTGTGTTCAGCATTGGGGATTGTTCCTTGACCTTGATAATCGCCACCAATCCGAATACTTCCCCCTTGATAATTCCCTGATGCATTAATCGTGGCATTGATGATTCCCACGTTTTCACCGATAATATTAATCGACTGATTGGTTGGAATGGAGGAAGAGTTGGCAAGGTTAAGACTGCCAGAAATAATGGTGGTTCCCGGTTGATTGGGTAAGGTTATCCCAGAATGTGATAATTGAACCGTGTTATCCTCAGCAACAGTTAATTGAGTATCTAATTCAGGTGCTGTTCCCGTCAGCAGTTCGGCTAAATCTAAGGGCGTGACGGGGAGAAGTTTTCCCTGTGTATCCCGGGGCGGTTCTAGTTCTAAACTGAGGAGGTTTCCGGATCGCCGAATCTGGACTAAATTAGAGTTAGGGATGGCAGCAACGGTAATGGTTCCCCCCGGTGCGCTTAATTCACCTGTATTAATGACTTGCCCTGCTAATAGGGTTAAGTTGTGCTGGAGAGTGACAGCTAAGTTGCCCGCGTTGATAATACTGCCAGAATTAGAATAATCAAAGGCAAATTGATTGGGGGTGCCGATGAGATTGGAGTAGGTATTGTCGCCAAATGCATTAAACCAATGGTTGTTGCTAAATCCGATTCCGGTGGCGGTTGTGGCGGTAAAATCGCCGGGGAGGTTTAATTGGGCGTTAGCACCAAAGATAATCCCGGCTGGGTTGATTAAGAATAGGTTGGCGTTACTCCCGGTGACTTGGATTAAGCCGTTAATGATGGAGGGATTATTGCTGGTAACTCGACTGAGAATATTCTGAATATTGGGGGTGGAGAGGAAGTTGGCAATTTGATCTGTGTTGAGTCCAAATTGTTGAAAACTGTGGAAGAGATTATGCTTGTCGGGGGAAAGGGTACCGCCAGTGATGTCAAAGCGATCGCCTGTGGTGTTGACGAGGGTTCCCGTGTTATCGTTGGCGGGGATGATGGATTGGGCGCAGGTGATGGGTTGGGCGAGGGTTAGGAGGGCGATGAGGGTGGTTTGGGGGAGAATGTGGGGTTTCATTTTGGGTTCATGTTGTTTTAACGCAGAGGTACGCAGAGGCAAGCGCAGAGGGGCGCAGAGGGGTTGGAGGTGGAGGGGCGGGGGTTGAGTTATTGGTTTAACTGTTGTTCAATTTCCTGAATTTGTTGGGTATAGCCGAGGGTTTGATAGCCTTGGAGGGCGAGGGTGAACCAGTGTTTGGCTTGGTTGGGATTACCGAGTGCGGCTTCGATGCGCCCTAGGTGATATTGGGCGTGGGTTTTTTCTTCGATGTCGTTGGGTTGGGCAAGTTCGATGGCTTTGGTGTAGTAGGGTTTGGCTTGGAGGGGGAGGGCGAGGTGATAGAAGTAGCGATCGCCTATTTTACTATAGATGGCTGCATTTTCTACGCCGTCAGCGATGAGGGATTCTAAGGATGCGATCGCTTGAGTATGAAGATGGTGTTTACTGTAGAGTGTGGCTAAAGCTAGGGCTTTGGCTGTTTGATTCCAGGGTTGCTGGGTAATTCTGCTGGCTTGAGTCCGAATTTGTTGGGCTTGTTGTTCATCGAGTCGGCTGAAATTTAGTCCACCGGGTAGGGGGGGTTCATCAAGTGAGGATTCCCCAGTATCGGCTTCAATAATTAGCAGATAATCACCACCGGGTTGCAGCGGGGGTTCTCCTGGATAGGTGATTTGGGTATCGCTGACTTGAGTTGTCCACTGGATTCCTTCTCCTTCCAAGATGACAGTATAGTTGTTGGCGTCAGGCAATTTATGCCAGCGTAGCAGAGGTTTATCGGTGAGAATCGCCGTGCGACGAGGACTGATAATGTAAGGAATTGTATTGTTCCAAGCGATATCGCCACGATGGGGACATTTATAAGTACCAGGGCTACATTCAGTTTGTTCGGTAGCGGCGGGACAAGGATTGAGGCGATTGTTTCCAGGGGATAGGGTTTGGCTGGATAAGTCTGCACATTGCAAGATTACTTGTGCGCCATTGGCGATAAATAACTGATCCTCTGGATAAATGTCTGTACCAATTTGCGGTTCAATTTTACGTCCAGTACGTTTAATTTGTACATCACCTGTTATCTGAAGAATTTGTCCGTTAGTAAGGGGTTGGGATGGCAAATTTAAGGCGGAGTGTAGGGGATATCTGGGAACCGACTCAATATTTCCTTGATCCCTTACCCGTTTTTCCCTGTTCGTAGTCGGCACTTTAGTGCCAGAATTACCAACGCCCTGACGATAAAAGCTGACATTAGCGACAGTCTGGTCAAAAAAAATCCAACGAGATAAAAATTGTTTATACTCCAAACATTGTCGGCGTTCCACCTGTTTTCTGACTCCCTCATTCCCGACACCCAGGGCACTCCCATCAAGGAGAAGGAAAATCAAACTTATAAACGTCACAAGTTTCCAGTTCATGATACATCTACTCCTTTAACCTGGTGTCAATGTTTCGATTGCTCGGATCACCTCCACTACAATTTATACTGCTGTACGTCTGTGTAGTTCAAGCCAAGCAACGAATCGTAATATGCCGTAATACCCTGTTAAACATGAAGATAGGAATATCCCGCTATTTACTCTAAAACAATCAAACGTGATAGCTGTTTGAGATTCAGATGGGACAATCTAGACATTCAAAGCCTCTCTCCTTGTAGGAGAGAGGTTAATCCTTGATATCCATCTCCACTTCCAACTATTGTGCTGACAAATACTCTTGAGCTAAACCCATACACTTATCTTGTTCGGGAACATTATACTCCGAGTATTTCAGTGTGTTTTCCCAAGCCACTTTTGCCTCTTGCTTGTTTCCTTTGGTGTCTAGAACTTGGGCTAATAGACAATAGGAATGAGGGCTATCCGCTGCAAGTGCGATCGCATTCCGTAAATCGGCTTCAGCTTCCTCTAATCGTTGTTGTTCCCATCGTACCCAACCGCGATTTTTCAAGCAAGCGGCTCTTACCCCATCGTAATCGCTATGTTCTAAACACTCCCAGGTTAGTTTCAGTGCAATTTCCAGATCTCCCTGCTGCAAATGCAAGCGAGCCAATTCCGAGTAAGCATCAGGAAGTCCCCGCAATGCGGCTTGCTTAAACCGTTGTTTAGCACAAGCTATATCATCAAGACTCTCATCACATAACCAGGCTAAATTATAATAGGGTTGAGGATAATCTAGATTGAGCCAAGTGGCGATATTATAGTAGATTTTCGCCCTTAATAACTGGTTTTTGTCTTGATTTTTGATTCCCAACTTATTTGAAAAAACTGCCAGTTGTGAACCGAATGAAAAGTAACTGCTAATCACTCCCACTAAAACAATCGCCACCCATTTCGATAAACTTTTCCAGGGAATCTTTGTATCTTCCTCTCCCCGATTAACCAAGGGTTTCCAACTGGGTGGAATTACCGCCGGATGTTGACAAATAACAGGGAGCCAACTTGCCCCCGGTAATTCATGTTCTAATCCCCGCAGTTGTTCTCTAGCTTGGCGCACCGATAAATGAAAGGGTTCTCCGGCGGCAAAGTTTTTTAAGAAGTATTTCAAAAAGGCTTGTGCCACGGGATCAGCTACGGGTTCGCGCATGACAATCATTGGTGGGAGAGGAATCTGATCCGCCGCTAAGTCTCGGACTAATCCCAACCCATCACAGGAATTAAAAATGGCTAATTTTAATCCGTTGTCAACGGCTTTTCTCATGGCTTCCTTGACTTCACCCATCCTCAGGCTATTATTCTGTTCATTTTGATTGATGTACAGTCGTCCATGAGTGCTATTATCCTCACTTTGGGAATGTCCCGCAAAGAAAATAATATCCCAGCCAGCTTGCCAAAGTTGGTCAGTTAATTCCTGTCGATCCGGTTCAACTAACCAAGTAATTTTAGCTCCTGACAACCGTTTTAGTAATTCCCGATCTTTCTCCAAATTAATCCCGGCGCTGTTACCTAAAATCGCTAATATTTTAACGTTAGCCTTGCGGCGGTGGGGAATAACTGAACTTGCGGGTGGGGGATAGTCTGGTGTGCTAAACGCTAATTCCCCTAGGCGATACTCAGCGAAAAAGTCCCAAAGATGCCACGGTAATTTCCAGACTTCCGGATCATCGCTTTCAATAATGACCCGCACCGGTTCAGCGGGGTTTAATTGAGTTCTCAGTTCTGATTCAATTTTGCGAAATCCTTCACTCTTTAACCAGGTATTAATTTGAGTTTCTAACTGCTGAGAAATATGATTAAAATTTCCCTCAGAACAATGGGTGATACCTGATTCAACAATATCTATCCCGCCCCGATAGCCATGACTTTGATAAAGTGCTGTATAGAGGAGCCGCCAATCTCTGAGGAGTTGCGGAATATCGGGGGCTTTTGGCAAACTCCCCGTGAATTGCATATACAGATTCCCCACCTCTCCCAACCGTGCTGTCACAGAAGTAAATCCAGAGCTGAAGTTGCCTGAGCCGAGATTTAAAACAACAATTTTACTCATAGCGACTCCTTTGATGAATAGGTTAGGGAACAGGTAGGGATGGTCATTCGTTATTTGTCCTTTGTCCTTTGTAAGAGGTTGAGGTTCTTTGACAAAACTTAATCTCGTTAAGTTTCTTTCCCTCAACCTACTTACTCTACCGATTCATTAATTATTTGACTCAAATTATACTATAACTTTGACGAATATCATTAAACTTGTAACCTGTAGTGGACTCACACAGCTAAAATTGTGGGATAGATTGGGTACGTAGTGAGGGAACCTCAGCCCTCTCCGGCTAGGCGGAGCGAGAACTAAAGTTCTCACTACAAACCCTTACAAATGACAAAGGACAAATGACAAAGGACAGATTATAGTGAACCTCAGCCCTCTCCGGCTAGGCGGAGCGAGAACTAAAGTTCTCACTACAAACCCTTACAAATGACAAAGGACAAATGACAAAGGACAGATTATAGTGTAAAAGATTCGGTAATACTGACACCATCTAATACAACCTGAAGACCAAAATTGGTTCCCGGTTCGACTCGAAATTGCCGGAGTTGAACCCATAAATCTAACCCTCGCGATTGTACCGCTTGCAACCTATCCCCGGAGTCTGAAAGTAAAGCCAGTGTCAGATTTCCGGGTAAATAGCGATCGCCTCCCGTAGGATGGACTTGAACGAAAACACTCACCTTGCGATCGCTCTCTTGAGTCAGTGCCATCACCAAAGCCAGACGTTGAGTTCCCAACTCCATGCCAAAATCGATTAATTTAGCTCGCATAATATCGGCATCTGGAAAAAGTTGAACTTCAGTTCCAAATCGACGAAATGCAGGTACATTTTGCCTTGACATCGACAGCTCACTGTCAGTGTCCCATAACTCTTCAAGTTGTTGCCAACCCGCCGCAAACTGATTCGCAAACCACTGATTAAGATTGACAATTGGGTTGGTTAATTGATCCAGATACTCTAATAACGCAGCAAGGGGTTGTAACTGGGGCAAAAATACCTGACCTGTGCCAGCCGTTTGGGTAAATCCCAACAGTCTTGACTCTTTTCGCTGCGGATCAATCGCCACAAAAACATAGCCAATGCGTTCCTGCCAAACCTCTGGCGGAATCGAGCCAAATTCGGGAATCCAGCGATTGTTTTCAGAACCTGAATGATTCTCAAATACTTTCACCGGACGACATTCTAACGTCCCCAACCCTTTAACCTTAAGATCTGCCACATCTGCGCCTAAACAGACAACAGGATTGGCAAAATCACTGTGTTCAATATCAGTATCGATTTCCATCAGTTCCAAGTAATCCCGAACCGCCCAAACTGCCAACGTATTCAAATAAACTTGTTCTGCTTTTTCGGCTGTCGGTTGTTTCTGGGCAAGCCCTTGTGCCATTTGGATTATTTTGGGCATAATGGGCATGGGTAAAGCATTCTTTAAAAGTAATTCTACGCTAGTCATCATTCGCTCCTTTCTAGTCTAGTTATTGTTACAAAATCAATTAATAATTACCTATAAATATCCTTGTGATTCACCAAATTTTCGTAATAAGTGAACACAATGACGCTGGTAAAATGTTGCCAATGTAGAAACCTTACAATTAAACTCTGCTTCCAGTTTTCTCCATTCTGTCTCCGGCGGTAAACGACGTAAAATTAAAATTTGGCTGGTTATATCGGGACGTCCTCTAATATGAGTGCGGGATAATTCCCCATCCGGATCAGATTCTGCCCACTGTCGGGTTTCTGCCAAAATCGGCGGAATATCAGGGTGAGTATCCGGCAAATTCTCAATCGGATCAGTTGGATTTTCCCAGTCTGGAGGCGGTTGAGATTCATGGTGTAGTTGTTGACATCGTTTTCGGAATAAATCCTTCAGTCGTTGTTTGAGATAGGCATCCAACCAGGTAATCACCGTCGCTCTCGCCGGATCATAGTTCTCGATATTTCGGCACAAATACAACCAGGTGAGTTGTAGTGCTTCTTCATAATCAGGGGTATTCTCCCGCCAGAGTTTCCCCGATTGGGCGATCGCGCGAATCAGTTGATCCAAACAGCGACGCCGTTGCAGACTGCGCCGGGGATACTGGCAGGTTTGAGCGACAAGCTGACGCAGTTGTTGATCAATATCCACACCCATGAAATCACCTGAACTCTTTGCGATTGGTTTTGGAATGGGTTGTTACCCTTTCATCCTCGGTTATACTCATCCTTAATCATCATGCCAATTGAGTCTTGCACTCAGTTATCGCCACAATTCTATAGTTTTTCGCAAAATTCACCATTTTTTGTGCGATTCATCTTGTCTGACATTTTTATATCGGGTACGGCAATGCCGTGTCCCTACGAAATCGGGTTTATTCAACGATATCTTCAAGCTTTTGGGCTTTTATGTAAAGTTTTGTAACGATTTTGACCGGATTGCGAAACTTTGATAAATACCACCGATACCTCAACAGAGATTTAGAACATTTATCGAACCTACACAGATTTGATCGGAACAGATGTTATCTGTGTTCGGGAAATCGGTAAGTTTATCAACCTAATTGGTGCAGCATCTTTCATCTGCGATCGCACTCTCTCCATCATGCAAATTATTAACCGTTTAACTTTACAAGGAGTCAGGAAAATGTCAGTTCAACCCATTTCTTCCATTCTAGGTAAAACAATTGCTTTAAGTGTATTATCCCTTACCTGTGCTGTAGTCATGGCAAACACAGCTCAAGCTGCTACTGTCAGCTATACAGCTTGTAATGCGGACAATTTCAATACTAGTGATGGTCCAGAGAATTCCACACCGAGTCCCGCATTGGAACAACGGATAAGCTATGCCCATGGAGCATCAACCCTTTGCGATCGCTCGCTGAATGATTATGATGATTACTTTGTTCACACCTTTAGTGACTTACACAGTAATTTATCGAATCCCATTGTTTTTGGAGAGTTAGAAATTAGCTTGAGAGCAACCAATTCTTCTCTGAGTAAGAACGATAGAATGGGTTTGAATTTTACTAATCCTGATGGAACTTTTACTCAAGGTTGGAGTCGGTATATTGGTGAGTGGGATTCCGAGCCAGGGCTTTTGGGAACTACTTGGTCAAATGGTCAAAGTCATACATTTACATTCAATCTAGCCAATC
>NZ_JBKHHI010000035.1:0-26633 GCF_046539235.1 Coleofasciculus sp.
CCTCTGTTTAACCCTCGAACTCAACAATGGAAAGAGCATTTTATTTGGACGAGGGTTTTATCCTGACACTGTGGTAAAAATGAAATAGTAATGATCCAAGGTAGAGGGTAAAATTAATCCACTATTTTGACATCAAATATCTCAACTAAAAATGTGACATTTTATGTCTTTTAAGCCTACTGATGCAATGACTGGATGATATACTCCGGTTGCGTTACCCTAATTGAGAGTAATCATTGACGATTAGTGACTCTACGCAATCTGATTTCATGGATTCATCCTTCGGCTAAGGACTGGGCAATCGATGCCCGCCTGTTGCGCTGGTTAACCTTTCTGTGGCTATTGGTGGGTTTGGCGGTGCTGTTCTCCGCATCCTATCCCAGTGCCGATGCTGAGTTTGGTGACGGTTTATATTACTTCAAACGACAGCTCATTTGGATTACCCTAGGCATGATCGCCTTTAATTTTTTTGTGCGATCGCCTTTACGGTATATCCTGAAAATTGCCCATTGGATAATGCTAGTGTTCTTAGGGTTGATCTTGCTCATCCTGATTCCCGGTGTCGGGACGACAGTTAATGGCGCAACCCGTTGGCTATCCCTCGGTCCTGTTCCCCTACAACCCTCGGAATTAATTAAACCGTTTCTGATCCTCCAGAGTGCTTGCATCTTTGGGCAATGGCAACAGATTTCCATGCGAGTACGCCTGTTCTGGCTAGGGATGTTTGCCCTAGTGCTGTTGGGAATTTTGCTCCAACCCAATCTGAGTACAACGGCGCTATGTGGGATGACGCTATGGCTAATTGCACTGGCGGCTGGGTTGCCGTTTTCCTACTTAGGAGGAACCGCCTTAGTCGGCTTACTACTAGCAACAATTAGTATTAGCATCAAAGACTATCAGCGGCGTCGAGTGATGTCCTTTCTCAATCCCTGGGCTGATCCGATGAATGACGGCTATCAATTGATTCAAAGCCTGCTGGCGGTGGGATCAGGGGGTACATGGGGTTCAGGGTTTGGTCTATCCCAACAAAAGCTATTTTATTTACCCATTCAATATACCGACTTTATTTTTGCCGTATTCGCGGAAGAATTTGGCTTTGTCGGCACTACATTCTTACTGCTGCTGATCGTAGCTTATGCTACCTTGGCAACAATTGTGGCATTGAAAACCCGTCATCCTGTACATCGGTTAGTCGCGATCGGAGCGATGATTGTAATTGTTGGTCAATCGCTGTTAAATATTGGCGTCGCCACAGGGGTTCTCCCGACTACGGGTTTACCTTTCCCATTTTTTAGTTATGGGGGAAGTTCCATGATTGCCAATTTGTGTTCGGCTGGATTGTTGATTCGGGTAGCTAGAGAAAGTAGTGAGGCTCAAGTCGTATCCTTACAAGCCCATCGCCAATCACCACCTCAGGGGCGTAGGCGACAGAGAACTCAGTTACAGCGGATGAGGGATTAGGTGTTAGCGGGGGAGACAGGGATGTAGAGACGTAGCATGCTACGTCTCTACATCTTCAATCTTCCAAAATTGGCACAGTCTGATTGGAAGAAGGAGGGGGTAGGGTTTGAGGATTGGTGGCTGGATTGTCGAGGGTTGGTACAGTTACCGAGGGTGGAGTATTTTCCTCGCTTGGCTTGGTAAAAATAAACTCCCGCTCAGTTTCTGTGGGTGCAGGTTCCCGTACTGCTGGCGTTACCGGGTTTGGAGGACTCACCGCGGGTGTTGCTGGAACCCCTGTATCGCTGGTTAGATAGATATGACCTAAAGCTTGACCTTGATAAGCACGTCGAGTGAACCGCCAACCGGGATCAAGTTCAATTTTGAGGAAATTGCCATTACTCAACCCTTGGGTTCTGCCAATTTCCACCCTGGGGGCTTGACGATTCATCCGATTTGTACCAACGAGGACTAACTCACCATTACGCTCGACAATTCTCAGCAAATAGTCTAATCCTAAATCTTGACCCTCCATGCGAATCGAATAACCATTACTATCAGTGCTACGTCCGCAAATGCCCGTAAAGTCAAAATTGAGCAGTAACGGATCAACGATCGCGGGATTACTTCCCACCTCTTGCCAGCAAGCGCGTTGGTTTGAGCGCTGCTCGATAATCAGTAATTGATACTTGTTATCCCCAAAAGGAGCAGCAACGGCAATAAAATTATCAGAATTGACTTCTTGACTATCAAATGTGCCTGCCTTGAGGGAACTTGAAGCTGCGACGGTGAGTAGAAATGCCGTCGTTAGAACTCCAACGTTGAGCCATCGTAAACGTTTCATAGTTAGTGTGGTTGCCGAAAATTTCTACATTCAAAAATAGACGTAGTGAACCAGCAATAAGATTCCGAGACCATCGGTAATCTAGAGACGTAGCATGCTACATCTCTACTAACTGCTTCGCCGATTATCAGGTGAATTGGAATTCACTGGTACAGGGTTGACGGTAAAGGTTAAGACTGTCTCATCGACACCTTTAAGCTTAAGAGAACGATACTTTGCGATCGCGTCATCGTCTAACCAATCGGCAACTGACGCCGAAACCAGGATTGAATTCGGTTCAGCGGCTTCTTGCAGTCGGGCGGCGATATTCACCGAAGGACCGATCGCGGTATAGTCGGTTCGTTCATCTCCACCAAACATACCCACTACAGCAGTTCCTTGATGAATCCCACAGCGGAATCGTACAGGCGGCGGTCCTCCATTGCCCACCAATCCCTTAGCTTGCCACTTTTGATTCAGTTTATCGAGCGATCGCAACATTTGTCGTGCTGAGGCAATTGCCCGTCGCGCTTGTTCGTGAGGACTTAATTCTTCAGGAGCGCCGAAAATCGCTAATATGCCATCCCCCATAAACTTATCTACCGTACCCCCATTATCAAACACCGCACGAGTCATTGCTACCAGATACTCGTTGAGCAACTCGGCAATTCGGCGCGATCGCAAGGTATTCGACAACTCCGTAAACCCCACAATATCACTGAACAACGAGGTAACCAACCGGGGTTCTGGATGTAAATCCAGTACCAATTCCCCCTGTGCTGCTTTTTGTACCATAGCTGGAGGCAAAAAGCGCTTCAGTACCGACTCGGTTAGATATCGATTTAACTCAATCACCCGCTGTTCTTGTTCTTTAAGCGCTAACAAATTCCGGACTTCTGCCAACAATTCCCGGTCATTAAACGGTTTCGACAAATAGGCATCTGCACCCTTTTCTGTTCCCTCAATCCGACTGGCTTCATCGGCTTTTGCCGTCAGCAATATAATCGGTATTCCCTTACATTCCTGAGAACCCCTAATTGTATGAATCAAATCCAGTCCTGACATCACAGGCATCATCAAATCAGTCACGATAAGCTGAGGATTGCATTTCTGCGTCATTTGCCATCCTTCCTCACCATTCCGTGCTGTCCACACATGATAACCGGATTGCCTGAGAATGTTCTTTACATAAGCTCGTAAATCAGAATTATCATCGACAACCAAAATTCGCGCTATTTTTGCCGCCAACGGTATAATAGTTGACTCAACGGTTGACTCAACGTCTCCAGTTTCTTGAGGTTCGGCTTCGGATTGCTCCTGTTGTTCCCAAAAGGATTCCATCTCCAAGTCCGCCAGTTCCACCGATGCCCTACTGGACTGGATTTCCGTGGCAACATCCACAATTTGCTCTACAGGCAGGTGAGCTTTTCCTTGTTGTAAATGAATGGTGAATGTTGTTCCTTTTCCCTGTTCCGAGGATACGTCAATTTTTCCCCCATGGAGTTCTACTAATTCTTTCACCAACGCTAATCCTAAACCACTGCCTTCATAACTGCGGTTTACTGAGCCTTCTGCTTGTCGGAACCGTTCAAATAAATGAGGAAGTTGTTCTTGATTAATACCAATACCCGTATCAGAAATCTTTAGACAAATTTTATTGTCCGTCGATTTGACGGTGATGTTAATACTTCCCCCAGCATTGGTAAACTTCATCGCATTTGACAATAGATTATACAATACCTTGTCAAATTTTTCTATGTCTAAATAAATCTCAGGACAAGGGGTGAGCTGGGTCAAGAGATTGATATTTTTTTTCTCACAGTAAGGTCGAAACGTTTCAACAATTTGATTAATAAATTCAATTAAGTTACAGGGACGGAAACTCGGTTGCATCCGTCCCGCATCAAGTCGCTGTAAATCCAATAGCTGATTTACTAATCGCAACAGGCGGCGCGAATTTCGCAGAGCGATTAAACTTTGTTCATAAGGTAATCCCTGATGTTGATTAATTGCCGATTCCAGTGGTCCAATCATCAGGGTCAGGGGCGTGCGGAATTCGTGGGAAACATTTTGGAAAAATTCCGTTTTCTGTCGGTCTAATTCCATTAACCGCTCGGCTTGCTGTCGCGTTTTTTGATAAAGTCGCGATTGCTGAACCGCAATTGCCGCTTGGGATGCCACGGCTTGGGTAAGTTCAATTTCCGATTGCAGCCAGTGGCGTGGGGTATCGGTTTGCCGCAGGCTAATACTACCAATAATTTTGCCATCAACCAATAAAGGCACCACCAAAAGGGCGCGGGCATTTTGGCGCAGGGGCAGGTCAGACCCATTCATTTGGGGATTGGCTACCAAATCATCAAGCACCACTGGGGCTTGGGTATCAATAAGCTGCCGTAATACGGGATTGCCGACAATCGGAACGGCTGACAGAGGAAGTTGAGTTGAGGAAACAGATTCAATTGAGGAGGTAGGGGCATGAGTCACAGTGACTTGATTATTCTCTGGGGATTGAGAATGATGATTAACCGACGTTCCCACTACTTTTGTCGATTTCCCATCATATAAGCCCACACATTGAACAAACTCATCGTCTTCACTCCACAGGGACAAAACACAACCATCAACGTTGAGAGCAACGCCTAATTGTTGAGTAATCGCGGTAAAAATTTCTTGGGGATCAAGACTAGACCGAATAGCGCGAGTAATTGTGTTAATTAAAGTTTGCTGCGTTGCTAAAGCGTGTAGCTGTTCATAGGCCCGTGCCTGGGAAATTGCCATGGCAGCTTGGTCTGCTACCATCACGACGAGTTGAATTTCGTCATCTTGCCAGCTATAGGGTTCTACACACTGGTGTAACGCCATGACCGCCACCAATTCCTGTTGACTAATCAGGGGGACGACTAAACTAGAGCGAATATTCGCTTGTTGATACGCCTGTAGTCGAGCTTGGACTTCAGGACTATCCTGATTAAATCGTTCATCCGTCAATACATCTTGAATAACGGTGACTTCATGGGTTTGCCAAACCGTCTGAGTTAAAAGCGGCGGTAGCGATGAGGTCGCGTCTGTATCTTCACTCGTGGTTTGTATGGTACAGGAGTTAGGTTGCGGCTGTGCTAAGTCTAATGGTGAATGGTTCGGTGATAAGGGTTGCCTACCATTGTCTCTAAACCTTGAAGTTTCGCCACCTGAGTCGCTCAGTTGCCGTTGATAGACAAACCATTCATCGACCAACTGCTCTTGCTGGAAGGGACGAAGAATGCATACATCGACTTCTAGCAAGTGACCCACCGTCTCAACAATCCGCTGGAGAACGTCTTTAAGCGGGGAACTACCACTTTTGTCATACTGAGCATTGCGAATGGTATTGGTTACTGTATTCAGCAGGGTTTCCCGCCGCAACGCCCGACAGAGCTCGCTGGTGCGAGACTTGAGGACGTTATGAGTATCCATGGCTTGCCGCACGACTGACTTGAGTTCCTCGGCATTCCAGGGCTTGGTGACGTATTTAAATACTTTACCCGCATTGATGGCTTCAACCAGGTCTTCAACATCGGTGTACCCCGTCAAGATAATCCGGATAATATCAGGGTATTGAGCGGCGGTGATACTGAGAAACTCCGTACCACTCATCAGAGGCATACGCTGGTCGGAGATAATCACAGCCACGTCTCCTTCAGCTTCTAAAACTTCTAGTGCTGCAGGACCATTGTCTGCCCGCAAGACTTTATAGTCACGATGGAATGTTCGATATAGCAAGTCCAGGTTGTCGGGTTCGTCATCAACAACCAGAAGTTTAGGCTTTCTTGTGGATTGAGATCTCATGCACCGCTCTCCTGCTGCCAGAGCTTTTGCGAATAAAAACAGTTTGCACGCACGTTAGAAATGTTTACGGCGGTCAATAGCTGGTTCGGTGAGAAATCTCTGACTCCTGAGAATTGTAGTTCGATGATCACGACTGGCTAAAGGAAGCATGTTACTTGTCCTGCGGCAATTTGGCTATTGTCACGGTAGTTAGTGGTACACCCCAATTGATTTTAATTTTTGTTTTCCAGTATGGTTGTATTCTGCCTCAAGTTGCCGACTAGCCATGTTTTTTCTGTTCGTCTTGGTTTTTGGTTTACCATAAGAGTCGTGCGATCGCATAACTCCTCTATTTTGGGCGAATCCTGAAAATTTAGGGGATCGAGCATACCTTGAGGACGCAAAGCGCTGCGCCTTGATCGGCTTTATGATGGTGTCATGCCCCTGGGAAAGCGCTGTGGGAAGAAGTGATTCGTCAATGCTCTACTTGTACAATACTATCGTTCTGGAAACGAAAGACGATGATTTCTGGTTAAGTGTTAATCCCAAGGGAGTGGTGATGGCGCTCTTTATGTTTTTGCGATGGTGAATCCCTGCTTTTCTTTCGTGACGTCCCACAAAGTTGCTTCTGAAGCTCAACAGACGCTGACTGTGGATGCTTCCCGCTTAACGATCCGAAGGGCAAAAGACCAAGATCTAATTGCGCTCTCGGAAATTCTAGCGGATAGCTTTCACTCGCAACAGGGACTCTGGCGTTTGGTTTATCCAATTTGGCGATTAGGAATTTATGAAGATCTGCGGAATCGGCTGCGTGCCAATTCTCCCCATTATGCCTGTTTTGTTGCCCTCAACCCTGATGCTTCTGGCGATAGTGCTGACGGGCTACTCGTCGGCACTGTCGAAATTGCCCTCCGTTCTCCCCCATCCTGGCAACCTCAAGGTCACCACTATCCTTACATTTCTAATTTAGCGGTCAGAAGGTGTTGTCGGCGACGGGGTGTGGCTGGACAATTACTGCTAGCTTGCGAGCGTCAATCCTTAGCATGGGGCTTTCCCAATCTTTACCTGCATGTCCTAGATAGTAACGATCAAGCGCGGCAACTTTACCTGAAAATGGGCTATCAACTGCATCATCTAGAGCCGAGTTACAGTCTCTGGCGACGCCATCCTCAACGTTTGTTATTACGCAAGCGTTTAAATACGGGAACACCTGGATAACCATAAGGCTAATTTTTGGCTCACGGCGGTAAGTGACACAGTTGGGGACATAATCTCCACTTTGCCGCCTTGGGGAATCGATTTTCTCGATCCAGCTTTACCATTTCTTTAAAAAACGTTCCCGCTTCTTCACAGAATCTTCATAAATTTTCTTAACAAATAGGCGTATATTGTCCCAATTCAGGCATCTGTAGGGAATTGACCTGACCTATACCTGTAACCGTATGCCATAAAATAGAGTTATAAATTTGTCGAGAAGCAACAAATGACACCGATCTGAGTTTGTTTGATAGGGTAATTCAACATAGATGATCAACAAAACTTCTCTTCTTGGTTATTATCAAAGACTGATAACCAAATGACTTGATTAGTTGTGCGTTCAACCTAGGTGCATCCCTGCTCCCTTGAAATTAAGCAATACGAGTTGAAATGGAGAGCGAAAATAACCAGCGTTGCCAAACAACTCTTTACGAAGAAGAGGAGGTGCTTGCCCGCCCCAATAGTTTCGCCAACGCTCAAGGCTCTAGTGGCATGAATGAACAAAGCCCAAATTCCCACGACTCACCTGAAGGAAAAATTCTGCAGCAGCTTCACGATCAACAGTTGCTGATCGTTAATCCTCGGCGTCGGAATGGCTTAATTCTCTTCAAGCGCTATCATGCTGAATTTGCTGGACCCGGTTCAGGGGTGGGAGGATTATTCGATTTGGATTGTCAACGGGTGCTACCTGTGGGGAACATTTCTTTACTCTCTCCAGAATCATCAGAAGAGCGAAAGCGAGCGTATCTGATTCGACGACAGTGGGTGAGATTAACGATGCAAATTACTGATAACCCAGTTCCCCTGCAACGCGCCCAAAAGATACTAGAGCAGTTTGAGGGCTTCTTCGACGCCCAAACAATTGCTAAATTACCTAATGAGGCTTTTTCTCTGTTGGTGGGAGTCTTGCCTCAGACGGTGATCAAAGTGCGTCACACAGCCTAGTGCAGTGGGGGAGCTGGGGGAGCATGTAGAGACGTAGCTACGTCTGGGGAGATGAGGGAGAATTTTCACAGACGGGTTAGGATCAAGAAAAAATTGGAGCTTTAGCGGATCACGCCGGATGTCCGAACCTTTGATTTGTGTCACCATCAAACTATTCGCCGCTTATCAAGACGCCTACGGCGTCCCCGAACTTCAACGGGAGTTCCCAGCCCAAACCCCTGTATCTGTCCTTCTGGATAGCTTAATCGCCGAACATCCTCAACTGAAACCCTGGCGGGATTTGACTCGTTTTGGTATCAACCTCCAGTTTGTTGAACCGGATAGGATTTTGCAAGCAGGAGATGAGGTTGTCTTAATCCCCCCTGTCAGTGGTGGTTAATCTGTATGAATTCCGGCGAAGGGATGGGCAACAGGTTAATTGATGGCTCCTTTTTCTGTAAAAATATAAAGAGAAACTATAAGAAAAACCTGCAAGTGAGTCGTTATGCCAGAAAAAAACAAATCTAATCCGGACGCTCAAGAGGCTAAATCTAAATCCTCTAAAGCCAAAAAAGAGAAACCGCCAGCACCTGAGGACAAACCGTTCCCGGAATTTATCGAGCAAGAGTACCTACCCGCGTTAAAGACTGCCTTTGGCGAACAAGGGGTCGATGATGTAGAGGTCAATTTTGTCAAGAAAAAATTTCCGATTCCCGGTTTAAGTACCCAGCCAGACTGCTGGCAAGTCATTGGTAGCTTCGCTAATGGTCAGCGTCAATTTAACGTATATTTCCCCGATGAGGATATAAAGGAGCAAAAAGCCTTCTCCTGTGCGCCCAAGGGAGCCAAACCCAGTACCCTTGAGTCATTTATGATTGACGAACGCAAGGTGTCTCTCGATCTGCTGGTGTTTTATACCATACAGCGATTGAATGCCCAGAAATGGTTGGCAAGAAATTAGTTAGGGGGAGCAGGGGGAGCAGGGGGAGCATGTAGAGACGTAGCATGCTACGTCTGGGGAGCAGGGGGAGCATGTAGAGACGTAGCATGCTACGTCTGGGGAGCAGGGGGAGATGTTAGCTGTTCAGTTATTTACCTGCTCACTGCACTAGGCTTCTCTGGAGCGATCGCAAATATGAGTTATACTTGACTGAATGGGGTATGCTTTAGACAAGCTTGAGATTTCCAGCTAAATTTTTCCCAAAACGGAGTCTTGCTGTAATATAGTGCGAGTCATATTAGGGTGTACCGACTGCTTTCCTTGGAGATTAGCCAAAACGTTAGCTCATGGGTTTAACCTACTCCTGCTTCCTGGCGTTGTGGTAGCCGTACTTGTGAAAAACGGTTGTAGCTGGCTAATCTATTAGTGATCCTGACCTGTAGTGATCCGAACCTCTAGATTCCAGCAGCAAAATTACCACCGAACCGCTGGCTTGAGTTAAGGGTTCTCACTCAAAGTACGCTTCTACCCCCTTACTTTTGCTATGCTGACTTCTATTACCCACGAACAAGAACTAAAACACGAAAGCCTGCGACTGCTGCGAGACTATCAGCAATCCAAATCCGCAGAGACTCGCAACCAGCTAGTGTATCTTAATATTGGGCTAGTTAGACGAGAAGCTCATTATTGGGTCAATCAATGCACCGAAAGCTATGAAGACTTGCTACAGGTTGGCTGTCTAGGTCTGATTCGAGCGATTGAGCGATTTGCTCCCAGCAAGGGTAATGCCTTTAGTTCCTTTGCTATTCCCTACATTCGTGGTGAAATTCAGCACTATTTGCGCGATCGCGGCGGTTGTGTGCGTATCCCCCGGCGCTGGCTAGCACTACAACAGCAGTCTATCGCTATTATTCGCCAGTTACGATCGCAACTTAATCGCCAACCCACCGATGCAGAAGTGGCGGAAGCTCTTGAAATTCCCCTAGCCGAATGGCAAGAAATTAAACTAGCCCACCAGAATCGAGAACCTCTGAGCCTAGATACACCTGTTGGTGACGAAGAAGATGGCACAACCAGTTTGGGTGATATTGTCCCCGATCCACGATATCGCAGTTTTCAACTGGCACAAGAAGACCAAATTCGCCTGCAACAAGCGCTGGTTCATCTAGAACAACGGACTCGCGAGGTTTTGGAATTTGTCTTTTTACATGACTTAACTCAGAAAGAGGTGGCAGAGTTGTTGAATATTAGTGTGGTAACCGTGTCTCGCCGCATGAAAAAGGGACTCAGCGCCATGAAAAATATTATGAATGGTGGGGAACGGTAAGTGTCAAAGATGATGCGCGATCGCTAGTAGCCGATGGCAGTCAAAGCTTCCACAAGGCTTTCACTATAATAGTAGGTAGAGAGAATAATTGAAATTTATTTCTAATTGGGTGTTCTGTGTGGTGTCTTCTGTAAAAATATGGGGGGACTCGATCATGCATAAAAAATTATTAGTTGGGTTGATCACAGTATTAGCATTGTACATAGGAGGTTGTCAGGGGGACGATACTGAACAAATTGGCGAAGTGCCAGAGCCGACGACAGAGGAATCGCCAAGCGCAGAACCTACACCGGAGGTCGCTCCCTTTAAAAATCCTGATGTAGACACGCAGCCGAGATTGCCAGCAGCATCAGGGTTGATCCGAAGTCAGTCACCCCAGGAGCAAGTTAGAAAAGTAGAAAAAGGACGCAGCGATCCCTTTGCTACCCTTACCGTGCCCCCGATAGTAACCGTATCGCCTAACCCTCAGGCTGAAGGACGCTCTAGACCTGTACCTGTCGTTCCTCAATTCCCCTCGCCGCCTCAAACTAGGAGGGGAACAACGGGTAATGGTAGTCCAGGGGGTGGCAATCAAACCGGAGGAACGGGAACAGGCACAAACAGACCCAATGTCATACCAAACCCCCCCACGCCCCCAGGGAGAGCGAGGGCTAATGGGGATGGGGGAGCCACTGCCAATGGGGGTAATGGGGGACAACCCGGTAGCACCACAGCAAGTGGTAGTCCGCCTCCCGAACCCCCTCCCTTAGTTCCCGAACTGCCAAAATTACCAGATCCGACACTGGCTAGGCAAGTGGAGGTTGAGGGCGTAGTCCAAGTTGGCAATGTGCCTCGAGCTATTGTCAAAGTTCCCAATCAACCAAGCCGCTACGTCCAAGAAGGACAAAGGATTTCCAACGGACAAGTTCTGGTTAAGCGGATTGAAGTGAATCGCGGTCCGATGCCAGTGGTTGTTCTGGAGCAATATGGTCAAGAAGTGGCTAGACAAGTTGGTGAAGAACCTGCGGGAACTCCAGCACAAGCCGAATCCTCGACAGGTACTTTGCCACCGCCACCTGCGTGATTGTGGGGTTGACAGCAGGTTGACCTACTGATGAATGTGTTTGTAGAGACGTGCCATGGTGCGTCTCTTTGTGATCTTACTGGGAGTAGTATTGGGTGCCAATCTACCACGATACCCGATAAGGTAGGGGAGAATGTCAACGATTGAATTGAAACGTACAGCCTGTGACCAGCAAATCACTACGATACGATGTATCTGGTTCGAGATTACCTTTAGCCGTTTATCGAGAGGTGGCGGCTCATTTACGGCAAGTAGAAGGAGTAGACGTTGAGCTAATCCCCCAAATGTCCCAGACGTTTGATTACAATCAAAGTCAAGTAGAGGGGTTATGGATTCAACGTGCTGATGATTCTGATGCGGTGAGTCGAGAACGAGTTAACCGAATTTTGACTCACTATAACCTACTCACGACTTAATCAAGAATCGTTAACGATTATGGACTATTGGGAATTTCTACTCCAAAAAGAGGGCGATCGCACTTGGTTACCGATCAAATCCCCTCAGCTTGACTTGGATGTGGGTCGATACCGGGTAGTGGCTCATTCGAGTCGCGCCAATACCGATGTGGAAATTTGCGTGACCCATACCGATACGAATGAAACACCACCCAAGCGACGGTATCAAAAGCGATCGCGCCGTACTAACCCTGATGGGTTAATGGTGATTATTCCCTTTACCTATCTTAAGCCCGGTCTGTGGGAGTTGCGCTGCTGTGGCGATATTATGTCCGATTTTCTGGGCAATTCCTGGCAGGAAACGGTACAGTTATCAGTTGTACCTAAGGTGAGTGAGGTTTTCAATCAGGTAGAAGGCAGTGGTTCGACAGGACTTCGGACGTTCGGCGAGCGCTCAGTCGAGCCGCGTGAGCGCTCAGTCGAACGCTCACCAATCGGGCAGAGGGCAGAAGACTCTTTAGAGGCAGAATATAGAGGGCAGAAGGTAGAAGGAGATGAGATCACTCCGGAAATGGTGAATAATGACTCCGCGCATCCTGAGGAACTTCACTCCCCATTGATCACGTCCCTCCATAGCCCAGAGACAGAAGAGGTTCTCCCCACACAAGAGCAACCTGCGATCGCGGATAATGATTCACTCAACTCATCTCACCCTGTCGCCCAATCCACCCAATCCCCCTCTCCAACTGAGTTACCTACTCTAACTGAGACAATCTCATTACCCCAAACTCATACCCCCTCTCAAACCCCTATAGCGGCGACAGAAACCTCTCAAACGGATACAGAACACTCCCTTTCCCACCCCACCAATGGCAAAATCGGGGATAGAGAGGAAACGACATCACTAGAAACAAAAGCTACCTCTCCTCCACCGGAAGCATTACCTGAGTTAGAGATTCCTGAACCCGATATCCCGATTCAAACCTCTAACCCTTCCCAATCTCCTATCTCCAATCCCATCTTGGATCAATCCCTGCAAATGCTAGAGCAAGTGTTGCAACAGGTACTTGATCCTGTAATCAAAGAATTTGAAGCGTCTGAGTCTTCGGAATTGCCTATTCCCATCTCCCCAGAATCCGAAATTTCCCCAGAGGAAGATACGTCATGGCAAGGATTAATCTTAACCCTAGAGGAGGAAGCTTTAGTCACACAACGGCGAGAATCTCTGACTGTAGCCGGACAGGTGGATCAGTTAAATGTGCATCAGCTAGACCCTAGGGAAACTGTCCCCAGTGAGACGAATCAGTTTCAGGGTATCCTACAGTATGAATTACGTCATCCGCAAACCGGAGAGGTTGTCGTGGATGTACGAACACCCATAGCTACACCCGCATTTCCTGTCACTTTTAGCCAGACTCTAGAGATTCCCTCAGATAGCAAAACCTGTTTATTACTAGGAAAAGTTAACCTGTACGAATCAATGGGGACAGCATTAGCCAGTCAACCGTTTACAGTCACAGTAAATTTAGATGAATTATTAGTTGCGGTTCAATCGGGAAATTGGACAAAATCCGAAGACACAACTGCTGGGATTTCTACCCCAAAACCCAAGTCACAGTCAATTCCTCTGAATCAGATATTTCTTGATCTGGTTGATAATCCGAACAGCCGTAAGCCTTTAATCTACCAACCCTCATCCCATCAACCTTTACCCCCACAGCTTTATCAACGCCAATCCCAGCCAAGATTAACCAAATCGCTGGATTTGCCTACCTTTTCTGTGCCCAAACCAACCATAGGAAAAGAATCGGAATCCCTGGAGGAAATCCAGCCAGAAATAGAAACGCGATCGCAAGCTGTTGAACCCACTGATAAACAGACAACCGAAACAACGCCTTCAGCACCCGACGATACAACAGAAGACTTCGTAATCGACTCATCTGTCACCGAATCTCTGGTGTCAGAAACAACCGAGAGGGAAACCAACGAGACTATCTCTGTTCCTCACACGGCTGTCGCTGAAGCCTCTGTGCAGGCGGAAACCGCAACTGATTCCGCTGAACCCTCAAAGGAAACACCCCCCCTAGAGGACAATCTCGCCGCCTTAGCAGAAACATCTGAACAGGCTTCTACAGAGTCCACCGAGATATCTGATGTCTGGACATCAACACCAGAGGCGGAACCCGAATCCTCCCAGGGAGAAGAGATATCGAATTCAGACTTATCCAAGTGGAAAACAGCCGCGATGTCAAGTGCTGCACCCATCGAGCAAGATCCGATCGCGGTTGATCGCGCTTTCACTCAACTCAACCTGAATGAGCGATTCTGGGGGCGTTTGAATGCGTTAATGACGGATACGGATTTAGCCGAATGGCTGAAAGTGGAGTTACCCCCTAGCGAGGACTTGGTTGAGTTGGAAGGGGAACTATCAGAACCAGAGGTTGATCCATTATTTGCTCAACCTGAAGAAATTCCGCCATCCTCTGATGATGAAGATCAAGAATTAAATGGCTTTGATGAATCGATGTGGGATGAAGACACCGAGGAGGTAGGGAGTCTAAATCATCAGGAGATCCCGAAACTCGAACCCCCTGTTCAACCCGATCATCCTCCCTTGAATCGTGAGGAATTGCTGGAGCGAGAAATTGTGGTTGAGGATGAATCCCCAACTACCGAATCCTCAGCGTCTGGGCTAGTTGGTTCAAGAACCATTGAGACAGAAACAGGAGCGCGATCGCACCTGAGAACTTCTGACATGGCTCAACTCGACTTAGGGACGCCCTTACCCACACCAGAACTATTCATCCCGACTCAGGAACTAGCGGCTGGGGAACCTTTACTGGTAAAGATTAAATTGAATCCTCATTCGGCTCGCTTAGGCGTTAAATTATGGGTTCAAGATCGCCAAAGTCGCTCCCTACTTGATGGACCCCGTTGGTTAATGGAGTTAAGTCCCAATAAAGCGGGAGAATTAGAAGCCTTGACTCAGTTGGTTGTACCCTTTGGCACAGTAGAAATTCGGTTTGAAGCGATTACGGTAGATTTAGATAGTGAACGGGAAAGTCACAAGGTTTCCGTTGATCGAGTTGTGGTTCCACCGGACTTGTCAGATTTATCTGAGGATGAGTTCTGAATTTACCCATACGATCATCAGTTACTTGTAGGGGCGGGTTTAGGGATAAAATGAGGAAACCCATCTTACATTAAACAACGAAACCCGCCCTAATCCTAACTTTCATCGTCGCTATTCTGTAAATTGGGGATTTAGGTGATCAGTTGAGTGTGAGGGCGGGGAAGGGCGGGTTTTGTAGAAACGTTATTAATTTCTGGGTTAATTATTTCCCTAAACCCGCCCCTACATGGGATATACAGCTTTAGATACCAAATGAATACTAAAATATCGTTCTGGCTGATACCATCAGCAGCTTATCGACCCTTTTTTCAAGAGATGATCAATTCTCTAGCTAAAGCCCATAATGCGCCCAGGTTTGAGCCTCACGTCACTATCTATTCGGGAGACTATACGGCTGATGAATCGGTTGATGAATTAATCGAAACAGCCGCCAAGAATGTTTCTGGGTTTATGCTGGATATCGATCAGGTTGGCTATACAGATCTATACACCAAAACATTATTTGTGCAATTTCACCCATCGGCAATTCTGACTCAGATTTGCGAGACCTTGCGCCATAACTCGGCTAAACCCTCTAATTATGTTCTCAGTCCCCATTTAAGTTTGATTTACCAGCATCTTGATCAAGCCGTTCAAAAAAAATTAGCCACAGAGTTAGTTATTCCCTACAGTCAGGTTTTCTTTGATCAAGTGAGAGCCATTTCCACACCAGAACCTGTTCGGAGTGGTGAAGATGTAGAAAAGTGGCAAACGCTCAGTGTCAGGAAATTAGTACCGTGAGAGGGGAGCTGGGGAAGCTGGGGAAGCTAGGGAAGCAGAGGGAAAAGAGGCGTTCCGATAAAACATCTTTTGTAGGGGCGGGTTTTACTACTAACATTTCGTTTTCACCCTGATGTAACTAAACCCGCCCCGACCTAACCGTTCAATTATTGCTTCTTGCGATAGCGAGTATGACATAAGACGAATCCGGATCAAGCGATCGCACCTGCGAAACAAGAAGAGGAGAACTTGTTCGGTTAACGGACATGACTAGCGACAAGCATCAGCAGGATGAGACTATGGTTGTATCAGGGAATTCTAAACTATCCGAGAATCCGTCTACGGGGATGGAGGATGTGCAATCTGACGCCGATACCTGGTTGAGTCAGGGAATTGCGTCGTTTCAACAAGGGGACTATCGCCGTGCGATCGCGGCGTTGAATCAAGCCTTGCAGATTAATCCCGATTTGGCCCAGGCTTACCATTATCGGGGAATGAGTCATTATTGTCAGGGAGACGCTTTGGGGGCGATCGGGGATTTTGATGAAGTATTAAGGCTTGATCCTCAAAATGCCCAAGCGTATAGCGATCGCGGTTTGATTCTGGCGACGCTTAATCATCGCTGGGGCGCGATGCAGGATTATAATCAAGCCTTGCAAATTGATCCGAGTTATGCTAAAGGGTATCTGAATCGTAGTATGCTGCGGTTGGCATTAGAAGACTATCAGGGCGCGATCGCAGATTGTGATCAAGTGATTCGGATTAATCCTAATTTAGCCGAAGGGTATCTGAATCGAGGGATTGCCCGGTTTGAACTAGAAGCTTATCAAGATGCGATTGTAGATTGCGATCGCGCTTTAGCGATTAATCCCAATCTGACGGCGGCTTATTTTAACCGAGGGATGAATCACATCGCCTTGGGAGCCTATCAGGAAGCGATCGCGGATTTTAACCATGTCTTGGAATTGAACCCCAATGATGCTCAAGCGTATCTGAATCGCGGTTATGTGCGGTTGCAGTTAGGGGAAAATTGGGGAAGTATTGAAGATTTTGACCAAGCGATGCGCCTAGAACCCGTGGCGGCGAAGGCATTTTTTCAACAGATTGCTGATACATTAAATCAAGAACCCGACGCCGTTGAGGATGATGAATCGAAACTAATTCAAGGGTTAATGGTTCAAGGGAATTTACGCTATCAATTAGGCGATTATCCAGCGGCGCTGAATGCCTATAATCAGGTTTTGAACCTCGATCCGAATTATACAGAGGCGTATAACCAACGCAGTACCGTGCGTTCGGCGATGGGGGATTACCAAGGTGCGATCGCGGATTTGGAAACGGTGAAAACGCTCTCTCTGGCGACTCCCTTCTCTCCAGAACCCGTATCCGTGGCGACGAATGAACCAACGCCTCAAGAGTACCATGAAATCGGCGTAGAAAAGTTGAATCAGGAAGATTTCCATGGTGCCATTGAAGCGTTTAATTATGTCTTACAGGATAATCAAAATAATGCCACGGCGTTAACCTGTCGGGGATTTGCGTATCGTCGTCTGGGGGATAAACCACGAGCAATTGCCGATTTTCAGAAAGCCGCGAAAGTGTTTTATGAGCAAGGGGATATGAAATCATCCCAGGAAGTGATCAAAACACTGAAAAAATTGCGGCAATAGTTGATTAAGACAATCTCCTGTAGGGGCGACCCGCACCTGATCAATGAACAACACTATTCCACTCAATTGGATCGGGTAACTGTAGGGGCGACCCGCTTGTATCAAATAACAACACTATTCCACTCAATTGAATCGGGTCGCCCTCAGCTTAATAGCGTAGTGTTAAACGATTCTGGGCGCAAGACGAGGCGCCCCGACAGAATCGCTACCCTGGGGATTTAAACGCTGGACAAATGCCTGATGTTCGGCTGTCTGTATTCCCTACTGCAATACTGCCAAAACCTCAGCTAAATTTCCCTCACGCAACCTATTCACCGCTAACCATAATCCCGGAAAAACACGAGATTTAATAATCCCCGCTTTATCGGGTTCTAGGGAAATATATCGTCCTGGGAGGAGGAGAAACAGTAGGACGGATTGACATCTGACAGGCTCTAACTGTAATCACTAACGGGTGAGGGGTGAGATGCCAATGATTAAGGGCGGGTTTTGAACAAAAGTTAGCCGTTTTGATTCAACGTTTATCCCTAAACCCGCCCCTACATGATGGCGATGGTGAGGGATTTTCTGAACTGTAGGGGCGACCCGCTTGTATCAAATAACAACACTATTCCACTCAATTGAATCGGGTCGCCCTCAGCTTAATAGCGTAGTGTTAAACGATTCTGGGCGCAAGACGAGGCGCCCCGACAGAATCGCTACCCTGGGGATTTAAACGCTGGACAAATGCCTGATGTTTGGCTGTCTGGATTCCGCTGGTCACCAACGCGATCGCACTGATAGCGAGGATATTGGGTACTGTGGCGAATCCAGTGATTCATAAACATGACTCGTTCTGCCACATAATACCCAACCGATTCTGAGGGCTATACTATTGATCAATTAAGCTAAATCTAGTAAGCTTTGAGGAAAAAGCCCCATTTTCTAGCTTGAGGCTTGCTTTTTCTTGAGAACTGAAGTAACACCCAAAGCACCAACTGTGAGTAAACCTAAGACAGAAGTCGGTTCGGGGACGGCTTCAACAACTGGACCGGACTCCAAGCCAGCAGTTGTGGCTAATAGTGCCCCATCACGTTCTAAGAACCATTCATTAGTCTGAGAACCAAAAGACAAACCTGTGAATATCGGTGCGTCAGGATCGTTAACATCCCCTGGTAAGGTTTGGAAGGTGAAATCAATAGGGAACAGAGGGGTATTTCACAACTCATTTATACACCCGATTAATTGATGAAGCCTTATAGTTTAAAGTTTCTGTAAAGTTTGGGAATATCTCTTGACAAAAAAAAGGGGGTGATATAACTAATCGGGTAGAGGAGAATTCCATTCAGAAACCGTAGGGGCACACGGAGCGTGCGCCCTTTCCCAATGTGTGCCTGATTGAATCATCAAATCTATTCCCCAATTTTAGGTAGGGGTAGGGCGGGTTTTGCAGCAACGCTAGCGGTGTTGATTCAACGTTTATCCCTAAACCCGCCCCTACACGATGGCTATGGCGAGGAATTTAATGAACTGTAGGGGCGACCCGCTTGCATTAATGGACAACACGATTCCACTCAATTGGATCGGGTCGCCCTCGGTTTAATCGCGTAGCTGTGGGCGGGTTTTGAACAAAGGTTAGCGGTGTTGATTCAAGGTTTAACCCTAAACCCGCCCCTACACGATGGCTATGGCGAGGAAAATTTATGATTTTGGCACGGGGTTTACCATTTGGATCAAGGTTATGGAGGAGATGCCCAGGATTAAGGGCGGGTTTTGCAGCAATGTTAGCGGTGTTGATTCAAGGTTTAACTCTAAACCCGCCCCTACATTATGCCTACATGACGTTTCAGGAGGGTTGGCACTTGTAGGGGTACGGCATTGCCGTGTCCTTGCTGTGCAATAAGATAAAGTACAGCCAAAGCAGTAGGAGATTGATGAGTGAAGGAGTATGTTTAATGACCGATAAACCCACATCTTACGAACAGTTCACCCTGCCCATCGTACAGGAACTGTTCGAGTTAGTGTTAGATGAACGAACCAATTGGACAGCCAACCTAGAACCCGTTGAACCCAGCCCTCGATTAGTTCAAGATTTGGAGGATAATGTACTGCTTGCCTTAGCCACCAATACGGAAAAAGCGAGGTCAGAACTAATTATCACTCCCATCCTGAACGAATTGCGTCGAAGAAAGAATGTCATCGTGTTTTCGGGTAAAACCTTCAACGTCAACGAAGAGTTGGGTTTAAAGGGACGCTGCGATTTTATTGTCACGGCATCGGATGAATTCTATTACATCAAGGCTCCAGTTTTGACGATTGTCGAAGCTAAGAATGAGAGTATTGTTGCTGGGTTAGGGCAATGCCTTGCCACAATGATTGCCGCCCAGATATTCAACCGGAGTGACGTGGTTTATGGTGCGGTGACAACAGGCGATCGCTGGAAATTCTTGCAGATCAATGGCAAAGCCGTCAGTATTGCTCCAGTCGAGTATAACTTGGAAAATTTGGGCAAAATCTTGGCAGTATTGGAGGCAGCAACACTTGACTGATACAATGTTTACAACTACATGACGCAAAACTATTACGCTATCGTTATAGTTACTATGATTGTTAGTACAACCCAAGCGGCTCAAATTTTAAATATCTCCACGGCTCGACTGCGAGTCCTGCTGCTTCAGGGCAGAGTGGAAGGGGCTTACAAGACCGGAAGGATGTGGTTAATGCCTCTATTTAATGGCAAACCCTTGATTAAGGGCGGGAAAAGAGGTCCGGCTCCGCGTTGGCGCAATCCCCGAAAGCCAGCGAAAACAATCATTCACGTTAATTCACAAAGAATTCGCCAGAATCAAAAATACCAACAACGCCAGCCGGTAATTACAGTGAAAAAGTGGGGCGACCCCGGAACCTTGATTGGAGCAAAGGAACAAGCGACCCAACAGGGTAAGACGAATGTCTATGGTCATGAGGTCGAAATACCGGGAGGATGCCGGGTTGTTTATCGTCCCGATAGTCCCCGATGTGGAGCTAAGGTGTGGATTGAAACCTTTGACAACGTCAGGGTTATTTCTTGGCAGGAGGAGGGTTCTTCCCAACCGATAGGCAAAACTTGATCGCGATCGCGCTCTAGATCAAATATGAGTTGAACGTCTGTATTACTATTTAAACCATTGCCTACATGACGTTTCAGGATGGCTGGCACCAGTTGACTATAGGCACCATTGTAGAGACGCGCTTTTGAAGCGTCTGGAACATAAATGATGTGTCCTAACCGCTATGGCGGTTGCTATACTGCAACAATTGCAACGGGTATGGCGAATATTCTGAGTGATTTTTTCATATGTTTTGTGGATCATTATTAAAGAGGTTAACAAAATTTATTTCCAGGTCAGCTGTCATCCATTTAAATTGGGTATTAGTAGCGAGCAAGATGCAAAGCCTGCGGCATGGCTTCGCTAAACGCACTACAAACATTGCGCCATTGTTAACATTAAGATTTAAAGACCGAACAGCTTACTACTGTTACCTCCTGCCTGGTTGGTGAGCTACGAGCTGAACTTCGACAGGCTCAGTTACTGCGCTCGCCGAACGTCCGAAGTCCTGTCGAACCACTGCCTTCTGATTTCTGGCATACCTCTGTGGTGCTGAAATACGCCGTAAAAAAGCCGTGAACACCGATCCAGCCATTGCCACCCGCTTTTTACAATAAGGTCAGTTAGACAAATTCTCTACGTTAATGACTGACTATGCAACCCAATAATCCCAATCTCTTTACCGAAAAAGCCTGGGAAGCCCTCGCCCAAACCCCAGATGTGGTTAAAGCCGCCCAGCAACAACAAATTGAAAGCGAACATCTGATGAAAGCGCTGCTGGATCAAGAAGGGCTGGCGATTAGCATTCTCAATAAAGCCCAAATCCCGGTGCAGCGCATCCGGGAAGCCACAGACGCCTTTATCCAGCGTCAACCCAAGGTTTCCGGGAGTAGTTCCTCTATTTATATGGGGCGTAGCCTGGATACCTTATTAGATCGGGCGGATGGCTACCGCAAAGAATTTAACGATGACTACATCTCCGTCGAGCATCTGATGTTAGCGTATGTGAAAGACGATCGCTTTGGCAAACGCCTGTTTCAGGAATTTAAACTAGACGAACAAACACTGAGAACTACGATTACCCAAATTCGGGGGAACCAAACCGTGACTGATCAAAACCCAGAAGGCAAATACGAAGCCCTAGAGAAATATGGACGGGATTTAACCGAAGCCGCTAGAGAAGGTAAACTTGACCCCGTGATTGGGCGAGATGATGAGATTCGCCGCACGGTCCAAATTCTCTCCCGTCGCACCAAAAATAACCCCGTTTTGATTGGGGAACCCGGAGTGGGTAAAACCGCGATCGCAGAAGGATTGGCACAACGGATTGTCGCCGGAGATGTTCCCCAATCCCTCAAAGATCGGAAATTAATCGCCCTGGATATGGGGGCGTTAATCGCTGGGGCGAAGTTCCGAGGGGAATTTGAAGAACGCCTAAAAGCGGTTCTCAAAGAAGTTACCGACTCCAAGGGACAAATCATCATGTTTATTGATGAAATCCATACCGTTGTCGGTGCAGGGGCGACACAAGGATCGATGGATGCGGGGAATTTACTCAAACCAATGCTGGCTAGAGGGGAGTTGCGCTGTATTGGCGCGACAACCTTAGATGAGTATCGCAAATATTTAGAAAAAGATGCCGCATTAGAACGCCGTTTCCAACAAGTCTTCGTGGATCAACCCAGTGTCGTCGATACCATCTCGATTCTCAGAGGGTTAAAAGAACGCTACGAAGTTCACCACGGCGTTAAAATCTCCGATAGCGCCTTAGTCGCCGCCGCCACACTATCCACCCGTTATATTAGCGATCGCTTTCTCCCAGATAAAGCTATTGATTTAGTCGATGAATCCGCCGCCCGACTAAAAATGGAGATTACCTCCAAACCGGAAGAACTCGATGAAATCGATCGCAAAATCCTACAACTGGAAATGGAGAAACTGTCCCTGCAAAAAGACAGTGATCCCGCCTCCATGGAACGCTTAGAACGCCTAGAACAAGAACTGGCAAACCTCAAAGAAGCACAACGCACCTTAAACGCCCAATGGCAATCCGAAAAAGACGTTCTGGATCGGATTCAAGGGATTAAAGAAGAAATTGATCGAGTGAATATAGAAATCAGCCAAGCCGAACGGGAATACAACCTGAATCGGGCGGCTGAACTTAAATACGGGAAACTCGCCGAGTTACAGCGATCGCTGCAAGCCTCTGAACAACAGCTAAACGAAACCCAAACCAGTGGTAAGTCCCTGTTACGGGAAGAAGTTACCGAGTCCGATATTGCCGAAATTATCTCCAAGTGGACTGGGATTCCGATCAGCAAACTGGTAGAATCCGAGAAAGAGAAACTCCTACAACTCGAAGACGAACTGCATCAACGAGTCGTGGGACAAGAAGAAGCGGTTACTGCTGTCGCCGATGCGATTCAGCGATCGCGTGCAGGATTAGCTGACCCCAATCGTCCCACCGCTAGCTTCATTTTCCTCGGTCCGACGGGTGTGGGAAAAACCGAATTGGCAAAAGCCCTCGCCGCCTATCTATTCGACACTGAAGACGCCTTGGTGCGGATTGATATGTCGGAATACATGGAAAAACACGCCGTCTCTCGCCTAATTGGTGCGCCTCCCGGATATGTGGGTTATGAAGAAGGGGGTCAGTTAACCGAATCGATTCGGCGACGCCCTTATGCGGTGATTCTCTTTGATGAAATCGAGAAGGCGCATAATGATGTATTTAACATCATGCTGCAAATCCTCGATGATGGTCGGGTTACTGATGCTCAAGGGCATACGGTAGACTTCAAGAATACTGTGATTATCATGACCAGTAATATTGGGTCACAGTACATTCTTGACTTAGCTGGTGATGATACCCACTATGACGAAATGCGGGGACGGGTAATGGATGCGATGCGAACCAGCTTCCGTCCAGAGTTCTTGAACCGGATTGATGAAGTGATTATCTTCCACGCCCTGCAAAAACATCAGTTACGCCATATCGTCTCCCTACAAACTCAGCTACTGGAGAAACGTTTAGCCGAACGGCAAATGTCACTGAAGCTATCGGAAGAGGCGATCGATTACTTAGCCGAAGTCGGGTATGATCCTGTGTACGGCGCACGTCCCCTGAAGCGGGCGATTCAGCGAGAATTAGAAACCCAGTTAGCTAAAGCTATGCTGCGGGGTGAGTTTAGTGACGGCGATACCATATTTGTGGATGTGGAGAACGAACGGCTGACATTCAAGCGCTTACCCGCAGAGTTGTTGACCACTCAATCCAGTTAAGCCCTCGACAGCCAGGGACTCTATTAAGAATTGTAAAAAACCTCAATCCCTGGCTGTTGCCTTTTTATAATTCCCAATTTCCTGATTCAAACCGGAATCCGATCAAAATAACATCGCCGTCGCAACGCCTGTCGTAGTAGCACCTGATACTCTTGCTCTTCTATCATACAAGCGCCAAAGCGAGCCAAGTGAGGATTCATCATTTGTACATCAAACAACAAAAAGCCGCGCGATCGCAACCGCTCGACTAATTTGACTAACGCCACCTTTGAGCCTTCGGGAATCCGGTAAAACATGGATTCGCCAATAAACGCGCCGCCAATCACAATCCCTAAAACCCCACCCGCTAGTTCATTTCCTTGCCACGTTTCAAAGCTATACGCCCAACCTTCCTGATAAAGTAACCAATAAATTTCCTGGAGTTCCGGAGAAATCCAGGTGCTTTCCCGATTGGCACAACCTGCCACAACTCCTTTAAAGTCTCGGTTAATTGCCGTACTAAACCGCTTCTGATTGAGAACCCGTTGTAGAGATTTAGGATAGCGAAACCGCTCGTCTAAGGGAATGATTGCTCGCTGGCGACTAGAGTACCACCCTAGTGATCCGGTTTCATCCGCCATCAAAAAATAGCCTTGAGCATATCCTTGAATTATTGTCGGAATAGTTAACTCCATAGTGCTAGAACTCGGTTGAGAGTCCCTGTTCTCGAATCGCTAAACACCATTTTAAGATTTCCCTGATCAGACATAATTTCGCTATGCTTAAAAGTGACATCTCCCTGATTAAATCAAAGATTATTTTACTCAATGAGTTTCAATGCCGAACAGCTTATGTCCCCAGAATAGTAGCTTTCCCATCCCGAAAATGAACGTTTTGACTGTAGACAGCTAACTTTTGACATTTTATGGCTGAACCCATTCCCCCAGTTACCCTTCCCCCTGCTGAAAATGCCCAGCAGGAAGGAAAATGGTTGCGAGACGCTTTGGTGTACTGGCTGGATCATGAATTTTTACCAGAACCAGCCAATCAGGACATTGCCGATCGCGCCTCCCAAATCTTTGTCCGCCAACGCTTAGAAGGCGAAAACGATGTCGGTTCTTTGGTCATTGCCATTGTCACCGAAATGCAAGCCTTCGACTTCCGAGAAAGCTTCTATAGTGAATTCGCGATCGCCAACGCGGTTAGCGATTTGCTCCTCGACAGTCTGGGTATTGACCGTTGCTGTGGGAATTAGTCATCAGTCATTGGTCTTTTGTCCTTTGTCTTTCGTTAAGAACGATTGACCAATGACCCAAATCTACCAACTCGACTTGACTACTCCTGGGAGTAATCCTTTATGGGCCCATTCCCGCAGTACATGGCGAGATAGACCAAAATCCCGATAGTAGCCTCGGGGACGCCCGGTTACCCAACAGCGATTCCGTACCCGATTCGGCGCACTACTGCGGGGTAACTGTTGGATCTTCCGGTGAATCTCTAGTTTTTCAGCCGGAGAGGACGCATTGTCAAACTGTTCTTTCAGTGCTGTTCGCTTAGCCGCATACTTCTCAACCAGCTTCTGGCGCTTTTTCTCGCGCTCAATCATTCCTTTTTTAGCCATGAGTCTTTGGCGTTTCCCTAAATAAAGACACTGTTTCCTATCTTATCTTTGTCATTCGTTCTTTGCCATTGGTCATTTGTTCATGGTTGATGGTTGATGGTTGATGGTTGATGGTTGATGGTTGATGGTTGATGGTTCATGGTTCATTGACAAAATTCTTCTCTCCCCTATCTCCCCCATCTCCCCATCATCCCTCAATCCTAGCACTGGGACATAAATCAGCCAGTACGCAAGCGTTGCACTTCGGCTTCTTCGCCTGACAAATTGCCCGACCATGATAAATTAAGCGAATTGACCAGTTTTCCCAGTCTTCCACAGGCAACAGTCGCATTAAATCACGTTCGATGCGAATTGGGTCACTATGTTCCGTCAAACCCAGACGCTGAGTTAAGCGCTTGACATGAGTATCCACCGTCACTCCTTCGTGGATATCAAAGGCATTGGCTAGCACAACATTAGCAGTTTTGCGAGCTACACCCGGTAATTTGATCAACAGTTCGATACGTCTAGGAATCTGACCGCCAAATTCGGCGACGATCATCCGACAAGCCCCTTGAATATTTTTCGCCTTATTGCGATAGAATCCAGTCGGACGCACCAAGGCTTCCAGCACCTCAATATCCGCCTGCGCGATCGCTCTAGCATTCGGGAATTGGCGAAACAATTCCGGTGTCACCTGATTCACTCGTTCATCCGTACATTGGGCTGAGAGAATCGTCGCCACCAGTAACTGTACAGGGGTGTCATAGTTGAGTGTACAGCGAGCATCCGGATAAAGTCGCTTCAGGCGAAGCAAAATCTCCAATGCCTGTTGCTGTTTAGCGAACCATTTACGGGTGATGCTCATTCCCAACTCAAACGTAGCATACTAGGTCTATTTAGGGCTTGCTGCACAAGTGTGGAAGGTACACCAGATAAGGACTTCAAGCCATTTTTGCCCCCAACAAGTACAAGGTTTTTACACCTTTACACTTAAAATCCTGGGATTTTCGCTGACTTTTGCGCCGAATTTCACCTCAACAGAGGCTTGAAACTGTTGCCTGTTGCCTGTTCCCTGTTCCCTCCCCCCACCACAAGACTTATTCAGCAGCCCCTATTTATTTAACACTAAGTCAGGGCGGGTTTAGTCGCATCTGGGTGAGAAAAGA
>NZ_JBKHHI010000036.1:0-25967 GCF_046539235.1 Coleofasciculus sp.
ACAAGGAAGGAAAGAAGACAAGGGGGAAAAACCGTACAGAATTCGGTTCGGTCAAACACACTTCTAACTTCTAAAAGCCGAAACGCCCTATTTTTCGTTAAAACTCTTCCTTGTCTACGGTCGCTGAGCGAAGTCGAAGTGATGGTCCACTTGTCCTCCAAGTCTTACCTGAACCCCAACCTTAAAAAACCTACCCTTGTGAGGAGAAGGGGTTAGGGGATGAGGGGGAAATGATAAAAAAGTGCGGGTACACAGCCCTAAAACCGGGCGCACGTCTGTGCGCCCCTACGATAAAATAATGATTCAATTTCGCCGATATAACATCCCCGGTAACTGCGACACTAACCCCTCTAATTCCAACTGCAATAAAACCCCGGAAACCTCCGCCACTGTCATCCCAGTTTCCTGAACAATTACATCTAAGGGTGTTGGTTCAATCCCCAAAACCTGAAAAACCTTTGCCAACTCTGGCGCCAACTCTGGCGTCGCTTTAACCGGTTCTGGCTCAAATAAAGACAACTGTTTCCCAGTATCTAATTCCGGTATCGCCCCCAACATCTCTAACAAATGCCCCTCACTCAAAATCACACTTGCCCCCCGATTCAATAATCCCAAACATCCCACCGCATTGGGATTATCTAACGAACCCGGTAACGCATATACATCCCGACAAAACTCATTGGCTTGATACGCCGTAATCAACGCCCCGGATTTTGTTGGCGCTTCCATGACTAAAACTGCCCTACTTAACCCCGCAATAATTCGATTGCGTTGGGGAAAGTGGGGACGATTGGGCTTAGTTCCTGCCGGATATTCACTTAATACTAATCCCTGATCTAAAATCGCCTCGTACAGGAGTTTATTTCTAGGCGGATAAATCACATCAATTCCTGTGCCAAAAACGGCTACCGTTCTCCCACCCACCTCTAAACATCCCTTGTGGGCTTCGGTATCAATCCCGGCTGCCATTCCAGATACTACAGTAAAGCCTTTTTTGGCCAGGGCTGCACTAATTTTCTTTGTCCAACGCTTGCCATAATCGGTTGGTTCGCGAGTTCCGACGATCGCAACCATCGGCTTCATCCCCTGATTTTCCTGCTGGTCAACCTGTCCGCGATAGTACAATACCGGAGGCGGACTGGGAATCTCTAGTAATAAGCGGGGGTAGTCGGGATCAGCAGGTGTCCAGAAACAGGGATTTTTGATACAGTGTTGTTCTAGAAACTGTTGAGGATTGAGATGCGATCGCGTCTTCTCTACTGCTTCGATTAACCGCAGCCCAAACCCTTCTACTCTACCCAACTCCCTCGCTGGAGACGCCCAAGCCTCTGCCAAGGTGTCAAAATGCTGCTGTAGGCGTCGCAGTAACACCGATCCGACACGCGGGACTTGTGACCAAGCTAACCAATAGGCGCGATCTTTCGTCATTTGTCATTCGTCATTCGTCATTTGTCATTCGTCATTTGTCATTCGTCATTAATATTAATAGATTCGTGAATACCGTGGGCTAAAATTCCTAAAATTTTATTCACGTTGTTGAGAAAATACTCGCCTAAATCGATTTCAATCGTTTGCGCGTCTAATTTTAGAAATTTCCATATACTGCCTGTCGTAACCGTCCCGTAAATCGACTTTATTTTATTCCCTTCGCGAGAATTAAAAATTTGAGCGGCTAACATTTCCGCGACACATTGCCCTAATCCAGCATTAACATTATCCTTTTTTGCCTCAATAATTACGATAACGGGTGCGGTGACCAGTAACAGTTCTGGAGAACGGCTAATCAAAAAGTCACAAGTTCCATTCAATCCTTGGGCAGGATCGACGTTAAACTCTACACCAGAAAACAGACTTATCTGTTGCTGTAACTGTTTTCTTAGTTCAATCAGGATGGGAGCAATAATCATCTCAGATCTTGATTTATCAGTATTGCTAGCTAGTGCTAACGGCACGTTATAATCTAGGGTTTCTATTAGATAATTACTGCATTCTATTTCAGGTGTAGATGAAAACATTTTGACTTGATCAGAAATAGTCAATTCAAATGTTTTCACGACTTTGTCTAGGCTAAAGTCACTGTATGCCATATCATATCAAGGTTTGATGGGGTTGAGACAACTACTAGGCAACATTTAAATGATATCGCTCGTTCAAGTAGGTTGGTGGAAATAAACTCAACTATCCTACAGTTGCTGTAAATAGACCCCAAACCCTTACATAAGACGTAGCTTGCTTCTCGCGCTCTTCGAGTATGACGAATGATCACTCAATTAAGAATAAATCCCATTAACAGGTACAATGATCATCTGTCTACTCCAGTGCAGCGTAATCAACCTGAGTGAACCCTGGGCAAATCAGGTCGCCCAATCCCAAATAGGCTCAGATAGTTAGCGATCTAGCAACGGGTAACAAAGGACAGCGATCGCGATTCACTGGAACTCAACCCAAATCACAACAAGACTGGTCGTAGATGAAAATTCCTAGACGTAGTATAATCGGACTCTGCTCTGGACTCGCTCTATTAGTCGTTGCTGGCTGTTCCAGTCCTAACCAACAAGCCGATACTGATGGTGCAGCCGATAACACAGCCGATGCGGGAGAAATTAACCTCTACTCTGCCCGTCATTATGACACCGATGATGCCCTCTACGAGAACTTCACCGAGGAAACGGGGATCGAGGTAAACCTGATTGAAGGAGACGCCGATGAGTTGATTGAACGGATCAAGAGTGAAGGCGAAAACAGTCCAGCAGATGTATTAATTACCGTTGACGTGGGACGCCTGTGGCGGGCGCAAGCGGAAGGCTTGTTGCAACCCGTTTCCTCAGAAACCTTAGAATCAGCCGTTCCCGCCAATCTCCGTGATCCCCAAGGAGAATGGTTTGGATTATCCAAACGGGCGCGAATCATTGTCTATAACCAAGAGAACGTTCAGCCAGAGGAACTCTCCACTTATGAAGCCTTAGCCGAACCCGAATGGAAAGGACGAGTTTGCATCCGCAGTTCCGAAAATATCTACAACCAATCCTTAGTCGCCTCTAAAATTGAAAGCAAAGGAGAACAAGAGACAGAAACCTGGGTAAAAGGCTTAGTCGATAACTTTGCCCGTCCCCCTGAGGGAAATGACACCGCGCAAATTAAAGCCGTAGCCGCCGGTCAATGTGATGTCGCGATCGTTAACCATTATTATGTAGCCCGTCTCAAACAGTCCGATGCGACAGAAGATCAAGACGTAGCTGAAAAAGTTGGCGTGTTCTTCCCCAATCAAAGCGCCGATGGGACTCATATCAACATCAGTGGCGGCGGTGTCGTTACCAATGCACCGAACCAAGAGAATGCGGTCAAATTTTTAGAGTACCTGGTGACGCCAGAAGCCCAAGAAATCTTTGCCAATCAAGGGAATGAGTATCCTGTCGTGACAGAGATGGAACCCAATTCCGTTGTGGCTGACTTTGGCGACTTTAAGGAATCGGAGTTAGATGTCGTCAGTTATGGAGAAAAGAACCCAGAAGCCGTGAAATTAATGGATCGGGCAGGTTGGAAATAATCCTGATGCTCCCAGTCGGGATTGTAGGATAATTTTAATGGGTAGGGGCGGGTTTGACGATTATCGTTGTTCGCCTACCCGGATATGACTAAACCCGCCCTCATCTGTTCTAAGTCGTCAGACACAATTAAAGTAGGGTGGGCATTGCCCACCACCCTTAAGTCGGTGACATTCAACCAAAAGGCATATAACCTCAGATACTCACACAGGTAAACTAAAAAGTAATCAACAGGTTAGTCATTAACTACCAAAACCGAGCGTGTCATCAGTGTAACCAACATCTGACACCCCACCCTAATCTCTCTAATAAATCCGTGAAATCAGTGTTATGGCAGATTCAATTATGGAAAACCGCGACTACACCCTAATCATCGATAAAAGTGGCAGCATGTCAACACCTGACCAACCCGGTGGACAAACCCGTTGGTATACCGCCCAAGAATCAACTCTCGCCCTCGCCCGAAAATGTGAACAGTTTGACCCCGATGGTATCACCATTTACCTCTTTTCCAGTCGGTTTAAACGCTACGATAACGTTACCTCAGACAAAGTAGGGCAAATCTTCCAAGAAAATGACCCCATGGGGCGGACTGACTTGGCTAGTGTACTTCAGGATGCACTCAATAACTACTTTCAGCGCAAATCGGCGGGACAAACCAAACCCCAAGGGGAAACCATTTTAGTCATCACCGATGGGGAACCGGACGATCGCAAAGCGGTGATGCGAGTGATTGTGGAAGCATCGCGCCAGATGGATCTGGATGAAGAATTAGCTATTTCCCTGATTCAAGTGGGCAATGATCCCACAGCAACGCGATTTCTCAAGATTCTCGATGATGAATTGCAAGGGGCGGGTGCCAAATTCGATATCGTTGACACCGTTACTCTAGATGATATGGCAGATATGACATTACCCGAAGTCTTGCTGAATGCCATTCAGGATTAAACCTTAAGCGGGGCGGGTTTACTCAAGTTATCGGTTTGATTAATAATGTTATCAGTTAAACCTTCCATAAACTGTTCGGCATTTAAACCGTAATATCAAGAATGGGGAAATCCTTGTAGTGTGTTTAGCGAAGCCATGCCGCAGGCTTTGCATCTTGCTCACTACTTAGGGTTTGCTGAATAAGTGCTGTGGTGAGGGGGAGCTCTTGAAGCCGGGGAAGCCAATTTAGATACATGAAAGCTGATCATGCCAGATCGAGATTACACCTTAATTATTGACAAAAGCGGCAGCATGTCCACACCGGATCAACCCGGTGGAAAAAGCCGTTGGGAAACAGTTCAGGAATCTACCTTAGCTGTCGCCCGAAAATGCGAACAATTAGATGCCAATGGTATCACCATTTATCTGTTTTCCAGTCGCTTTAAACGGTATGATAATGTCACCTCCGATAAAGTAACTCAAATCTTTCAAGAAAATGACCCGATGGGGCGTACAGACTTAGCCTCTGTCCTCAAAGATGCTACGGATAACTATTTTCAGCGCAAAACTGCAGGAGTTGCCAAACCTGATGGAGAAATAATTTTGGTGGTAACAGATGGCGAACCCGACGATCGCAAGGCGGTGATGCGGGTAATTATTGAAGCATCCCGTCAAATGGATCGGGATGAAGAATTGGGGATTTCATTGATGCAAGTCGGGAATGATCCCACAGCGAAGCGATTTCTCCAGATTCTGGATGATGAACTACAAGGGGCAGGTGCTAAATTTGATATTGCTGACACCATTACCCTAGATGACATGGCGGAGATGACGTTAGCGGAAGTCTTAGTGAATGCGATTCAGGATTAAACCTTAAGCGGGGCGGGTTTACTCAAGTTATCGGTTTGATTAATAATGTTATCAGTTAAACCTTCCATATCAACTTAAACTACTGGACTGACACGGCTAAAATTGTGGAATAGATTTGTTTGGTAGTGAGGGCTTTAGCCCTCTCCAGCTATGCGTTAGAGCACTCTTTGTGCTTACTCCAAACAAAGCCCTATTTTAGCTGTGCCACGCCAGTAGGCGAAACTAACCCACCTTAGAGAAGCTTCTGTTGGGTTTCGGGCAAATGTGGCTTTTTTTGGGTGTCCCCTGTCTTATGAAAAAGCAAGCCAATAAATTCAGTCATCTCACCGCCAAAGACAGAGTTTATCTATCCTTTCCCGGACAGATTCTTGCCGATAGAAATCTGCTTCAGGGTAAAATTCTCGACTTTGGTTGTGGCTTTGGCAACGATGTCAAACTGCTGCGGCAAAAAGGCTTTGATATCACCGGATATGACCCTTACTATTTCCCCGAATACCCCACTATTAAATTTGATACTATCCTCTGCTTTTATGTGTTAAATGTTCTCTTTACTGAAGAACAGGCAACTGTGTTGATGAACGTTTCGCATTTATTAAAACCCGGTGGAAAAGCCTATTATGCTGTGAGGCGCGATCTGAAAAAAGAAGGATTTCGAGAACATTATATTCATAAAAAACCGACGTATCAGTGCATTGTTAAACTTCCATTCCAATCCATTCACCTAGACGAGTATTGCGAAATTTACGAATACGTCCATTATAATTATCAACGGCATTCGCCCAATAAATGCATCTTTTGTAACCCTCGCAGAAGTCTGCGAGTCTTAACCGAGTCAGCAACGGCTTATGCCATGTTTGATGGGTATCCAGCCAGTAAAGGTCATGTTCTGGTGATTCCTAAACGTCATGTCGCCAATTATTTTGACCTAGACTTTAAAGAACAATCCGCTGGCTGGTTTATGGTTAACAAAGTCCAAGAGTTTTTAACCGATCAATTTAATCCCGATGGGTTTAATGTGGGATTCAATGTGAATAGAGAGGCGGGGCAAAAGATGATGCACACGAGTATTCATATTATCCCTCGTTACCAGGGAGATGTTATCGGTAAAAAAGGTGGCATCAGATATGCGATTCCTAAACGAAAATTTTAAATTTTGTAGTAAGCGCTGTCTCTACTACCAAACCCGCTTAAGTTGAATGGTACTGACTGGCATGCTGGTGGGCAATGCCCACCCTACTGGCATGGCACACCTAATTTGATAGATTAAATTTGGCTTGTAGTAAGGGAACCTTAGCCCTAGATTTCGTTGGGTTAAGCGAAGTCGAAACCCAACCTACTGGCGTGGCACACCTTATTTGATGAATTAGAATTACGCCCGGAGACGCAGGGGCGCTTTCGACTTGCGCCCGATTCAATGGTCAAATCTAATCCACAATTTTAGCTGTGTCAGTCCACTACTGGCTTGACCCAGCTAATTTGGTGCAATAGATTGGGTTCGTAGTGAGGGCTTCAGCCCTCTCCAGATAGGCGGAGAGAGAACTAAAGTTCTCACTACAAACAAAGTCCTATTTTAGCTGTGTCAGTCCACTACTGGCTTGACCCAGCTAATTTGGTGCAATAGATTGGGTTCGTAGTGAGGGCTTCAGCCCTCTCCAGATAGGCGAAGCGAGAACTAAAGTTCTCACTACAAACAAAGTCCTATTTTAGGTGGGTCACGCCACTACTGGCATGGCACACCTAAAATGGTGCAATAGATTTGCTTCGTAGTGAGGGCTTCAGCCCTCTCCAGCTAGGCGAAGCGAGAACTAAAGTTCTCACTACAAACAAAGTCCTATTTTAGTTGGGTCACAGCACTACACTATATCAAGAGTTTCTGCGATCCAAAACTGCTTATTGAGCGTGCCATTCAGTTTAAGTTAGTGACATTTAGGTTAGGATAGATTGAACCGCTGGAACGATCATCTACTGTTAATAAACCTTCGGCTGTCTGCCTTGGAGTCTTCTGCCTTATCTCTAGCAAAAAGGGAGCAGTTAACCCAGATTTAGTATAACTCACCTGTTTCTTGCAGCGAGTGTAACCGCCAATAAATCCCTGTTAACATTAGGGTTACCGTAAGTCAGATTATCTAACAACGTTCCGTTAAATACATCAACCTCCTGGTGAACGATCGCCAAACGTTGACGATACCCAGTCACATCTAACTGGCGAATATCGATACCATCAATCAAAATGCTACCTTGATTCGGTTCAAAATACCGAAATAAGAGTTTAACCAACGTAGATTTCCCTGAACCCGATCGCCCGACTAATGCGATCGTTTGACAGGGTTCAATCCGTAAATTAATATCCTGCAAAACGGGACGCTTGGCATCATAACTGAAACTCAAGTGCTGCAACTCAACTTTGCCCGGAAATTGATAGGATTTGGCGTTCTCAGCCGGATCTAAAACGATTCCCGCCGCATCTGTTCCTCCGGGAAGCTGCATGAATTCATGTAATCGAACCATAGAAGCATAGCGACGGGCAAAACCTTCCGCCAGATCGTTGATGGGTTCAAGTTCAGCGTAGGCAATGCTGGACAGGGTTAAAGTGGTGATAAAATGCCCTAATGAGATATTGCCTTGCACCGTGGCAAACAGAGTTAACCCCAAAATAGAAAAGACACAGATCTGAATCACCGTTCGTTGCCAGGTGGCTAATTTCACATACCCCAAATGGATGCGATACAAGACAAATGTGAGTTCCCGGTTGAGACGCTTACGCTGTCGGTTGAGTTCGGTTGCTTCTGTAGCAAAGGCTTTGACGGTTTTGATATTGGTGATGATTTCTGAGGTGCGACTTTCCGTATTTTCTTGATGGTGATCTAATAAACCTTCCTCAATAATCAGTTCCCTAAGATTCTTAAGACTGAACCCCAAGATAAACACAAAAGAAATCAAAAATAATAGGGCAATACGCCATTCAATGAACCCGATCACCACAAAAATGCCCAATACCCGTGCCAGTTTGGGAATCAGTTGTCCGGCAATTTCCGGATACGTCCAGGTATGATTGGCAAGTCCTTTCGCGAGTCGTCCGGCAATTCGTCCGGGGTTATTTTCATCATAAAATTCTAGAGGAAGCGTGAGAATTTTACGGATAGCATTTTCTGACTGATCGCGACGGGCGCGTAAAGGGATTGCCCAGTGAAACCAGCTACCTAGCCAGGGTTGAATCGATGCCCTGACGACAGTGACGATGAAAATGATACCCACTAACACAGTCAGAGAGAAGGACTGATTGACGGGATTTTGGGTTAGGGTAGCGACTGGGGTAATTACCGTTTGCATTAGCCTATCGAGACGTGGGGGACTGGGGGAGCGATAGAACCCCGCCCTCAACGGAACGAAGGAACGAAGTGGAGTAGGGTGGGGGTGCCTTCACTCCCTCCGCCTTCACTCCCTCCGGGCAAAAAGCAGGTATTCAATATACCTGCTTTTTGCACTATCTAACTAATGGTCTATGCTAAAATGCTTGGCATAGAGTTGAGTCAACAATGCTAGTATTCGAGGCGAAATTACGAGGAACAAACGAGCAGTACGCCATCTTGGATGAGATGATTCGTACTGCTCGTTTTGTGCGTAATTCTTGTCTCCGTTACTGGATGGACAACAAAGGGGTCAACAAATATGACCTTAATAAATATTGCAGGGTACTTAGAGAGCAATTTGAATGGTGCAAGAAGCTTTCGGCTCAAGCTTGTCAGGCTAGTGCCGAAAGAGCCTGGAGCGCCATTGCTAGGTTCTTTGATAACTGCAAGAAAAAGGTTCCAGGCAAGAAAGGTTTTCCCAAGTTTCGTAAACATCAAACCCATGGATCAGTGGAGTACAAGGTTGATGGTTGGGTATTATCGGATGACCGATTAACCATTACATTCAGGGATGGCTTCAAGGCTGGAAACTTTAAAATGTGGGGGACTCGTGACTTACACTTTTACCAAAAAGAGCAAATTAAGCGAGTGCGTGTTGTTCGTCGGGCTGATGGATATTATGTTCAGTTTTCCATCAATCAAGAGCGTAACGAACATCACGAACCCACCAATCGAATGGTAGGCATAGATGTTGGTTTAAATCATTTCTACACTGACTCTGATGGCAATAAAGTAGAGAATCCCAGATTTTTGAGGAAAGCTGAAAAAGCCTTGAAAAAGGCACAAAAACGTGTTTCAAGGAGAAGTAAAGGTTCTAAGAATCGCCTCAAAGCCATCAAACAGTTGGGTAGGACGCATCTCAAGGTATCAAGGCGGCGTAAAGACTTTGCAGTCAAGACTGCAAGGGCGCTTGTCCAGTCGGCAGACTTGGTAGCCATTGTAGACGCGCCAGCGGCTTGCCGAAGGCTAGACCTAAAAGTGCGAAATATGGTCAAAAACCATCATTTAGCCAAGTCAATATCTGACGCTAGCTGGACGTTGTTTAGGCAGTGGTTAGAGTATTTTGGCAAGGTATTTGATGTACCAGTGATTGCTGTTGCGCCTCACTACACATCTCAGGACTGCTCCAATTGTGGACAGGAAGTGAAGAAAGCCTTGTCCACTCGCACTCATAAATGTCCGCATTGCGGTTACTTAGATGACCGAGATATCAACGCCGCCATCAACATTTTGATGAAGGCATTACAAGGTCTGGCACAACTACCGAGGGGCACTCGGAAAGTAACGCCTGGGGATGAGATGACCCTCTGCTTGGATGGGGAAACCCAAAAAAGTAAGGTTGCTCGACGAGCCAGGAACCCCCGTCAGCGATGATGGGAATCCCCACCTTCAACGAAGTAAGGTGGGGAGGATGTCAATATCTGGTTGCATAACAATATATTTTTTTATTTATAACGAATATTCACTAGATCCAGCAAAAACTGGATTGGTAGTGAAAATTCTCTTGTCCTAATTCCCCATCCCATCAATGGTACATCTGTAGCCGGAGAAGGTAGTGACCCAGGCGCACCTTACCCGACCAGAGTTCATAGTCAAGTTCCAAGCTTTGGGGTAAGGGGTATCCCTCTAACTTCAGCATCTGGGTATAATTTCGCAGTTGCAACGACTGATGCTTCTTCGTCGCCTTTTCATGAAGCCAATAGCGACTGATACCATAAACCCCTCGCTCCCAACGATGACGATAACTCAAATTACCATTTGCCTGCATCGTCATAATCATCCGATAGGGGGAAATTTCTAGCCACAAAAGTCGCTGGGGAGTGCGCTTGACGACATCCGTGGGGCTAGTTTGGGGGGGATGTCGGGATTCCCATTCCGGGAGTGGGGGTTCTCTCAAGAGTAAGTGAAAGCGATCGCGTTCTTTTTGATACAGCGTAGCCGCCGTTTCGATCGTGAACCAAATCGGCAGATCCGTCGATACAACCGAAAGGCAAACAGGTAAACGGTGATGTGTGAGCATGGATCTTACAAATGTAAAAGCAGACGGATAGCATACTTTCCTACAAACCCCGTGACCGCAATCCGGGACTAAAAAGCCAACTAGATACCTTCTGATTCGTCGATATGCTTATTTTAAGGTAGGTACGATAAAAGTTAACGGTGGTGTAGAGACGTAGCATGCTACGTCTCTACACCCTCCCCCAGCCCCGCCGCATCCTGTCCCTACTCAATCCCCTTTTCCGCTTTTCTGGCTCGTCTGGCTTGTTTACCAAATGCCAGAAATCCAAAAATCAGCCAAGCGACGAGAATCCCGCTAGTGAGAAACAAGATGGAAACCAGACCAAATCTAGCAATCAGACTCGGTGCAGCTGCGGTGAATAATCCACCGCCAACAATGGGTTCAAAAAATAACTGTTTGTAGGCAAAACTTTCAAAGGCACCGGAGCGATTGTCGGGATCAACCATTCGCAATAATAAAATACCTGTTGCCGTGACTCCCATCGATTGTCCCAAATCACCTAGCCCCCGTTCAAACCAGTAAGAAGGAATCACGCGAGGGGCGAGATAAAGGAAGGCAAAAATATTCCAAGTTATCCCAGCGACACTCAGCAGCAGAAAGGAACCAAAGTTTTCTCCGAGTACGGTTAGAGAAATGGTGGCTAAGGCGGTAACGACGACAATATCTAAGGCGACTCCAGCAATATTATTCATTAAAGGACGAATAATCAGCGGATGCAGTCCTAATCGTTCCATTAGCAACTGGACAATAATCCCGCCAATCAGCGCCATAGGAAATAGGGGAACATACGTCATCATTTCAAATCCGCCGATCCCCCATGTCACTGACTCGATCCAGACTAATCCTTGCAGAATCAGCCACCCGATCGCGATCGCTAATCCGACAAAGCCGAAGTTCAGCGATAGGGGATCAATTAACATATTCCGCATCAGTAGCGATCGCGCCCTGCGGATTTGCAGGGTTTCACTGTGGGTGTAATCCTCAAACCACTCGGGTTCAGCTACATTTTGTTCAACACCCTGAACATAGCCTTGGCGTCTCCCCCAATTGGCGAGTACCGTTCCGGTGACAATCCCCGACACAATCCCCACGGTAGCTAATCCGACAGCCAAGTCAGCACCATCAGGAAACCCCAACTCTTGAAACGTCCCCGCCATCCCTGCGGCTGTACCATGTCCCCCTTCAAAAGCAATTTCAATTAAAGCCGCCGCCGTCGGATCGATCCCAAAGACAGGGATAAGGATCAGTAATGTGAGTAAAATACCCACCACATATTGTCCCCACGCCAGACTTTGACCAAATACAACCTGAGGTGCAGCCTTATTCCAGATATCTCGGGGATGAGGAATGGATTCACCCAGAAATAAAGCGGCGAAGACGATATTGATGAACACCCCAGGAGACTGTGACCACACATTGCGAATGGATTCGGGGAATAAGCCATTCGCTAGGGGTGAATTTGGATCTGCGATCGCACCCAGAACCTGAGGTCCCAACAATAGCGCCACCACACCCGCGACAATGGATTCGGGAATGTAGAGTTTCTGTATCCAGCGGACTTTTTGGTGAATGAACCGCCCCACCAGAATCAGGAGTGCAACCAGGATAAAGGCGAAAAGGGCATCTTTGAGACTAAGCATGGAAAAATTATATGCTGTAATGTTTGATTTTATCCCGCCTTCAAGCCAGTCAATCGTTATAACTAGGTTCAGGAAACACTTTTTTTTTCTTGCGTATTACATTGTATTACCTTGGAGGTGCAGAATCAGGCTTATTTGAGCATTCGGCAAGGTCGGAAAGATGTATGGGCGAGAAAATTCTCGATTTGCCTGAGTCTACTAATCTGCTATACGGCAATAAAGCTATATATTTTAAAAATCATATTTTGATTTTAACAAGTCCATAAAATCAGCGGTTTAGTATGGGTATTTAGTTGAGTTTGTCAATGATCGCCACTCTTGGCAGGACTACCGGATATGGTAATATTGTCGTGAATTTTATGATTTAAAATTAACCATCTTTTCTGTAAGGTTGACCTCTCCCCCTAAAAATGAATAGCCATAAAGAAACAATTGAATGGGTTAAAACAATCCTTGACACCAGAAAAATAAGCCAGGTTGAGGAAATTGTATTAGAGCGGGCATTGTCAGGAAAATTATATCGAGAAATTGCTAAAGAAACGGGATATGATCCGGGTTACATTAAAGACATTGGCTCTCAGCTTTGGCTGGCTTTATCTAAGGAATTAAACTGTGACATTAACAAGCGAAATCTTTCGTTTATGTTAACTCAGTTTTCTCAATACAACACCGAAGTATATCAGCGAAAAACTCAACCGAATACCACGATAGCAGAACTCGAATTTCCCGGTCGTCCTCTTCCCTTTAAGTCACCCTTCTATATTGAGCGTCTCCCCATAGAAACCTTAGCCATTAACACCCTTCATCAAGCTGGGAGCCTGATGCGCCTGAAAGCGCCGCAACAGATGGGCAAAACCTCTTTAATTCATCGTCTGTTTGGCATTGCTCATCAGCAGGAAATGCAAACGGTTTTAGTCAATGTGCAACAGGCAGAGCTAGCGATGTTCAAGGATTTGAATCAATTTTTGCAATGGATTTGTTGGGTGATTAGCCAACAGTTGAACTTAGCTCCCAAATTCGACGACTATTGGTTTGAGGGAGCCGGAAGTAAAATGAGTTGCACGGTTTATATGCAAGAGTATTGCCTCAATGCGGTTGACAGGCCTCTGGTTATTGCTTTTGACAAGGTGCATACCCTGTTTGACTATCCCGATTTAGCCAGTCATTTCTTCTCGATGTTGCGTCATTGGTATGAACAAGCCCGCAGTGTAAGAAATTGGCAAAAGTTACGGTTAATTATTGCCTATTCCACCGAATTAACCTTATCCATTCAGACCAATCAATCTCCCTTTAATGTCGGACTTCCTGTCAACTTGCCCCCCTTCACCCGCCCTCAAATTAGCGAATTAGCGCAACGTTATCAACTTGAGCAAGTGGGGATAGAAACAAGTTCCACCCTAGATCCTTTACTGGATTTAGTGGGTGGTCATCCTTACCTACTCCAATTGGCGTTTTACTGGTTACGCTCAGGCTATTTATCATTAGAACAACTCTTAGCAGAAGCCCCCACGCCTAAAGGCATCTACGGGGAATATTTGGAGCAACTGTGGATTATGTTGGCACAGGATACACTGTTAGAGCAAGCCTTTTATCAAGTGTTATCGAGTTCAGAGCCGATTTCCCTAGATACTCAAATGGCTCATCGTTTAGAAGGACTGGGTTTGGTGCAACTGCAAGGACTGATGGCAAGTCTCCCCTGTGAACTTTATCGAAAATATTTTTTGACCCATTATTCAGAGTAAAAAACTTGGTGGGAATAGACTGAGCAAGATCCCCGACTTCTTCAAGAAGTCGGGGATCTGTGATAGATGGGAATAAATAAAGTCGGGCGGCGGGGATCGCCAAGCTTGTGCGGTTGCTCCTCCTTTCGGCGATCTCAAAATTATGACTGGAGCCTGCCATTCAACTTAACGGTGGGCATCGTTATACTCAAGGGAGCGAGATATCTTAACCGTCAAATTAGAAAGGTCAGATATTTTTGAGTCTAAAAAGTCAGAAAGGTCAGATTTTGACTGATAAAAGTTCAGACTTTTCTGACTTGATTTCAGGATCACTGAATTGGTAAGGTAGCTTCAGACGGTTATCCTAGTTAAGTCGCTGGCTTTTCACGGAACGTCTCAAAACCTGCGAAAGTTGGGGAGGTTTGATTCATATCTGGATGTAACCTGAAAGATAATCGTAAAATTCACCCTTACCTTGGTCTCAAGCTCCCTCGAAGCTCATGGAGGATAACCCACCCTCCCTGTTCGACTAGCGCAGCGCAAGAGCCATGCCGTGAAAAGTCAGTTTAAATCCCTAAGACATGGGTCAAAAAACCGGGTTTCTTTGGGTGAAAGGTTGATATTGCGTTGTCATCCTCACCCCTTTCCCCGGTTTCTAGGAATACTTGACCGACGCTCTAGATCAACTACCTGAGCAAGATACCCGACTTCTCCAAGAAGTCGGGTATCTGTGGTAGCTCACTGACTTGAAATGCTAAACAGATTAACCAGATGGACAAAGGTTTCGAGTCGTCTTTGTAACCTGGGAATTCGTGCGGAGATAATCGTTAACCCAATCGCAAGCATAGTCTAACGGTTGCAATTGTAAAATGTTGGCAATATTCCAAAACACCACCGCCTTATCATCTCCGGCTGAAGCCAAAACCTGTCCATCGGGACGAAACGCCAGGGTGCGAATCCCCGATGTATGACCTTTGAGGGTAGCTAATAATTTCCCGTCCATCGTCCAGAGTTTCACCGTTTCATCTATGCTAGCCGTCGCTGCTAAAGCACCATCGGGACTAAACGCCACCCCCCAAACCGCCGCCTGATGTCCCGTTAAGGTTGTGACTAATGTACCGTCTTTGCGCCAAATTTTTGCCGTTTTATCCCCACTCCCAGAAATCAGATAGTCCCCATCGGCACTAAATGCCACGCGCCACACGACTGAATCATGGTTGAGTGTGTGCAGTAATTTGCCCTCTCGACTCCAGAGTTTCACCGTACCATCATTCCCGGCGGTGGCAAACTGAGTGCCATCGGGACTGTAGCGAATATCCCAAATCGGGGCGGAGTGAGCTAACCAACGTTTAAGCTTTTTACCTTGGGTACTCCAGCGATAGATATGAGCCGAGACGGTGGCTGAGATGATTTCCTCGCCACTGGGATGCCAATCAGCCCCCATGACTACCTCATCATGATCCTGAATCGTTTGTAAAACGGTGCCATCGAGCTGGCGAATTTTGATCGTCTGATCTGTTCCCGTCGATAACAGTTGGTCTTTGGTTGGATGCAATGACAAATTCATGACCACTAAGTGTTGAGCATCCACAGATTTAATGGTTAAATCAGAGGTTGAGGTTAACAGTAAATTATCTTGATCTCCAGTCGTGACTAAGCGTTGTCCATCATGGCTGTAAATTGTCTTTAATGCTCTTCCCCCCGTTCCGTGTACGCTTTGATGGAACGGATGGTGAATCTGCCACAGCAGGACGGTATTATCTGCCCCAGTTGACGCCAGCATCTTACCATCGGGACTAAAGGCGACTCCCCAAATGGCGGATTGATGCCCTTTGAACGTGTTGAGTAGCGTACCGTGACGAGTCCACAGCGACAGGGTTTTGTCGTAGCTACCCGCCACAAAGGTTTGCCCATCGGGATTAAAATCCATATCCACAATGCCCGCACTATGATGAGTCAAGGTTTTCAGCAATGTACCATCCTTGCGCCACAGCTTAATCGTTTGATCTTGGCTACCCGTCACTAAGATTTCTCCATCGGGACTAAAGGCAACCGCATTAATTGCCGCCTGATGAGCATTGATGATCTGTTGTCGTTGTTCATCCCGATGGAAAAGGGTTATGGTACCGTCGTTTCCGCCAACGGCAATTAGATTCCCCTGGGGATTGTACTTCACCGATAATCCCCCCGATGGCGTGATCTTGAGGTGTTCGATAGGGGAACCATCGATTTGCCAAAATTCCATGATACTGGGACGTCCAACCGCCACCAAGGTTTGCCCATCGGGACTAAAGGCTAAATCCCAGATTCCCTTTAAATGGCTTTTAATCGTGCGTTTTAACCTGCCAGAGGGAGTCCACAGGTGAATGTTGCCATCATCTGCCCCCGTCGCCAGGAATTGACCATCCGGGGTAAATTTGACCACTCGCATCGTCGCCTCATGTGCCTTAAATGTCGAGAGTAGCTTTCCGTCTCGATTCCACACTTTAACCATCGTATCGACTCCCGCCGTGGCGATGGTTTGCCCATCAGGACTAATATCAACGGTGAGAACGGCTGCCTCATGTCCATCCAAACGGTTGAGCTGATGAATATTTAACACCACTCGTTCTAAAATTGCATCGGCTTGAGATTGCACGACAGGATTCACCCGTTGCCAGCCCTTGAGTTGCTGTTTGCCACGAATGGCTTGTAATAAGGCTTCAAAGGGTTGATCTGAGGCAAATAAGGCTTCAGCCGTTTGGACAATGGCTTCGGCTTCTCGCACCGATGCCCGACGATATTGATACCAAGCAAAAATCCCTAATCCAGCCGCAACCACTAAAGCACCGCTAACCCCTGCTAATAATAGGCGCTGTCGTTTCAAACTGCGTTGCTGTTCTTGGTTGCGCTGATGTTCAATGGCTAGACGGGCTTCTACTTCCTGGAGACGGGCGGCTTCCGCTTTGGCTAGGCTTGACTGGCGTTCTAAGGCTTGACTGGCGGATAGAAAACGGTAGTCTAAATCGCTGAGGCTTTGATTTTGCGCCCAGATTAGCATCTCTTGTAAGGCTTGTCCCCGTAATAACCAAGAGTCATCGCTACAGTTCGAGACAACCCAGCCGTTTAAGGCTTGGGAGTAGGGACGTAATTGATTAAATTGGGCTTGAATCCAGTCCTGATTAAAGATGGTTTTGTAAATCGGGTTTTTGACCTGTAATTTTCCGTTTCGTTTCGCCACTAATCCCGATAGTCGTAATTCTGTTTGTTCGGGACTGTCATCACTAATAATGCCGTCTTGGTCTAAAATCTGTTGATATAAGCCTAATAATCGTCCGGCGCGTTGTTCGTCATAGAGTAGGCGATTGCGAATGGTGCGAAGATGTTCGGGATTGTCTTGGGATTCCCAATGGTCAATAATCTGAGTTCTCACGATTTCTGCAATCCATTGGTCTTCTGTACCCGGAGGAAGACTCAGATTGGATTCTGTTGCCATTGTACTCAACTCAACCACCCGTTGACAGAGTTTTTGGGTTAATAAAGGTTGACCGCCACTCCAGTAGAGAATCGCGTTGAGAATTCCTTGGGGATTGGGCAAATAATCTGGGAAATATCGCAGCAGGGGATAGGCTTCTTCTAAGTGAAAATCATTTAAATCAATTGCCTGACCAATATTAAACGGGGTGCGAGTGCGATCGCGAATTAAATCCGATGGGGTAGCCACACCAAATAATGCCCAGGTTAACCGTTGATAGGTGGCGTGATTCTGGCGTAATTCGTGACAATACCGAATAAAGCCAAAGAAATCATTCACCGGAAAGGATAAGCTGAGAATCGTATCAATTTCATCGACAAAGATAAAGAGTCGGATTTCGGAGAGTTGGGCAAGTATCTCATCCATTAACAGCCCCAATTGTTGCACCATCGGCAAGGTTTCCCACTCTTGCCAGCGTTTTTTGAGGGGAATGTTACCCAAAAGCCGAAGTTCGCTGACAATTGCCAACATAATGCCCCGATACCACTGCTGATGACTCACCTGTTCACTCCCCAGTTGAGTCATGTCTAGATAGACACAGCGATAGCCTTGTTCGTGTAACTGTTGCTGGATTCTGACTCGTAAGCTGGATTTGCCCATTTGTCGGGCATTGAAGACATAGCAGAATTCTCCCTGTAATAGGGCATCATAGAGGAGGCGATCGGCTCGACGCGAAATATAGGTGGCGTCATCTACAGTGAGACTCCCCCCCACCTGATAGAGATTATGGCTCATATTCATGGATTGAGACATACACTAATTTTAGCTTTTTATGGAGGTTTGGGGGAGTAGGAGAAGTAAGAGAATGGTGCAGAAGTAGATAAACCTTGAATCAGTAGATGTTTTTAGATTTTAGAAGTCAGAAAAGTCATAGTCTTAACCGGCCAAAAACATGACTTTTCTGACTTGATTTCAGGAACACTGAAGCGGTAATGTAATTTTACACAGTTTTAGCGATCACCTTTTCTTCACTCTTCTTGATTTGATTAAATCCAGAAAACTTTTCATGAAATTCTACATTGGCACTATCGTTCCTTTTTCAGGTAAATTTGTCCCAAGTAATTGGGATGTTTGTGATGGCAGGGAATTAAGCATTTCACAAAATAAAGGTTTATTTGCCATTATCGGCAATACCTATGGGGGTGATGGCAAAACCACTTTTGCTTTGCCTAATTTACCCGTTGTTAAGAATGCAAATGGTAAAAGGAAATCCCGGTTTATTTATATTATTTGTACTCAAGGCATTTGTTCGACTAGGGATTAGTAGTTAGACATGAATAAACTACCAATAAATCCTATAGCAATCCTAAATAGGATGCAACAAGCGGACGGCTTGAAATCCAGGTATAGCAAGGGTTTCAGCTTTGAAAATTGCCACAACCTAAATATGATTGCTATATTTTTTATGGCTTTATGGGTTTTTTGCATTTATTCGCTTGTCGCCAGTAAACTTGGCTCTCCCTCAAAATTTGATAATAACTTTCTTTAGATTTGAAAACAACATCATAGTTATCGTGTAAATGCCTTTTTAATGCCGATAATTTACAGTTTTTTGGACAATTTATCCAATGAACAATTTCGGCTTTTTGTGTAGGCGTTAGATAACCCTTTGACCCCTTATATTTAAGTTTAATGCCGTCGAGTCCTCTTGCCGTGTATTGTCTTTGAAATTTAGCGACAAAACCGATAGAAACTCCTAGTTTGTTGGCTATTTCTTGGTAGCTGATTCCTAATAGTCTCAGTTTGACTGCTTCAGCTCTTTTGCATTCTCTCACATCTTGACTTTTAAAGATAAAGTCATTCAATTGATTGATTCTTTCTGTTTGAGTAACGTTACTCGTATATTGAAATTTCTGTTTGTGTTCTTCTGGAATAGAAAATTTAATCTCCATGAAAAATTGCCCGGCTAGGTGAAATTGTTCGATAGTATTTAGTAACCCCCTTTGAGCGGTTAATTTTAATTTATGCACACATTTATGTGTTTCTGTCCCAATCGGAACAGGAACATACTTTTAACCTTGATTCAAAGGGAATTAAACTGTGTTCACACAGACCCCATCCGACTACTTCATCCGAACGGGGTATTCAATACAAAGCAAGCAATTGGAAGTGACAATGTAATAGTTAGTTACCCTTTTAGTATCCAGACAACGATAGATCTAATTCTTGGTGTCGTCTGTATACTCAGCCTGAATTTTAATGCTGATAATTTTAATCCGCTATACTTCTATAAATATATCATTTTGATTTCAATGAAAAGGTCATAAAAGTAAGGGATTTATTTCCATGAAGGTCAGAAAAGTCATATTTGTCAGGAATTGTTATTGTCTTGACGATTTGGACGATTTGCCATAACATAGCTAAGTTGCTCTATATTTTTTATTTGTATAATCGCCATAGTCATTCTCGTCTCAAGTCCATAGTGTTTGGTATTCAGAAAAGCACAATAAAATCACATAAAAAAACAGTTGGATGCAAAGACTCAGCACAGGTTCATGATTATCAATGAAAATAGCCAAGATTTTTATAGACAGGCAACAATTTTGCTGATTGACGATAGGGTCGAAAATCTGAAACCGATTTCGGACTGTTTACGAAATACTGGCTATGAAGTGCGAATCGCTAAGAGTGGTATCCAAGGCTTGAAACTCCTAGAACAGTTGACTCCAGAGCTGATAGTACTGGATGTCATAATGCCAGAAATGGATGGATTTGAAACCTGCCGTCATCTCAAAACCTGGGAGAAAACCAAAGATATCCCGGTCATTCTAAGTTAACAAACACTTTTTAAACGGAAGTTTAATGATCATCTCAGTTCCGACATTTGGTTGAGACACACACTCCAACTCACCGCCATGTTGCTTCACCACGATTTGATGGGCAATGGATAGCCCTAATCCTCTGCCTTGACCGACAGGTTTTGTGGTAAAAAATGGATCAAATATTCGAGTTTTTACACTGTCAGATATACCAATTCCATTATCGATAATACGAACAAGGACTTGATAGTTGTTTTGTAAAGTAGTTTTAATTTTAATAGTTGGTATAGTTTGAGGTAAATAATCGTTTACTGTCTCTTTCTCTTGATTCCTTTCTAAAGCATCAATAGCATTATTAATAATATGGATAAAAACCTGATTCAGTTGTCCTGGATAGCATTCAAATGGGGGAAGTTCGCAGTATTCTTTGATGATTTGAATCCACGGCTGTCCGGCGGAAGTGGATAAGCGATGTTGTACTAGAAAAAGAGCGCTTTCTATTCCTTCATGAATATCGACTGGTTTTCGTTCAGCTTCATCGAGCCGGGAAAACTTACGCAATGATAACACCAGTTCTCGCAAACGTTCAGTACCAATTTTCATCGAAGCCAATACTTTGGGAAAGTCTTGGCTCAAAAAGTCAAGATTAACATCGGTTATTTTGTTTTGCAGATGAGGGCTAGGATTGGGATACTCCTGTTGATAGCATTCAACTAGATCGAACAAGTCTTGGCTATAATCCTCAATATGAGATAAGTTGCCATGAATGAAGGTAACGGGATTATTAATTTCATGGGCAATTCCAGCCACCATCTGACCCAAGCTAGACATTTTTTCACTCTGAATTAATTGAGATTGAGTTTGCTTGAGATGTTGGAGGGCTTGTGAGAGTTGTTGGTTTAATTGACGCAGCCGCAATCCTGAACGAACCCTGGCTTGCAATTCACTTGGTTCAATGGGTTTTGAGAGAAAATCATCCGCCCCCGAATCTAACCCTTGGACGCGATCAGCGACTTGTTCACGTATGGTTAGTAGAATCAGAAAAATGGTTGCTAGTTGCGGATCTGCCTTGATGCGGCGGCACAGTTCTAAGCCATCGAGTTTAGGCATCATCCAATCGCAGATGATTAAGTCAGGTTTAAGCTTTTGGGTTTGTCGGAGTGCCGCTTCTCCATCATCCGCTAGCAGAACTTGATGACCTTCACTCTCTAACAACTCTTGGAGAATGATTTGTACTGTTATATCATCATCAACGGCGAGGATTTTTGCCATGGTTATTTTTATTTGTCATTCATCAGGGAACGGGGAATAGGGAATAGGGAACGGGGAACAGGGAATTCATGATGAACCATTCATGTTGCGGATGTATTCGCAAACTGTAGTCAGTTGTTGTTCTAACTCGCCAACGTTTTCTTTGATCGCGGCTAGAGAACCGGAACGTCCATGGTTTTCGACTTGGGCGGCTAATTCTGCGATCGCGTCCATGCCTAAATTGGCACTTGATCCTCTCAACCGATGGGCTTTTGCATAGATTTGTTCATAGTCTTCAGCCGCAATTCCGGTTTGGATATCCTTTAAATCGGCTTCCGCATGTTCAATAAAAGCGTGCAAGAGTCGTTCTTGAGCCGATTTTTTACCGAGGGTGACACGCTGGAGGTGTTCCCAGTTAATTGGGGAAGTGTTGAGTGTTGAGTTAATGTCTTCCTTTCCCTCTGTTATCTGCCTTTTGTCCTCTGCCTTCTCGTTTCCTTCTGCCATCTGCCTTTTGTCCCCATCATGTCTAATCTGGGTTGCCCAATACTCCAATCGTTCGCTCAACATTTCCTCATCAACAGGTTTGCTGATATAGTCATCCATACCAACTGCCGAGCATCGTTCTCGGTCTTCGGGAAACGCATGAGCGGTTAGAGCAATAATAACCGGATGATGACGACCGTAGCGCTCAATCAATTTAGTTGTAGTCGCATAGCCATCCATAACAGGCATCTGACAGTCCATGAGAATGATATCGTAGGAATTTTGCTCGACTAATTCCAGGACAACTTGACCATTGGGGGCGCAGTCGGCTTCATAACCTAACATCTGTAACTGATTGAGAATAACTTGTTGATTGATCGGATGATCTTCAGCTAAGAGGATATTCAGAGGAGTCGCAGGTTGTCTATGAGTCAAGTCTCCAGTCGTTGTATGTTGTGCTAGTTCTTCCTCCTGCTGTTCTTTAATCATTTCGGGCGCTACAGCCGCCATTAAACTATCAAATAGCCGTGAGGCTCTCACTGGCTTGAGCAAATAACTCGCCGCTCCCACAGACAGTAATTGTTCGACTTGATCCCGTTGATTCATCGGCGTCATCACCACGGCTTTGGTGTGGCTTAACACGGGATTAGAGCGAATGGTTTGAATAAGTGACCCATCCTCAATTTGGGGCAGTTGCCAATCACAGATCACCACATCATAAGGCTGGTCAAGGCTAGCGGCTTGCCGCAGGGCATCTAAGGCAAGTTCTGCGGTGTTGGCTTCATCAATTCCAATTCCCCAGGTATTAACTAAGTAACGCACAGATTGGCGGGTGGTGCGACTTTCGGAAACGACCAACAGTTTCAGATGGGTGAGGGCAAAGGGAGTGCTGGGGGATTCAGCGTTGGTTTGGGTGTCAAATTTTGCCGTAAACCAGAACGTGGAACCTTTACCCACCTGACTTTCTACACCGATTTGACCGCCCATCAAATCTACCAACTGTTTGCAGATAGCTAGTCCTAAGCCTGTGCCACCATATTGACGAGTGGTGGAGTTATCGACTTGGGAAAAGGATTGGAAAAGTTTTTCTTGCCCTTCTGGGGAAATGCCCACTCCCGTATCGGACACGGCAAAGTGGAGGGTGGCATTTTTGGAGGTGGCGGTTTCTAAAGTGACATGGATAACCACTTCCCCTTGGGGTGTAAATTTGAGGGCATTATTTGCCAGATTTAACAAGATCTGTCGTAGTCTAGCCGGATCACCTTTGAGTTGTCGGGGGACTTGGCGGTCAACTAAGGTTGCCAATTCTAGGTTCTTTGCTTCGGCTTGAGTAGCTAACACATCAAGAACAGATTCGATACAGCCATCCAGGTCAAACTCAATAGTTTCGAGTTCCATTTCTCCCGCTTCTAGTTTAGAGAAATCCAGGATATCGTTGATGATTGTCAGTAAATGGTCAGCACTACGGCGAATAGTTTGGGCATAGTCTCGCTGTCGGGACGTGAGTTGAGTCTGTAATAGGAGTCCCACCATGCCCAAGACGCCATTCATCGGCGTGCGAATTTCATGACTCATGTTCGCCAGAAACTTGGACTTGAACCGTGCGGCTTCCAGTGCTGCTTCTCTGGCTTCGACTAACTCGTTAATCTGGTCGGTGGCAATGACAATCCCACCCACTTGACCATTGGGAGTATACCAGGGGTTAATTGCCCAGCGCATGTAAACGATAGAACCATCGCTACGTTCCCAGACATCTTCTGGGTTGGTGATCACTTGCCCGGTGAGTGCCCGTTGATGAATCTGTTTCCACTGTTCCGGTACATCTGGGATGACGTCGTAATGGCAGCGACCAATGATGGATTCTCCCTCTAGCCCTTGCACCGTGAGCCATTTTTGGGAATGAGCCATATAGCGCATTTCGTTATCAAACATTGCCATTGCCATCGGCGCACTGGTAATGACTTGTTGCAGTTGTCGGCGTTCTCGCTCTAATGAGTCTAAGGTATTGTCGAGGAGTTGAATTTGATCTTGGGTTTTAGTGTAGAGATGGGATTGGGTGCAAGCACTGGCAATTTGTTTAGAAATTGCTTCTAAGAGTTCGATGTCGCTGGGACTCCACGACCAACTGGTGGTGTGGATACAGATTAAATAGCCCAATGGTCCGGTTTGAGGACGGATGGGAATCGCTGAATAGTGACCATTTTCCAGGATATAGGTTTCCTCTGAAGAGGTAGCAGGATGAGACGAGAAAGGGTTATCTGGGATGTTTTCTAAACCAGCATCATCCGATTGACCATTGATCATGGATACTTTGAAATCAACGGTCTCACCCTTGCGTAACTGAGTCTCTAAGTTACCGGACGTCGCTATCTTTAACTGTCTACATTCGCTCGATAAACCCTCCTCCGTGTACATATAGGCAATTCTCAATGTCTCTTTGTCGAGCAACCACCCGAAAATGACTCGTTCTAACCCCAGCAGTGATGTCAGTTCTTCTAAGGTAGCGGGTAAGGTGCGATCCAGGTCGAGTGAGGAATGAATGCGATTGGTCAAGCGGTTGAGCAGTGCTTCTTTGGCGGCTTTAGCCCGTGTCATTTCAAAGAGTTTCACCTGTCGCCAGACGAAAAATATGGCAATGACCAAGAGGGCGACTAGGACTATAGCCAGCAAGTTGAGTGACCAGATCGGACTTTCTATTCTCTCATCGTTGATGACTAAGGCAATCGACCAGTTTGCTTCTTCTAGGTGGACATACGCCACATAAACGGATTCCCCAAAGAGGTTTGCCTGTTGGATTCCCTGTTCTTGGTTCACCATCTTGCCCGCGATCGCAGCTAGATCGGGTTCAGTTGACTCAAGTAAACTGGAAGTGGGATTTTCTGGCGTTCCCATTTTTTGGTCAGGATAAACAATTGGCACTCCTTTAGAATTGAGGGCAAAGGCGTAGCTGTCCTTGCCATAAGATATCTTTTCGACGACTTCTGCAACGCGCTCCATCTCGATCGCACCAACCGTTGTCCCAATGGGTCGGGGGGGCTGAGGGGGCATTGCCTGAATCGGGGCGGCAATGATAATAATCGGTAATTCGGTCGCCCGACTAATTAGGGGATCAGAGACGTAGACTTGTCCCGCCATCGCCTGTTGGAAATGTGGGCGATCTTGAACATTCCCCTCACCTTCATTGCTGCTTTGAAATGTCCCATCCGCCCTGATTAGGGAAAACGAGGTAAAATCCCGGCTGCGTTGGACTTCCCGTTGTAAGTAAGGTTTAATCTGCGACCAGTCCATCGATCGCAGAATTGGGGTACTGGCTATCGTTTCGACTTCCGCCTTGCGCGTGGCTAGCCAGCGATCGATTTCACTGGCTTCAGCTTGCACTGAATTGAGCGCGTTTTGTTTGATGTTTTCTAAGATTAGCTGGCGCACTCCAAAATAGCTGACTGTGGCGACAGCGCCAATCGCCACAGTGGTTAAACCCACTACCACCCAAACTAGAAAATGACGGGGACGCCAAGACTTATGAGGCTGTGCCAACGGTTGCTGGTCATTTTCTGGGGGATTCGTTTCTAGAAAGGGTGGCTTGTTCATCATTGGTCAAACATCAAAAGTCTTGACTGGGTTTAGCTTGGGGGAAGGGTTGGTCAATTTACACCTTGCTCAAGGAGGTGTTTTCATCATCAGCATTTGACCAGGCTGGGATTTGCTCGATGCTCCTTACACTTACCTTTTTTCCTTGTATCACATCTACGAAACAGGTTTAATCCTAGCCCCCGGAAGCGCTCAAGCGCTTACTACGAACCAGGTTTAATCCTAGCTCCCGGAAG
>NZ_JBKHHI010000037.1:0-25745 GCF_046539235.1 Coleofasciculus sp.
CAAAAAGCATTCTTGATAAAAATCAAGTTTTATTGAGAATTAGCTATGTAGGAATAGGGGTGGGAGAAGGCGAGAGCGATCGCTGGAGCTAATGTTAAGAAAGATGTGAGTAATGCATAGGTGAACGAGGGGGGTTGGGTTAGGTCTGATATAGATTTTTCTAGATGGCGTGAAAAGTCAGACACAGACGCCATTCCTGATGAACGAAATGAACGTTAAACCTTTTTCATTGGTTATCCTTCTGGTTTTCGTCATCCGGCTGGATATTTTCCTCCATCCGTTTCATCAATAGCTGTTTGGCTTTGAGAATATCGGATTCGGTTCCATAGTGATTGTGATAGTAGTAGTAAGATCGGGTGGTATATCCTTTAACACCATTGGCAACCACTCCTAACACGGTAGCGTTAGAAATTCTCATAGTATCTAGGGCTTGCATTAAAGCCGAGCGATCGCTCTTACCCAAGCCCACCACCATCATCACACCATCAGCGTGAGCCGCCAAGAGACGACCATCTGCTAGTCCTAACACAGGTGGTGTATCGTAAATAACTAGGTCAAAAACCGCATGAAATTGCTCCATTAAATGTTGCATCTTCTTGGAACACAAAAGCCGACTGGGATCAGGGGGGACTTGACCTGCGGTGAGGACATACAACCGATCCCACATGGGTAGGCGCTGAATTGCTTGTTTCGCGGTCAGTCCAGTGGCAATGACGTTACTTAAGCCTACCTGGTTGTCTAGGTTCAAATAGTGATGAACCTGAGGGCGGCGTAAGTCCGCATCCACCAGCAACACTCGTTGACCCATGGCGGCGGCGGCTTGGGCGAGGTGGACAGAAACAGTGGATTTTCCTTCTGAGGGGGTGGCTGAACTAATAACGATGGAGTGAACGGGGGTATCGCTACCGAGAAAGCGAATATTAGTTTGGAGTGAACGGAATGATTCTAAAAAGGGAGATGCATTGTAGCTACGGGATGGGCGGCGGGATTTTTCACCATTGGCGGAAGGGGAAGATGATGCCACCTGGGTTAAGTTTGCCGTAGACATCATCTGTTGTTTGAGTTGTTTTTGGTAGGGGATAATGCCTAGTAGGGGAAGTTTGGTCAAGTCTTTGAGTTCATCGGGAGAATGGAAGACATTATCCAACCGTTCGATCAGCAAAGCAACGCCCATGCCTAACAATAACCCAGCGATCGCACCTAATGTGATATTGCGTTGGGTATTGGGCCACACGGGGACTTGGGGGACTTCTGGCTTTACGATAATCTGCCAGGGTAAGGCTTTCTGGGCGGCTTCAATTTCCAGATTTTCCCGTACTGCCAGAAAGCGATTTAAGCTATCGGTGGCGACTTGGAGTTCTCGCTGTAAGTCTGTGTAGCGGCGGGCGATGATGGGAATTTGTTTAACCTGGAGGTTGAGCAGTTGAGCCGATCGCGCGATCGCACTTTGTTTTACTTGCAAGACTTGCAGTTGATTAGTCGCTTGCACCAGTTGCTGGGTTAAGTTTGTGCGAATCGAATTGGGGGAAGCACTGGACACCCCAGCCTCGGTCAGGCTTGCGCCCAATACGTTTTGGGATTCTTGGTTGAGTAAGGGTAATAGATTATCCCGTTTCTGGCGCAAGGCTTGCATCGTGGGACTTTGTGGCGTAAACCGCGCCGATTCTAGGGCGATCTGGGATTCAATTTCCGCGAGTTGGTTGAGTAACTGTTGGTAGCGAGGGGCTTCACTGAGGGTGACAGTAGCAACAGCTTGCTGGGGTGATAATCCCAACTGCTGTAAGAGGGTGTTATAAAGGGAGCGCGTTTCTTGATACTCAACCTGAGTTTGCAACTGCTGCTGTTCAATCCCACTCACTCGTTGGGATAACTGTTGGGCTTGGATTTCCGGGTCGAGGAGGTTATGCTGTTGGCGAAAGGCTTGCAGTTGTCCTTGCAGCTTATTCACGCGATCGCGCAGCATAGGTAACTGGTCATCAACAAACTGAATTCCCTGTTTCAGGTTCAGTTGTCGCTCTTGCAGGGAGTAACGTAGATAACCTCGAGCGACTTCGTGTAAAACCCGCCGCACTCTTTCCGGCTCAGTATCCCGATAACGCCCTTCCAGGATCTTGGTGTCCCCCAGTCGGCTGACAATTAGCTGGCTCATTAAGGATTCGTAACCGACCTCAGGATAATGCTTGTGGATCTCTTGGACAATAGCCTCCATTAGCTGAGGAGAGCGTAACACCTGAATCTGGGTATCATAATCCAGTGCCGAATTCCGTCCCTCACCGCCACCCACCACTTCCGTGAGTTTGTCTAAGTCTCCTTCCTCGGTGACGGGTTCGACCAACAGTTGAAACTTGCTTTCATACTTAGGGGTTTGATTCAACGTCCAAAAACTGATCCCCGAAGTTACTGCGATCGCGACTCCAGCAATCACTAAAGCCCGACGCCTAATCACGTTAACTAACTGTCGCAATGTCCATTCATCAGGTTCGGGTGCCGGAGGTGGTGTCCGGTAGACCAGCGGTGGTGCATACTTTGGGTGTTTCCCATTGCCATTGGGCGATAATGGTTCTTGAATCTGACCGATCTCCATCTTCCCCCTACTCCTTCTGCGTGGATTGAGCGCGTTGGTTAAAAAATCATTTTACCTTGTTTAATTGTGTATCAGGTTGGCTCAAAATCGTCACGAATACCGCTGAAATTTACAAATTTGATCGGAGTAGGGAATCAGCCATCAACAATCAACCCTTGATTCCCTATCTCTCCTACAATATTGACAGTCATCAAATTATCGACTGAAATTCCTCAAAAACAGTAGAGAGGTTGCCGGCAACGTCTCTACTAACGGCGATTACGCCAGCCGACGCTTTAGAATCCAAAAAATCTAAACACGGAGAACACGCTGCCAATCGGACTGACAATTGTCCCCAAGGTATCCGTGACTCGGGTCAAACCGGAACGTCTGACGATAATCACATCATTGGGGCGCAATGGCGGATTACTTTCATCATTAACATCGGCGGTAAAATCCACCTCGATTTCCCGTTTTTTAACGGTACCATTCGGTTGGAGACGAATTAACTCCACAGAACTCTTACGGGCGCGACGGTTATCGAATCCGCCAGACGCCAGCAAGGCTTGATTTAAGGGGGCGTTAGCGGGGATGGATACTGTACCTGGTTTCTCGACTTCTCCCACCACATTGACATTGATAATAGCTGCCGAGAAGCTAGCAGATGCCAATTCCGTGGCTTCTAAAGCGGTCAGGGTTTCGGCTTCCGGGACTCTAATCGTATCTCCCTGTTGCAAAATCACATCTTCAGAGAGATCTCCCTCTTGCAGGAGTTCCCAGAGATTGACAACAATCACTTGCTCAGTACCATCTCTGGTGGTGCGTCGCACTTCCACGTTGCGAATATCAGCAGATTGAGTAATACCTCCCGCCACTTGAATTGCCTGGGTCACTGTTGGCGGTTCTGTATTGTTACCACCGCCGCCACCAGCCTGGTCAGCTGTAGCCGCTCCCGATGTGGCAGCGGTAACGGTATAAGGACCTGGACGCACCACTTCCCCGACTACGGCAACTTTAATTGGCTTAACCGCCTCTGGCGAAAAACTCGCGGTTGCCAGTTGACGGCTTTCTAGGGGGTCAATTCCGGTGGTGGTGGGGATCAATATTTCATCACCATCCCTCAAGGTCACGTCTTGAGCGAGATCGCTATTTTGTAATAACTCCCAGAGATTAATTGTATAGGTTTGTCGGGTAGCTGAGTTCATCCGGCGGCGGATTTGCACGTTTCGCACATCAGCCGAGCGACTAATTCCGCCAGCCAGCTGAACCACTTGAGTCACGGAGGGAAATTGTTGCCCTTCGTTCAAGGTGACGCTGTAGGAACCCGGACGACTGACTTCCCCGGCGACGGCAATTTTTAGGGGACGAGGATCAATCAGGGTTAGGGTGACTAAGGGGCGTCTGACAAAGGGAGCATATCGCCCAGAAATCCGTTCACTAGCCGCATTAATGGTTAACCCTTCTACAGGGATACTGCCAGCAACGGGTAAATTGAGGGTACCATCGACTAAAACCTGGTATTCCCCACTGTATTCGGGAACATCAAAGAGCGTCACGCCCACGCGATCGCCCGGTCCTAGGGTATAGGGTAAATCGGGTGGTGGATTGGTAACTGTCGTGGGTGCCGGGGGCGAAAATGTGGGGACTTGCGCCATTCCCGGAAGCGGTGCGGTTACAGCAAAAAAGGCGAATAGGGTTAAACCTGCCACAGATGGCGTTAAATACTTGCTCAAGTTGATCCTCCTGATCCCCATGGTGCGAAAATTGTCGATGGGTCTTTTAACTCTCAGTTTAGCTTTCGCAAGCCGGAAGCCCCACACCATAGCGGTACGTAGCTTGGTGTTGGGATGGATAGGCTCTTTGCTGTAGGGACGGAAGCAACCAATCAATCTGGTGCGTCGTCAATTAACGGATACTCTCGGCTAAAAAAAAGGCTCTTGCGTTTATACAAGAGCCTTCGGACCAATTAAATTTCAGCCGATCAAATGAACCAATCTAGTCAAGTTCACCCATAGCCAGTACGGGTTCACTCTCCCGGTCAATACCTTTTTCAAATCCAGCAACAGCAGCACGAGCGCGACCCGCATGCCAGAGGTGACCGACTAAGAAGAAGAATCCTAAGATAAAGTGAGCCGCAGCTAACCATGCACGAGGATTAACGTAGTTAAATCCGTTCATTTCCGTGATGATGCCACCAACGGAGTTGATCGAACCGTTAGGCGCATGGGTCATGTATTCAGCAGCACGGCGCAGTTGCCAAGGCTGAATATCATTTCTCAGCTTGTCTACATCCAGTCCGTTAGGACCACGTAGCGGCTCTAACCAAGGACCTTGGAAGTCCCAGAAGCGCATGGTTTCACCACCGAAGATGATTTCTCCAGTCGGAGAGCGCATCAGGTATTTACCTAGACCAGTAGGACCTTGAGCTGAAGCAATGTTTGCCCCTAACCGTTGGTCACGCGCTAAGAAAACGAAGGACTGAGCCTGAGATGCTTCAGCGTTGGTCGGACCATAAAATTCGCTGGGATAAGCGGTGTTATTGAACCAAACAAACGCCGCGGCGATAAAGCCCATCAGGGACAACGCACCTAAGCTGTAGGAGAGATAGGCTTCTCCAGACCAGATAAAGGCGCGACGTGCCCAACCGAAGGGCTTGGTGAGAATGTGGAAGATACCGCCAGAAATACAGATCAGACCGATCCATATATGTCCGCCGATAATATCTTCCATGTTGTTGACGCCGATGATCCAACCTTCTCCACCAAAGGGAGAGCGGGTTAGATAACCGAAGATCACCGCCGGGTTCAGCGTTGGGTTGGTGATGATCCGCACGTCACCGCCACCGGGCGCCCAAGAATCATAAACACCACCCACAAACATGGCTTTAATCACGAGCAGGAAAGCACCCAGACCTAAAACAATCAGGTGGAACCCGATGATTGTGGTCATCTTGTTCTTATCTTTCCAGTCATAACCAAAGAAGGCGGAATACTCTTCTAAGGTTTCTGGACCACGAACGGCGTGATAGATACCGCCCAAACCCAGAACCGCAGACGAAATGATGTGCAGTACCCCGACGACAAAGTAGGGGAATGTGTCAATCACTTCACCACCGGGACCTACACCCCAACCTAGGGTAGCTAGGTGAGGTAAAAGGATTGCGCCCTGTTCATACATGGGCTTTTCGGGAATAAAGTGGGCAACTTCAAATAAAGTCATTGCCCCAGCCCAGAAGACAATTAGTCCAGCATGGGCGACATGAGCCCCCAGTAATTTACCGGAGAGGTTGATCAAACGGGCATTACCCGCCCACCAGGCAAAACCTGATGATTGTTGGTCGCGGTTTCCCGCCACCATGGAACTACTAGAGAGCGTTACCACGGGGTAGTACCTCCTCAGGGAATACAAACTTCTGGTGTGGTTGGTCTTGAGGCGCCAGCCAAGCCCGGACTCCTTCGTTGAGCAGAATGTTCTTGGTGTAGAATGTCTCGAATTCGGGGTCTTCTGCTGCCCGGATTTCCTGGGACACGAAGTCATACGCCCGCAGGTTTACCGCTAAGCCAATCACACCCACTGAACTCATCCACAAGCCTGTCACGGGGACAAACAGCATGAAGAAGTGCAGCCAGCGCTTGTTGGAAAAAGCAATCCCGAAAATCTGAGACCAGAAACGGTTTGCCGTCACCATGGAGTAGGTTTCTTCGGCTTGGGTGGGGTTAAACGCCCGGAAGGTGTTTGACCCTTCACCGTCTTCAAACAAGGTGTTTTCTACCGTTGCACCGTGAATGGCACACAGCAGCGCTCCACCTAAGATACCTGCCACTCCCATCATGTGGAAGGGGTTAAGTGTCCAGTTGTGGAACCCTTGGAAGAACAGCAAGAAGCGGAAGATTCCGGCGACGCCGAAGCTCGGAGCAAAGAACCAAGAGGATTGCCCCAAGGGATAGATCAAGAATACGCTGACAAATACCGCGATCGGTCCACTAAAGGCAATGGCGTTGTAGGGTCGAATGCCCACTACGCGGGAAATTTCAAATTGCCGCAGCATGAAGCCAATTAAGCCAAAGGCACCGTGCAGAGCGGTAAATGTCCAGAGTCCACCGATTTGACACCAACGGGTGAAGTCGCCTTGGGCTTCAGGTCCCCACAGTAGTAGTAGGGAATGACCGAAGGTGTCAGCGGGGGTGGAAACCGCCACAGTCAGGAAGTTACAGCCTTCCAAGTAGGAAGATGCTAAACCGTGGGTATACCAAGATGTCACAAAAGTTGTACCGGTCAACCAAGCTCCAACCGCCAAGTAGGCGCAGGGGAACAGGAGTAGACCTGACCAACCGATGAATACAAAGCGATCGCGCTTGAGCCAGTCATCGAGTGCGTCAAACCATCCTCTTTGGCTGGGAGCGCGTCCGACAGCTATGGTCATCGTTTCAAATCCTCTTACATTAAGGGTTTACAAGGATTTTTCCCTTGACAGTTCCACAGCGATAGACTGGGAATTTTTGACACTCTCCCTTCTTCTAGAAGGGAGATTCTATGGAAATTTCGTTCCATATATCCCGATCAACGGGTTCCCAGGCACACGACGGAAAGCCATAAGGGCATCGTGTTATCTCCTAACCCCTGTTAATTCAGGGTTGGGCGTTTCAAACCTTCACGGCTTGGGTTTCGCCGAGTCCCGGCGTACCTTAACTGTGAGAAAGTCAGCCGATTTGACTAACTTTGCCTGAATACAGGGTGTGTCAAGCACCCTAGCGCTACCAGCTTATAATTTAACTGGCGTGGACTTAATTTTTCTTAAACTATCATATTTTTACACGAATCCTCGATTTTCGCTAGGGAGAGTAGGGGATTCAGTGCTTGAATACCATAATAGTAGACACTGAAAAATTTACAAATTGATACATCTGACTCAGAATTGCCCTTGAGCAGCACGAGGGGTCATCGGTTGGCTTAAGACTTATGAGCGGCTACCTGTTGGCTTTCAGCCCAAGTCTGTGACCCTATCCAGGACGGAACCAAAAATGGCATTGTAAATAATTCTCCAATGTACGTGACTTTATTTGCTATTATTTTCTATTGGGTCAAGCTAAGATGACATAAAATAACCGAAGCGGCTCTTGGGGGGGTGAACCCTTGAACAATCTCTCCCTCAGGTGTACAAAGACCATTACCCATACATCACACCTACTTAATGGCATCGAAAAGAAACAAAAATTTGATCAAGCGCACAGCTAGGGTTTACCTGAATGATTTGAATGTGGGTAAGTTTCTAATTGTGCGCGAATTTTTGGGTCAATGCCACGATGTCATGCAGTATTTTGTTGACTTGTTTTGGCAACGCCAAGATTTTTCCGGGAAACTGGCTGACCTGCCAACCGTTCACCGAGCCAAGAAAAAGTTTGGGATCACAACCCGTTTGGGGCAAGCACTTGCCAAACAAGCAAGTGAGTGTGTTTCTTCTGTTCACAAAAAAGATAGAAAACGGAAACCTCGGCTTAAACGGCACACAGTTATCTTATTTTACCACTTCGTCACCCTCTCTCCTTTTGAAAAAAAGGGCTTTGATTGGTGCGTCAAACTGATAGGCTCGGGGGCGCCCAAGTTAGTTATCCCGCTCAAGTCCACCTCAGTAATCAATCAACGGTTAGCTCAGGGATGGCAACTCTCTAAAACTATCCGCATGGGATTGAAGAAAGGGCGATTGTGGATTGATTTTATCTTTGAGAAAATTAGACCTCCCTTGAAAACATCAGGTCAGGTAGTTGGGATGGATTCCAACTACAAAAACGGCGTCGTCTTCAGTGACTCCCAGGTAGTTGGACAAAGTATTTATCAACGGATTCAGGGGTTTAAAAAGCGTCAAAAGCATACCCACGCCGAAATAAAATCTCGGTTGGGTCATGCCCTGAAGCAAGTTGATTGGTCTTCGATAAAAGTTCTCAGTATAGAGGACTTGAAGAAGGTTAAACAGGGAAAACGAGGGACGTTCTCTCGCCTGTTTAACAGGCGGCTGTCCCATTGGCTGTATAGAACTTTGGTGCAGTTGTTGGAAAGGAAGTGTGAGGAGGAGGGGATTCAGCTAGTGGTGAAAGACCCCTTCAAAACCTCGCAGTTCTGCTCGAGCTGCAACAGATGGGATAGACGAAACCGAAAAGGTGACAGGTTTAGGTGTGTTCATTGTGGCTACCTTGCCCATGCTGACCACAACGCGGCACACAACCTGGAGCTTTTAGGCGTGGCGGGAGTTTATGGTCTCCGTTCCTACTTAAGTTCAAAAAGTTAAAGTTTTGGATAACCATAGTAATAGGCGGAGCGTATTGTAGAGAGTGAAGGAACAGGATAGTATGACAGCCACCCCAACCCAACAAGAGAACAAAATACTGCGTCAATCTGTTTTAGGCTCTCGGCGGTTAAGCAACTATTGGTGGGCAGTAGTCGCCTCAATCGGCGGTACAGGATTTCTTTTAGCCGGACTTTCCAGTTATTTTCAACGCGATCTCTTGCCTGTGGGCGATACCAGAGGTTTACAATTTATCCCTCAAGGCATCGCTATGAGCTTTTACGGGATTGCTGGCTTGCTCTTTGCCCTCTACCTCTGGCTAGTGATCCTCTGGGATGTTGGCGGTGGATACAATGAGTTCAACAAGGAAAGCGGAATGGTTAAAGTTTTCCGTTGGGGCTTTCCAGGCAAAAACCGCCAGGTCGAGTTTAGCTGTCGCCTTCAAGATGTGCAATCGATTAAAGTTGAGATCAAAGAAGGGCTTAATCCCAGCCGCACTCTCTACCTGCGCGTCAAAGATCGCCGGGAGGTTCCACTCACTCGCGTGGGACAGCCTTTGCCCCTATCGGAACTGGAAAACCAAGGTGCAGAACTGGCTCGTTTCCTGGCTGTCCCCCTAGAAGGCATGTAATCGGAGATCCCGGTTAACTACCTGCTTTGTGGTAGAGAAAAGTCAGAAGGCAGAATAATTCTACCCTTCGGGTTCTCCTAGGCGAGTACGAGAAGGCTTCGCCTAGGCTCTAAAGACCCAACCCCCAAAGGTGACTATCGGCTGTCACGAAAGCAGATGATGCGTCAAAATAATTAAGTAGCGTAAGCTACAAGAAGGGTAGGTTAATAAATATGCAAGTAATCGTCCGGCGCTGGTTCCTCGTTTTGGTAATGATAGTTTCCGTAAGTCTCGGAGCCTGTAGTCCGTCAAAAGTGGCATCCAACAACACGACGGATTCGGCAACAGCAGCAACAACAGGGACGGCGGTAGCTCAGGTCACTAATCCTCAAATTAACAACTTACCCAAATTAGAGGGAAAAGCGACCGTTGTTTTAACGGTTAAAGATTCCCCGATTACCATTGAGGTCGATGGCACAAATGCCCCAATTACAGCCGGGAATTTTGTCGATCTCGTCGAGCGGGGTTTTTATGACGGCATAGTGTTTCACCGAGTCGTGCGTGAACCCCAACCCTTTGTGGTTCAGGGAGGTGATCCCCAAGGGAAAGACCCCAATGTTCCGGTAGAGCGTCTGGGAACCGGGAGTTTTACTGACCCGAAAACAGGGCAGCCTCGTTACATTCCTTTAGAAATAAAGCCAAAGGATGCCGAGGCTCCCATCTATAGCAAAACGTTGGAGCAAGCTGAAATTTCTGCTCCTCCGGAGTTGCCGCATACTCGTGGTGCTGTGGCGATGGCACGCTCATCAATGCCAGATTCAGCCTCATCCCAGTTTTATATCGCGCTATCGGATCTGTCTTTTCTAGATGGAAATTATGCGGTGTTCGGCTATGTTAAAAATGGCATGGATGTGGTAGATACTATCCAAGTGGGCGATCGCATCGAGTCAGCCGAAGTCACTCAGGGACTGGAAAATCTGAAACGACCTGAGTCTGAGGCACAAGCATCTCCCTAGTGCATCTTGGCAAGGGGAGCTGAAGGAGCTGAGGTGCAGATGTGTAGGGGCGGGTTTTACAGATAACGTTTTGGAGACAACCAATAACTTAACTAAACCCGCCTTTCTAAAACCTCGGTTCACTAATCGCAGCAAGTGAAGGGTCAAAATTTGGGTTTGCATTCGGTTGTTGTTACAGGAATTGGTCTAATCTCAGCATTAGGGGGTTTAGAACAGAGTTGGCAACGACTGCTTAATGGTGAGTCAGGGATTCGCTCTTATCAACCCTTTCCAGAATTACCTGTTCGACCTTTGGCGCTAATCGATTCCGTACCAAGTTCATTAACGAGGTTGACTCAGGTCGTCGTCGCCGATGCTCTGGCTGATGCCAATCTTCAGACACCAATGCCTAATTGTGGTGTGGTGGTTGGCTCTAGTCGTGGCTGTCAGGCGTCTTGGGAAGAGTTGATCACAGCCGCTCTTGAGCAGGGAAGTGGTGGCGTAGGGGAGCTATTCTCTAGTCACCATTACTCCCGGCTGAAGCAAAAGACTTGGTTAGAAACATTGCCACACCAAGCCGCGATCGCAACGGCTCGTCAAATTGGCTCGATCGCACCTGTGTTGGCACCTATGGCAGCTTGTGCCACGGGAATTTGGGCGATCGCACGGGGATTTGAACTAATCCAAACCGGTCAATGTCAACGGGTTGTTGCGGGTGCGGTGGAAGCCCCGATTACTCGGTTAACCTTGGCTGGATTTGACAAAATGGGGGCTTTGGCAAAAACAGGGGCTTATCCCTTTGACCAACGACGAGAGGGTTTAGTGTTGGGTGAAGGGGGAGCAGTTTTGGTGTTGGAGTCAGCGGAATTAGCTTTGAGTCGCGGTGTGCCAATTTATGCACAAATCTTAGGCATGGGATTAAGTTGTGATGCATACCATATGGCAACGCCCAAGTCAAGCAGCAAGAGTGCGATAACCGCAATCCAGCAATGTTTAGCTCGAAGTCATCTTTCCCCAACTGAGATTGACTATATTCACGCTCATGGTACAGGAACTCGCTTAAACGACGAGAATGAAGCCCAGTTATTGGATGATTTGTTTCCCAATAGAGTGGCGGTGAGTTCAACCAAAGGAGCCACCGGTCATACCTTAGGTGCATCGGGCGCGATCGGAGTCGCGTTTTGTTTGATGGCACTCAAGCATCAGATATTACCGCCTTGTGTAGGATTGGGCAAACCCGCGTTTGATTTAAATTGGGTGACCCCAGCCCGTCGGCACAAGGTTCGCCAGGTATTATGTTGGAGTTTTGGTTTTGGGGGTCAAAATGCCATCCTGGCTTTGGGGAAGTATAGCAGTACCAAGGCAGATTAGGACATTCTTTACTGTTCCCTTGTCCTGATACTCAACGTTAATTGTGTCCGACTACTTAAATTCAAATGCATGACAGCTTATTAGTTTTGAGTGTGACTATCTGCAGTCAAGGACGTTGGGTTACTCATTTGCAGTGCCGTTTTCGTATCCGTACCTGTCTTTTCCCAAATTGCCTCTAACACAGAATTTTCATCCAGTTCCGCACTAATGTAAGTGATATTTTCCCTAGCCACGATTGCCTGGGCTTGGGCGGCGATATCGGGATATTTTTGGAAGACGGCTTGAAGAACTTGATCTCGGCATTGGAAAAGTTCGTCATAGCCAAAAACGCGATCGCACTCCCAGAATTTAACCGCTAATTGGTGTCCGGCTAACGCTGATTTAACAGTGGCTAGAGTCTCAGCATCCCCGTAGGCATTTTCGACGATGGGTGTCAGATCACGTATATCTTCGCCATATTCTTTGGGATGAATATCACCTTCAATTTTGATTTGGATCACACGCAATTCCTCAAGCGCTGTTTCCAGAGGGGGGGGAATGACGGGGGGTGAGGTTTTATTGGCGATTTTGTCCGAACGATTGGCATCCGTACTTTCCGAACGCACGGATAGTATACTCAGCACACAGCTTACGAGTAGGGTAACTGTCATGAAGATCAGCGCTAATTTCTTAAATTGCATCTGTCAAACTATTAAACTAAATGGATTAGCAGCCCGCTTGAGTTTATTATTCCCAAGTCACTAGCCAAAAATCACCAAAGCCATTTTAAGGAAACGAGTTTTAATCGTGAGACTAAAGCAGGAAAGCCTGGTGGCTCAATCTTAACATTATGTTTGAGCCTTATGGTGATTTTATTTTGTTGTTAATCCATCCGTGATCGTTAAGGTTACAGGACTATCTTATAATCCTATTCTCAAAGCAAAGTATTAAATGTTTTTGGCGCTTCAATATAGCTTAAATTATACAGAGTTTAATTTTTTATTGAAACTATATAATATCGAGACTTATTTATGGCACTTTATCAACCTTTAATTGTCCTTAAACCCTTTCTTTTTAAGGGTTTCCAGTTTTTGCAGCAAGCTCTACCTAAGAGTAATGGCAGCAGGTATTCCTTACGGAGTATCCTTTTGAAAGATAGCAGCCTCTCTGCCAACAGGCTTATGCCTAAGGCATCAGACTTATAAATGTGTGAAGCTGATACCCGCGATCGCGAGTTTTTTGATCACCATTGGTGCGAGTACAATTAACACCTTAAGCCACACAGGGGCAAGCACCAGGCTAACCAATAGGCAAATCACGGCGGTAAACGCGGCGGCAAGTTGGACGATTTCTTCTGTCGTGTTAACAACCACACAAACTGCTGCGAAGGTGATTGTTAAGGTGATCAATAAAACCAAAAGCATAATAACTCACCAGGGTAGATTCGATTGAGGGATGGTTTGTGTTCCTGGGACTGATAAGACTTATGCCTGTCTCTCCACTCTCATTTTGACTGGCGACTGGGTTGTGATGCGAGGAACAATCAAACCTCCTCTCTTAACGACTACAAATTTTTAGATGGGAGTGTCAAGAGTTATCCAGGGTTTCACACAAGCTTCATCAAACCTTCATGAAGACCTCATGAAGGCTTAATAATAGATTAGGGGTAGCCAACCTCGAATGGCAACACTTGGCTAAGTCACATCGAATTTCATCCCTAAGTGAGTTGCGCGATTATCCCAGAGATGTTTTTGAACTGACGCATGGAAATAAGTCCTATAGGAGAGGTTGGTTCTAGCCACTTACTCTTACAATTTATGAAGAATTAACCCACAAAGCTATATATGATTCTCTCTACTGATATCCAGATTCCCTTTTCTCGTTCCATTGTTTTTGCGACCTACCGTGATAGGTTAATGGAGTTAATCCCCTATATGACGAATGTTCGGAGCATCGAGGTGAAGTCCCGTCATCAAGACAATGCATGTATTCACGCCGTCAACGAGTGGCACGGTGGTGGCGAGATTCCAGCTCCGGTTAGAACACTGTTGAGCAAAGATATGCTGAAGTGGACAGAATATAATACCTGGAATGAGTCAGATTATACTCTGGTATGGAGTATCAAGACTCATGCCTTTACCGAAGCTGTTCACTGCGCTGGCAAGAATCGCTTTTTGAATGATCATGGTCAGACGTTGATTGAAAGTCGCGGCGAAATAAGAATTTATCCTAAGCGGATTCAGGGAGTCCCACCGTTGTTAAAAAACAAGGTTGCATCAGTGGTTGAGGATTTTCTCAGCAAAAAAGTTGAACCTAACCTGCTACAGATGAGTGAAGGGGTACGTCAATATCTAGACCAACAAACCATTAAATACAAACTTGCTTAAAGTGGTTTTATGGTGTGACATACAGGTTAGTAGTAAGGGCTAAAGCCCTGGATTATGTTGGGCAGCTTTTCCCATACCTCTAATCGTGTCAGAGGATGATCCGCATGTGTCTTATTTTACTAATTTTTTGGTAAAAACAAGGTAAGCTGTCACGCATTTAAATTGGGAATGGGTAGCGAGCAAGATGCAAAGCCTGCGGCATGGCTTCGCTAAACGCATTACAAGGGCTTTGCAGTTTTTGACATTAAGATTTAAATGCCGAACAGCTTATTCTCAATTTCCTCTCTGACCGGACGAGTTACATTAGAATTGCTATTCATCTCCTCCACCAGACATCTATTAGCATTATAATATTGCTTTAGTAAATTCCTTTGCTCGTCGTCTAACTGTAAATCGTGACCCAAAATATTCTTTATTTTATCAATCCAGTCTTGACCATTATTTTGCCACCAATATTCAAAAGGTTCTTTCTCTTTATCAAGATCAGGCAGTTCAGCTTGAATTTGTTGTAATGCTTGCTTCAATTCAGGCTCAAGCTCAAGAGCAAAGACAGAAACAATAACATTTGCTGGATCAGTCTTAGGGTTATCGAAAAAGGCAATATCAAGAACAACGTCACAGGCACGATTAAAGCAAGAGAAAAATTGACGAGCTTTACCCGGAGAACAATTAGGGTCAAGTTTACGGGCAAATGTAATACCAAGCAACCAAATGAGAGTAAGGTAAAATGCTCGGACTTTTACGGGTTGGTAATGAGGTTCAACTTGAAGAGATTTTTTATGTACCCAGGTAAGAAGTTCCTGTAATTTCTCATTGTTAGCTACCAGCGCATCAGCTTCTGCTTTCTTTTGCAATAAAGTGGCTTCGTCAGCGTTTACGGTACTAGCTGTCTGTGAACTATCTTCGGATGATTCTTTTTCGGTTGTTCCCCGTTCTGTCAGCTCATCCACAGACTGTTTGATAAAGTGATTAACTAACCAATCACGGGCAGGAGAGAAGTTGCGATCAAAATTCAGATATATCGCGCCTACTAATGCCTCGAACATCTCACCAAATAGATCAACTTGTTTGCTTATCTCTTTATCTTTTTCACTTCCTCCAAGTCTACAGATATTCCTTAAGTTTAACTTGTGTGCAAATTTACTAGCTTTTTCCCGGCGCACCAGCTTACTTTTTAATTCAGTAATTTCACCTTGATTTAGAGTAGGGTAATTTTTATGTAAATAATCAACTACAACAGCATTGAGAATTTCATCGCCCAGAATTGCCAGCCTTCTGTAATCACGCTCCTGTTTGACTTTTTGCTGCGAATTTAATTTGCGGTCTTCATAGATATATGAAGGATGCGTCAGGGCAATTTCAAGCAACTCCGTATGGTTAAAATCAGCAATGTTGATTGCCTTGTTAACAGCCTCTATATTTATATCCATAATCCAAACTATAAATTGAACTGATAGTAGCAATTCTAGGTGCAATCTAGGTTTTAAATTTCCTTAAATTTTCCATCCGAGTCAACATACCCAACAACTCGTGAAGATTTAGTAATACTGTTGGGCTGTAATTCGGTTAGATCTCTTTCTAAATTCATTGCAGTTTTACAATTTTCACTAACAAAAACTACAAAACAATCAACTTTATCTTTCTTGCTATCACTAGCAATATCTTTTATTTTTATCTCCAATATGGTTTTATAATTAGCTATCGAAGAATTCATTATATGCACGTTTATCCTCTTGACTTTTTCGTCCTTATCTGTGATTAGAAACCTTAAACACTTGTCCGGAGCCTTGGTAATCTCCTGGTGAGGATTCTGACGCTTTAACCACTCAAAAACGGCTGCTTCTACTGTAGCCACAGAGTCATAGACTCTATCCGCATACGCATAGAAAGCGCTATCGTCATCTCGATGAGTCAGCAAATAAGATCTTAATTCCTTTTTGCCCATTGTCTGAAAATTAGGTTGCATCGTCATAAATTAACTCACCATCAGGGTCAATTAAGATTTCTATATCTTCCCCAGCCAGAATAAACAGATTGCCTGTGCGTTCATCGATGCGAACAAGGAAAATAGGCTGGTACATCTTGGTTAAAGCATAACAAACTAAGTAACACTTCGATGCCTGGGCTGCCGTTGGAAAAATTTTTCATCCTCCATCCACTTCGGTCTATCTAGTTTACATTTTTCCAGCCCTTGAGACTTTAATCCTTACCCTATAGCTGCACAACGATCGCACGGACAGAACGTTAAACTGACTGCCAAAGCTTAATTTTGCGATCGCTCCCCGCGCTGACGAGAATATCCCCATGGGGACTAAAGGCGAGAGAACGAACGGGTTGGGCATGTCCTGACAGCTTAGTTAATCGTTGACCATTTTGAACATCCCACAATTCAATTAGCGCACCACTTCCACTGGCGAGAACTTGACTATCGGGACTAAATGCCAAAGCCGCCACGCCAGGTGACTCGGGGGCAAACGTCCGTAATAATTTACCTGTTTGGGGATTCCAGAGGGTGATCGCCCCACTGCTACCACTGGCAAGTATCAGACCATCTGGGCTAAATTCTAGACAGGTAATGCTTGTGGAGTGATTGGTAAACGTCATTAGCGGTTTACCATTGTGAGGATTCCACAATTCTAGAGTGCCATTCAAACTGCCCACGGCACAACTATGACCATCGGGATTAAAGGCAATATGTCGGGCTGAATCTGAGTTTCCGGCTAAAATACGCAGCAGTTTGCCCGTCCGTACTGCCCAAATTTTAATTTCACAATCCCCACTACTGATTAAGATCTGACCGTTAGGACTAAATCCAATATCTCGCACCCGATCCGCACGACTGACCAGGGTATTCTGCAGTTTTCCGGTGCTGATTGACCACAGCTTGATGGTTTTATCATAACTGCCACTGGCTAAAATCCGACCATCTGGACTAATCGCAATACAAGTGATGCGATGGCTGTGTCCAGTTAGGGTATGCAGGGGTTTGCCGAGGCGTAATGCCCATAGTTTAATTGTTTTATCATAACTGCCACTAGCTAACGTCTTCCCATCGGGACTAATCGCAATGGCACGAATCTCATCCGTATGTCCCGCAAGCGTCCGGCGCAGCTTCACCTTTTCCCAGGGATTGGGTGAGGTGGAAATGGGCAATAACTGAGTAATCAGAGACATCAGTCCCCTGGCTTTGGACTGATTTGGCGATCGCGTCTTGATCGGAATCGGTGATGGTGGCGGTAAGTCAGGCTTGGGATCAATAATTTCTTCAATACAACGACGAATCATGGCTGGGGTTTGCGGGCGCTGACCGGGAAACGTCGCCATCAGATAATCGACTAAATCGGCTAATTCTTTGCTAACTTGTGGCGCACTCTCTCGCCATTGCAATTTTCCCGTCCGGGGATGAGACTCAAAATCGTTGGGGGATTTGCCTGTGAATAAATAGACAAAGGTGCGACCTAGGGCAAAGAAATCCGATTGCGCCACGGCTTTACCCTCCATTTGTTCCGGTGGTGTATAACCACTAGAGATAATCACGGTGCCGGTTTCATCTTGTTTTTGCCGTTGTAAGTAGGTTTCGGTGATCTCCCGCACAGCCCCAAAGTCAATTAATGCCAGTTGTCCATTCGGTCGCAGGATAATATTGGAGGGCTTGATATCTCGATGGATGAGCTCTTGTTGGTGCAGTTGTTCTAAAATATCGACCAATTGTTTCAACCACGCGATCGCTATATCTTGATTGAGAACCGATTGCTTCTGACGCGATCGCCACTGCTTCAACGTGATCCCCTCAATTTTCTCCATGATTAAGCAGTGCAAGGAGACTTCTGTCCCCTGCGACCAGACAAAATAGCCATCTGACTTAACTCTGGGAATACCAGGATGTTGAAGCCGACTCAAGACCATAGCTTCACGCTGGAATAAGGATACAGCTTTTTCTTTAGCATCATAGCTGTAAAACCGATCCAGATTCAAAACTTTCAGGACTTTGGCAATTCCCTGATCATCGACTTCAAAGGTTTGACTAAACCCACCTTTACCGAGTGTTCGCAGGACTCGATAACGGTTTTGAAGCAACAGGTTGGGGTATATCATGAGGGGGGTTAGAAACAGTAATCTTGGCTACGTCGCAGTATCACTTATCTCTTTTTGCTTCGCCACTTATGCCAAACCTCTAGGGTCTGCTTACAATCTGCCTTCAATCGCATCCAGCAAGTTGATCGTGTTAAGTCGTGCATATCCCACCATTTGGTCAGATGTTCCTTCTAGTATAGAAAGAATCGCTTTAAGTTGATCATCTAGGCGCTCTGTGTCTTTTAACACATACAATCGATCCCTGACGCGAGTAAGAATTAGGCGAATTTGTAGCGTCTTCAGATCATCGGATACCTGTTCTTTGACTAAGGCATGACTCCTGAGTAGCCCCAGTTGACTTACAGATTTTGTTTGACAAACCGTTAAAATTTGCTGACATACCTGGTCAATAAATTGATTGGTGGCATACTTCAACAGAGCCGGCTGAATGGTAAAAATCGCTTCATTGGCTTCAGCATTGGGTTCTTTTTCCAACAGCGATCGGCGTTTGAGGGATTCCAAGGCGGCAAGGAGTTTCGATAAGGATGTCACCGAAAACTTCATTGCCTCTTTTAATTCCGAAATTGAAAGCGGCTGATTTTCCAGTGCCAACCAATAAATGATTTCCTGTTCTAAAGGAGATAAACGTTGAAATTGTTGATTAAAAACATTCGGTAGAATATCACCAATAATTAATGTACTTTGCTCTAAAAATTCCGAAATATTTCCGTCAAATATTTCTTGGATAGTTGTCGCCATAATTTTTAGGGCTAACGGATTGCCGCGATAAAGCTGAATCAAGGCATCAGCACTTGACTTTAAGGAGGAAAATCCTTTTGCTTCTAAAATGCGTTTAGCATCCTCCGCACTTAAGCCTTTGAGTTTGAGTTCTCGAACAGGGAGTTTTGTACCCGCTAATGAGGCAATTTCTATCGGTTTTTCCCGACTAATCAGCAGTAAGCAACTTTGATGGCGTTCTTCAGCCATGCGCCGAATCAGTTCCCCATAGTCTTGATACCATTCTCGATAATGTCCGGCTAACCTGCCACTACTCATGATAGTTTCCACATCATCGAGGAGCAACAAACAGCGATGGCGTTGGCAGTAGTCCATCAGTTGCGAAATTTGACCGTTAGTGGTATCGGGTGACTCTGGTTCCTTACCCTCCGATAAAAAGTCAATTATCTCAGTGAGGAGATCACCCAGGGGTGAAGCATGACGTAGGGATCGCCAGATCACATATTCAAAGGAAGATTGTACCTGTTCAGCTACCTTCGCTGCCAGGGCGGTTTTACCGATTCCCCCCATTCCCAGCAGTGCTACGATACGACAGCGTTCTTTGACAATCCATTGGTCTAGCTGTTTCAGTTCCGACGTGCGACCGTAAAAGATGGAGATGTCAATGGTTTCTCCCCAATCTTGGCGACTACGACTATTGGAGGGTGTCGTCTTGCCTTGATCGACAATTTCTTCCCAGTTGAGTCCTAGAACGTGACAATATGCTTTAAAGGCATGAGCGCTAATGGGTTGTCTTCCGGCTAAAAACCGCTTCCATGTCCCTTGGGAGAGTCCAGTGGCATAAGGTCCACCAGTATACCACGGTTTATCCGGTTCCAGTATTTGACTAGCCTCAAGCAAGCAGGTGTCGTCATCATCAAGACTCCAACTCCACCCCTTTTCATTTCTGGCTTGCTTGATTTTAGCGAGTCCCCATTGAGAGGCTTTAAGAGTCGGCACTGTCTCACCTTAGTTTTGCCATTTGTCAAGATCGATTTTAGAGCAATTTCTAACGTTATGGATAAAAGCACACATTGAACGCACCCCAGCTAAATTAAAAATTCTAGCTGGGGATTCTTATGCTAGGCTTTGCTTAGACCCCATAAGGTACTAAGCGTAACTGGCGTTCGCAGCGTTTGGGAGGAACCCTTCACTTTGTTCGAGGGCATGCTTCTGCCTTCCCAAACCCTAGTAAATTTACTATTTGTTAGTATCGCGTACCAATACCTGGCACCGATGTTGTAGGAAGCGGATAAGTCGGCGTTGTACCGCTTACCGTTCTGAAACACAGCTTGGGAGTATTTCTGGTTACTCCGCTTGATTAAGCCACTACCATCAAAGGCGTAAGCACTGGTGTACTTAGGGTTGACTTTGCTTACTTTCCCGCCTAACTCGGAGAATTTCTGGATAGTCAGCTCAACTAATTTGTCCTTACACCATTGATGAAATCTTTGCTTTGACAAAGAACCGTGTTTTCCACCTTTGGCTTTCCAGTTCGACAAATCCTCAAACACAATCACACTGACATGATGTTTTTGAGCAAACTCAACAATCTGTCTCGAAACAGATTGAGCAATGTGTTTGTTAATGTTTTTGGACTTTCGATATAAACCTTGGCAGAAGCCTTTAGGCAAGTCCTGATTGGTAATCTTCCGAGTTAGTTTGGACGCTCGTGCAATGCGCTGCTTACGCTGGTCACGACGGTCTATGTCTCTAGCCGGATTAATGAATTTCCTAGCTTTTACAGTACCAGAAGAACCAACACTCTTTCCATGCTTTTTGACTGGGATATTTGTCATCCAACCCCAATCAGTGCCACTCCAAACTTTCAAATCTACTGCATCGAAGTTGGAATGATATTTAACTTGTTGACCTTTGTACAAAGCCGGATAGCTGTTGCACATCGCGGTCAATCTAGGTGGCTGATCATACCGATGCTTTCGTTCCCCTCTCTTCCACGCATCCCAGCGAGTAACGAAGCTGCTAACAATACCCAATGCATCTTGAATTGCAGCGCGTCTTAGATAGCTGGGAAACTTCCGGAATGAGGGATGATTGCCTACGGCTTTATGGAAGTACCAATAGTATTTGGGATTAGGATTATCTGCTGTCTTATGAATCAGCAATTCTTGGGTATTGACTCTTTCGTTACTGTTTAACTGAGAAAGCTTACCCCAATTCCAGTAGCTAATAAGTACTAATGGCTTCAGAAAATATCGGTATTCAGCTACGGTCAAGATTGCTAATTGCCGTTGTTTGGAGGTCATTACTAATTGCCAAACATCAGTTCTGATCTTTGACTCTTTCTCGGTTTTTTTCCGCTTAGATTGCTTTTTAGCTTTTTTCTTGACCATAGCTTCGACCTCAGCTAGGATAAATACCATGTTAGGTTACTCTAGTATAATTTGGTTGTCAACTTAGTCATAGAGTTAGTTACATGACCCCTTATTCAAAGGTAATGGCGTAGCACTTCCTCTTAACGATCTAGGGCTAAAGCCCTGACTACGAACTCTCTATCTTAATCCTCAAACAGGCGCGATCGCTCCTACACTAGAGTTATGATATCCAGTTATTGATGTAATGGCTTACATGCATCGGCAACCTCGCCCACTCATCACTCGCCTTCCGGCTGTCCTCAGCCTTCTACTCCTGAGCGCTTGTAACGGGAGTAACACGAATCCAGACAACTTCGGTGGTTTGACGATTAAATTCCTCGCAGGTAGCGCCTTGGGAGACTTCTGCAACCAAGCGGCGGAAAAATTCAATCAACAACAGCCCCAACTTGATAATGGCACCGCCATCCGCCTCACCTGTGAATCGATGGGGAGTGGCGATATCGTCACCCGCCTAGTTTCTCAAGGCTCACAACTCAAAAATGGCACTCTGCAAGCCGAGTCTGCGGAATTGCCCACCTTAATTTCCGTTGATGGCGAGATTTATCAAAGTCAGCTAATCTACCGGATGAATCAGCTATTTCCCGGACAAAACTACATTCCAGAGATTACTGACTCCCCCCTGTTGGCAAATAGTCCAATGGTATTTATGGCACAAGAGGATGTAGCCACAGGAATGAAGAACATAGCTGATCCCTTCAAAGCCCTAGTCACGGCTGAAACCCATCAAGATATTGACCCCGCCAGTCCCCCCTTAGCTGTTCATTATGTCCATACCGCACCCACCCGTTCTAATTCTGGCTTACAAACCTTAGTCGCCCAATATGCGGCGGTTTCCGGGAAGCGCCCGGAAGATTTAAAGGTGGAAGATGTCAAGACGTATGAGTCACAAGTTCAGCAAATTCAAAGCAAAATTACTCGGTATGGTGTTTCCACCGATTCACTAGCGCAAGCCATGGTACAAAATGGACCCTTTTGGGCGTCTGTGGGTTCAGTCTATGAGTCTTCGGTGATTGCGGCGAATGCGAACCCTCAACCTAATCAACCCCGTTACCAAGCCGTTTATCCCAACGCCACCTTTACCTCAAATATGCGGGCGATTATCCCCAATGCGCCTTGGGTGAGTGAGGAAGAAAAAGCTGCGGCTGAGAAGGTGGTTACTTTTTTACAATCGCCTGAAGCCCAACAAATTGCTACTGAACTGGGTTTGCGTCCAGGAACCCCAGGCGTGGCTTTAGGACCGAAGTTTATCCCAGAGTTTGGCGTTGATCCCCAAGCGAAATATGATTCCTATCGCCCCCCGCAACCTGAAGTTGTTGAAGCAATGTTAACCTCCTGGCAAGAGGTGGCAAAGAAACCCTCCCAGGTGGTTGTGGTAGTGGATACGTCGGGTTCGATGCGAGGAAACAAATTACCTGCTGTACAGAATACATTACAGAACTACATTAACAGTCTCGGACCCAAGGATAAGATTGCCCTGATTGATTTTAATGATCAAATCAACCAACCGGTGTTGGTCGAGGGAACTGATGCTGGACGTAATCGCGGTTTGGAGTTTATTAGTGGTCTCCAAGCTTCTGGAGGGACTAAACTTTATGATGCGGCGCTTTATGCCCGTAACTGGTTGCAAGAAAATCCGCGTCCAGATGCGATTAATGCTGTGCTGATTCTCACCGATGGGGCAGATTCTGGTTCTCAGATTAATCTGAATCAACTGGAACAAGAATTACAAAAAAGTGGGTTTAATAGTGACCAGCGAATTGCCTTTTTTACCATTGGTTATGGCAGGGAAGGTGATTTTGATCCGCAGGCGCTGAAGAAAATTGCTGACCTGAATGCAGGCTATTACCGTAAAGGAGATCCAGAAACGATTGCGACGGTTATGGATGATTTACAGGTCGAATTCTAATTGGTCATTGGTATTATTTCATGGGTCATTCTTCAAGTCGTTCTCGGCTTTAATACAGATGCGCCGAGTTAACTTAGGGGTTTTCTCCTGAATGTTATTGGTAAAACCTGTCCCGACAAACGTAAGTAAAGGGCGGGTTTTGTAGCCAAGCTAGGGAAAACAATCAACATTAGTCCCTAAACCCGCCCCTACAAACAGGTTCCCTTGACAGAAGCGAAGGATCAAAATTAAAAACTATTGCACTCACTCAGGGCGGGTTTAGTCGCATCTGGGTTAGGCAAGAAACGATAATAGTGAAACCCGCCCCTACACAAAATACAAAACACAAAACCGATGAAACTGGCAAATCCACTTAACTACCCTTTAGCTGTACTCGCTGGCGGAATTGTTCTCGTTGTCGGCGTTCGTCTGGCTAACTTATCCAGTGTGGTCATGTTACCCTTTGCCGCCGTTATTGCCACAGGCGGCGCGATCGCACTCAAATCTAAAGAACCGGAAACAATGAATCTAGAGAACCCGGAACTGGCGCGGGAACTGCAATTGGTCGAACAGCAAGCCCAGACGTTAGCAGGGAAAGCGGAGATATTGCGATCGCAAGCCACTCAACTCTTAAGCGATGGCTTAGAAGTCGAGTTACTCGCCGCCGTTCAGTATGCGTGCGATCGCGCCTCTGAATTGCCTGCTAAAGTTGACCAGTTGTCTCAACGCTTCCAGGGGGCTGATTCCCTATTATCCGTCAATGATTTACAACAACAACTCGAACAGGTCAATCACAAACAAACCCAAGCCAGTGGTGTTGCTAAAGACCAACTTAACCAACTTACAGCAAGCTTGCAGCGTAATCTCCAGTTAGCGCGTCAGGGACAAGATGCGCGTCAAGCCCAAGTTACTAGTCTTTCGACTATGATTGCCGATGCAGCCGGGGTGTTGCAGCAACTCCAAAATAAGCTAAGAACTGCCGATTTAAATGACTCTGAACAAGCCAGGGAACTCCGTTCCTTGAGTGAAGAACTTCATAGTTTAGAAGAGAGTTTTGATCTATTGGTAACAAAATAATCCAATGATTGATGATAGACGTGGTCTGAAAACAAACGTTTGACTTTTGACTTTTTACTTCCGCGTAGCGGTACTAGCAATTCTTTCTTCCCAGAACAATGGCAACCCAAACTCGTCAATCTCAAAACCCAACCCGGCTGTTAACCTCCATTGGCATTATCCTAGTATCTTTAGGTTTAACTTATGCCCCTTTACCTGGATTCAACCAGACTGTTGTTGTGGTTAGTGGAACTGAACTGGCTGAACCCCTGCAAAGTCTAGCAGCAAAGTTTGAACAAGAAAATCCGGGAATTGACTTAGAACTCAAGTTTCAAGGTTCCCAGGATATGGTAAATAACTATATTGATAACCAGAACGACTTCCAGCCTACCGTACTCATTCCCGCCAGTAGCGAGATTGTACAGGAATTACGCGATCGCATTCAGGCGCAACAGAATGGTGAACCTTTCTACAATACGCCTCAACCTATTGCCAAAACTATCCTTGTCGGTGTGGCTTGGACTCAACGCGGCAATATTCTGTTTCCCAACGGGCGTTTCCAATGGCAACAGGTTGAACAAGCCATGGAAGCGGGAAACTGGGGAGAAATTGGCGGGAATAACAATTGGGGCAGTTTTGATTTTTTGATGACAGATCCCACCCGTTCTAATAGTGGTCAGGTAACCTTAGGACTATGGGCGCAGTCTAAATTAGGCGGACGTCCACTCAGCAGCGCCGGATTAAACAATCCTGAAATTAATGCTTTATTTAGTGTAATTAAGCGTTCCGTCTATCAACCGCCCCGTTCAACTGACATATTACTACAAGAATTTATCAGTCGGGGTCCCAATGATGCAGATGTGGCTACCGTGTATGAAAGTATTGCCCTCTATCGTTGGCAGCAATCAGCGGCGAATCAAGGCAAATCCTACCAAATTTATTACCTTGATCCGACGATTGAAACGGTATCTACCGCAGCCATTGTACGACGCAATGTGAGTGAAGGTCAGGCAAAAGCTGCCCAACAATTTTTAGAGTTTCTGACTCAACCGCCACAACAGGAAGTATTTGTGCAGTACGGTTTCCGTCCGGTTAATAATACAGTTGATTTACAAACCGTTGCCAATAGTCCTTGGTCTCAGACTATTCCAGGTGTTCAGATCAATCCCCCGGGAAACGTGATTCCACCCCCGGATAAGCAAGTGTTAACTGAAATTCAACGGTTGTGGGAGAGGGCAAATTAACGAAGTGGATTGGCATAGGTTTACAGCGCTTTTCACGTTTATGGAATACAAAATTGTATCGGCTTGCTTTTCAGTCATGCATTTAAATTGGGTATTAGTAGCGAGCAAGATGCTCCTGGGTAGCGAGC
>NZ_JBKHHI010000038.1:0-25651 GCF_046539235.1 Coleofasciculus sp.
GTTCCATCTGGGAGATAACGAGCTAAGTCGCCAGTCTTGTAAACTCTCGTAGGTTGGTCATCAAGATATGCAAAGAAGTTGGAAATAAATTTATCAGCGGTCAGATTTGGGCGGTTGAGGTAGCCTCGTGCTAGTCCAGCACCGCTGATGTGTAACTCACCCGGAATACCAATAGGTACAGGTTGTCCTTGGGAGTCGAGCAAATAAATCTGGGTGTTGGCAATCGGTCGTCCGATGCTCGCTAAGGCACCAGATCGTTCTGTCGCTTCTACCTTATGAACCGTTGACCAAATAGTCGTCTCCGTCGGACCATAAAGATTCCAAACGGAAGCACCTTTTTTTAGTAACTGCTTCGCCAGGTCACTGGGTAAAGCTTCTCCACCACTAAGGATTTTCAACTGAGAACTACCTTGCCACTCAGCAGCCAGAAGCATTCGCCAAGTAGCTGGAGTAGCTTGCATAACAGTAGCACCAGTAGCAGTCAGCCTTGCACTAAGCTTTTTACCATCCGTGGCTACTTCGCGGCTGACCAATACAAGCTGTGCACCAACCATTAGGGTCAGGTACAGTTCTAGGGCAGCTATATCAAATGATATAGAAGTAACTGCTAAGAGCGTGTCAGACTCTGTTAATCCTGGCTTACACTCCATCGACTTCAAGAAGTTGACGACGGCAGTGTGAGGAATTTGCACCCCTTTGGGTTTCCCTGTAGAACCTGATGTGTAAATGACGTAAGCCAAGTTTTCCGGTGTGACGTTGCTCACAGGATTTTCTTGGCTAATCATTTCCCAAGCTTCCCCTTTTGTATCTAAACAGATGACATGCCCCTGATGTTCAGGCAGTCGTTGAAGGAGCTGCTTTTGGGTCAGCAGTAACGGTGCTTGGGAATCCGATAACATGAAGGCTAGCCGCTCCGATGGATAGGTTGGGTCGAGCGGCACGTAAGCTCCCCCGGCTTTGAGGATACCCAGCAGTCCGACGACCATTTCCAAGGAGCGCTCTACACATAGTCCCACCAGTACCTCTGGACTAACACCCAATTTCTGCAAGTGGTGCGCCAACTGATTAGCTTTGGTGTTGAGTTCTCGGTAGGTTAACTGTTGGTCTTCAAATACTATGGCAATGGCATCAGGCGTCCGCTCCACCTGAGTTTCAAATAGCTGATGGATGCACAAATGTTTTGGATAATCCGCCTGTGTGGTATTCCACTCCACCAGGAGTTGCTGCCGTTCTGCCTCTGTCAAGATAGGCAAGTCTGCCAGACGCTGCTCAGGATTGGCAACAATGCCTTCTAGCAAAGTTTGAAAATGCCCCAGCATCCGAGATATTGTGTCGCTGTCGAAGCGATCGCGATCGTAGAAAATCTCTAGCGATAACTCTGAATTCACTTCCACTGAAACACTCAGGGGGTAATGGGTTTGCCCAAAAGTACGAATTTCAGAAATTTTTAGATTACCGCTTAGCTGTTGCGAGGCAAAATCACTGGGGTACGTCTGAACGTTCAATATGCTCTCAAACAGAGGCAACCCAGGAGCTATATCACTCCATCTCATAACTTCTATGAGTGGGCTGTACTCGTACTGACGCGCCTCAATTTGCTGTTTTTGCAGCTGCTTTAGCCAAGGTAAGAGCAATTTCTCTGAATTTATGTACGCCCGCACTGGCAGGGTATTGATAAACATCCCCACCATCGACTTAGCTCCTGCTAGAGTGGGTGGACGCCCGGACATAACAGCCCCAAAGACAACATCACTCTCGCCACTGTAACGGCTCAGAAGCAACGCCCAGACTCCTTGCATCAACGTGTTCAGCGTTAGCTGTTGCTGCTGAGCAAAAGAGCGCAATGCGGCTGTTACTGCCGTCGATAGTTGAATGTTCTGATTGTCATAGTTGTTGCCTTGGCTAACCGAGCTGCTCGGCTTGCGATCTACCCTCAGAGAAGTTGCTGTAGTAAAGCCCTTGAGCCGTTGCCGCCAGAACTTTTCAGCCTGAGATAAATCCTGCTGCTGTACCCAGGCTACATAGTCCCGGTAAGGACGGGGGCGCTCTAGGTGCAAAGTTTGACCTTGGCTAAAGGCTTGATAAAAGGCAAAGAGTTCCTGGAAAATTAGGGGTGTAGACCATCCATCCATTAACAAGTGGTGGCGGTTCCAGATGAAGTGGTATTCATCTTCAGCTAACTTGATTAAAGCTAACCTAATCAGTGGTGCCTGAGAAAGTTTAAAGTCCCGTTCTCGATCTTCCTTAAGAAAATCCTCTAAGCGCTTTTGTTGTTCGAGTGTTGCTAACCTTCGCCAATCTTGCTGTTCCCAGGGTAGCTTTGTTTGTTTCTGCACTACTTGAATAGGTTCTTTGACATTTTCCCAAATGAAGAATGTTCGTAAAACCTGATGCCGCTCTATCAACTGCTGCCAAGCCTGCTTGAATGCTGAGATATTCAAGTCTCCATGGATGGTGAAGTGGAACTGTTCACAATACATTCCCGATTTTGGGGCATAGAGGGTGTGAAATAGTATCCCCTGCTGCATGGGTGAAAGTGGGTAGATATCTTCGACGTTTTTCATTGCGCTTCAAAACCTTCAGATTTATTGATAGCTGCCAGAATGTTGTCGAGGTCAGCTTGGTTCCATTGGCTGGACTTAAACTGTGCAAAGTCAGAAGGCGTATAGTTTTCTACTGAAGATGATTGACAGGAGGTAATCAGCGATCGCAACACTCCGACAAACTCTTGAGCCAATCCCTCAACGGTTTCCCTTTGATGTACATTCCCGCTATAACTCCAATCCACTCTTAGCTGACTCTGGACAATCGACCCATTAATCTCGAACAGATGGCTTCGCTTGCCACGGGGACTGCAAGTTGAGCCGCTAAATTGTTGAGACATCTCGAATAACGAAGACTCAGGTAAACTTTGATCGAGTTGACCGAGATAGAGGAACAGAACCTCTGCTTCTGGGAGCGATCGCAATTGTTCGGTAATGATCTCATCCTCATTCAGGTAGCGCAGCGCACCGTAGCCAATGCCTTGATTAGGAAAGTTACGGAGTTGCTCTTTCACCTGCTTCAAGGCTTCTTGGGGTTGAGCCTCTTCCCCAATGTCCAAAAGCACGGGGGCAATAGTGGTAAACCAGCCGACTGTCCGTGACACATCCACACGATCAAAGATGACGTCCCGTCCATTTCCTTCTAAGTCAACCAACAGCGATAGCGAAGCGCTGCTGCGTTCGCCCTTGGCGTCTCCCCTTGGGAGAAGCGCAGATCGCACTCCAGTCCACTTGGCAAAAGCCTGGGCTAAGGCGGTAAGCAGTACGTCCTCAATCTGCACTCGATAGGCGGCTGAGACTGTCTCTAGTAAAGTCTGTGTCTCTTCCACACTCAGGGTTACTGACACAGTCTGAACTGATGCTACAGTGTTATCACCCCCTGGATCATCCACTGGCAGTGGTGATACCCATTCACGAGAGGCTGCCAACCAATAGACTTGCTCCCGTTGCAATTCCGTTGACTGTGCGTACTCCGTGAGCCGTTCAGCCCACTGTTTGAATGAAGTCGTCTTAGGCGCAAGCTGAATCGCTTGACCCTGGCTTAGCTGTTGGTAGGCTATTTCCAGATCCTCCAGCAAAATTCGCCAAGAGCCAATATCCACAATCAGATGGTGGATAATGAACAGCAGCCGACTTGGTTTGTCTTCTCCTAGGTCAAAAAGGGCAACTCTTACTAATGGTTCTGATCCAAGGTTAAAACTCCCTTGTAACTCGCTAGCTGCTGCCTCAAAAGCCTGTTCTTGCAACCCAGGTGATATGCCAGACAAATCTATTTTTGAGAAGGGTACAACGCCGTTAGGACTGGCATTAACCTGCTTCCAGCCATATTCCTCTGGTTGAAAACGCAGACGAAGTGCATCATGGTGTACGAGCAAATGCTGCACCACCTGCTCCAATTGTCCGAGATTGAGAGGTTGTCGCACCTCCAGCAAAATTACCTGGTTCCAATGGTGGGCGTCAAGTCGATTCTGTTCAAAAAACCAGTGCTGAGTCGGTGTTAGAGGGACTATTCCTTGGATTATGCCCTGTTCGGCTAAAATTGTCTCGGTTTTGCTGGCTACCTCTGCCAACTCAGCGATCGTTGGATATTCAAATATCTGCTGATTAGTCACACGCAGATTCATTTTATTGGCTCTGGCAGTAATCTGGATGCTGAGGAGAGAATCCCCACCCAACTCCAAAAAGTTGTCGTAGATGCCGATTTGCTCAATACCCAGGATTTCTTGCCAAATATTGGCAAGAGTTTGCTCAACTTCATTTCTGGGATCAATGTATGTAGTCTGTAAACTGGGTCTTGAGTAAAGTGAAGGAGAATTGATTTGATTATCGTCTACAGATTTACCCTTAGTCCACTGCTCGATTCTCGCGTTTAGATCGACAGTAGAGGTGACAACTTGAGTAACTGTATCTAAGGATAATACACGTTTAAATACCTCCAATCCTTCTTCAGATCTCATGAATAATTCAGTTGATATCTCTGGCTTAGTCGTTAATTGGTCGGCTAATTCCCTTGTTAACCAATTATCCCAATTAACACTAATCCAGCGAACAGACTTTTCCTGATTATGCTTGTAAACAAAAGCATCGGTGAATAGGTGTGCTGCCGGATAAGCTGCCATACCTAACACCCCTAAAACAGACGATAAGGAAGAAATAAGTAAGCAGAAATCTAGATCGATTCCCTGCAAAACCTTTTCTAAGGCAAACAGTCCATGTCCATTCGCTCTCAGTTGCTGATCAGACTCAATTCTATTGAGTTCCCTAATCGTACTCAATAATTTAAGTCCGGCGGCGTGGATGACTCCATGAATTTGACCAAAGCGTTCGAGAGATTGGGCGATCGCCGCTTGCATTTGTGCTTCACTGGCAACATCAGTGCTGAAAACTAGAACTTCTGCCCCTACGTCTTCAAGTATTTGAATTTTTTGTATTTTCTGACTCACTGGGTCTTGTTCATCATGAGTCGTTAGCCATGTCTCCCATTCATCTCTGCTAGGAAAAGCAGAACGCCCTATTAGTATTAATTTGGCTCGCACGGTCTGGGCTAAATATTGGGCAAGTTCAAGACCAATGCCTCCTAATCCACCAGTAATTAGGTAGACTCCTCCTTCCCTCAACCGAGTTTTTGATCCGTCTGTCTTCTCATCCAGATGAACTGGATCAAAAGTTTGTACCCAGCGATGATGTCCACGGTAGGCAACAACTGACTCGGATGAATTAGCAGTCAGTTCTGCCATAAGTTGGTCTATCAGTTTATTTTCATGGGAAGTTCCGGAAGCGGGAAGAACGACATCAATACTTCGGCAGGTGATGTTGGAAAACTCTTGTGGAATGACTTTGCACATTCCTAACACAGTTGCTTTTTCTGGAGTTAACCGTTCAACACCTGTAATGTCGTGAATATCGTTAGTGACAACCAGAATATTGATGGGAGAAGTAACATTCTGTTTACCAAGCGCTTGTGCGAGAAACAGCAAACTGTAAAAACCTAGATTTTGACAGTTTTCAAAAAACTCGATTCCCGATTGTCTCTGCTCGTTCGGTGTGAGACTCCATAAATGGGCAATTTCGTCTGGAACTTGACCTAATCTTTGCAATTCTTTGAGTAAGGCATCGTAATCGTTAGGCTGCTGGGGATTGATGGTATATTTACCCTCGCCAAGTTTGCTAAACTGCTCTCCTGGCATCACAGTGATGACATCTTGGCTGCCAAGTTCTAGATGTTTGGCAATTTGTGAGCCGATTTGACCCGTATCTACGAAGACTAGCCAGTATTTTTTTAGCTCTATCTGTTCTCTAATCGGTGTAATCGCTTGTTTCCAGACGGGGACATAGAACCAGTCTGCAATATCTGGCTTTTTAGAGTCTGCTGAAGCAGAATCCCTTTGTTTTTTCTGGGGTTCAATCCAGTAACGTTGACGCTCGAATGGATAGGTGGGTAAAGGGAGTCGGTGGCGGTGTTCGGAAGCGTAAAAGCTAGACCAGTCTACTGGAACTCCCATTAACCAGAGCTTACCCAGTGTACTCAGCAAGAATTTTACATCGGAGTATTCCTCCTTAGGATGACGTAGTGAAGAGAGTACCATCGGTTCATCTGCCCGATTGAAATGCTTTTTAACCAGAGTAGACAGGGTACGTCCAGCACCCACTTCTAGAAAGATGTGATTGGGTTCACAGAGCAACTGGGTAATGCCAGCCGAAAACTTAACAGTTTGTCGTAGATGTCTAGCCCAGTAATGGGGATCGGTGGCTTCTGTGGCTGTAATCCAGCGTCCTGTGACGTTGGAAATAAAGGGAATGTTGGGAGGATTAAGCTTGACTCTTTTAACTTGTTCCCTGAAAGACTCCAGAATAGAGTCCATCATTGAGGAGTGAAAGGCATGGGAGGTATGAAGACGACCACAGTCTACACCTTGAGCCGCGAGTTTTTCTTGAAACGCATCAACTATTTCATGGGAACCCGAAACGACACACGAGGCGGGTTCGTTGGTAGCAGCTAAGGATAACTGTTCGCTAAGTAGAGTTTTAACCTCTACCAGAGGCAGTGGAACGGAGAGCATGGCACCAGTGGGTAGCTGCTGCATCAATCGCCCACGGGTAGCTACCAGTGCCAAGGCATCTTCGAGAGACATTACACCAGCAAGGCAAGCCGCAACATATTCCCCAATACTGTGACCAATCATAGCTTGGGGAGAAATACCCCAGGACATCCACAACTGAGCTAGGGCATACTCAATAACAAATAAGGCTGGTTGAGTAATGTCAGTCTGCTTGAGTTTCTCTGCTGCTGGTGCTTCTGATTTGTTCGGATAGATTAGCGATCGCAAATCCAGTCCCAAGTGAGGTTTGAGTACTTCACAGCAGTAGTCAACCTGTTGCTGAAATTTTGGCTCACTTTGGTATAGTTCTTTACCCATGTCCACGTACTGAGTACCCTGTCCAGGAAACATGAACACAACAGGGCGATCGCCTGGTTCTTGGTAATGGGTGAAAACTTGCTGGGGTTCTAGGGATTCGAGCAACTTGACTGTATCGTCAATCGTTTGACAAACCAGGATTCGACGATGGTTGAATTCCCGGCGTCCCACTTGCAGGGTATAAGCGACATCCCCTAAGTTGAGGTGAGGATTCTGCCTGAGGTGTTGGGCGAGATTCTCTGTGGCAGTTTCCAGTGCCGACTCCGTTTTGGCACAGAGGAGTAACAACTGCCAAGGGCGAGACGGACTAGACGGTGGCAACACCGGGGCTTCTTCGAGAACCAGATGGGCGTTTGTTCCACCTATACCCAAAGAACTAACGCCAGCACGGCGAGGGGTTAATCCTGCTTTCCATTCAGTTAGCGTAGTATTGACGTAAAAAGGACTATTAGCAAAATCAATCTGGGGATTGGGTTCGTTGAAATTCAGGCTGGGTGGTATTGACTGGTGTTGGAGAGCTAGAACTGTCTTGATGAGTCCTGCTATGCCTGCGGCTGCATCTAAATGACCGATGTTGGTTTTAACTGAACCAATGGCACAGAAGCCCTTTTTCTCAGTGCTGGCACGAAAAACATTGGTCAGTGCGGCAATTTCAATGGGATCGCCCAGGGCTGTTCCTGTGCCGTGGGCTTCAATATAGTTAATGGTTTCAGGCTCTATTCTTGCTAGCATGATGGCTTCTGCGATCGCATCGGCTTGACCATCCACGCTTGGTGCTGTGTAGCCAACTTTCAAAGAACCGTCGTTGTTAATGGCTGCACCTTTAATCACAGCCTGAATACAATCACCATCAGCAACAGCATCTGCCAGCCGCTTTAAAACCACAACTCCCACACCGTTACCAATGATGATTCCCTGTGCTTTGGCATCAAAAGCACGGCAGTGGCCATCAGGAGATAATGTTCCTCCTTCTTCATAGAGATAGCCAGTTTTTTGGGGCACCCGGATTGACACCCCACCAACCAACGCCATATCACATTGGTAATTGAGCAAACTTTGGCAAGCCAGTGTTGTCGCCACTAATGATGTAGAACAGGCGGTTTGAACAGTAATACTTGGTCCCGTCAGATTTAATTTGTAAGAAACACGAGTCGTGAGGAAATCTTTATCATTACCAATCAAGGTCTGGTAGCATTTCGCTGAGCCTACTTTGTCATGGTTGACATCAAAAGACAGATAATTATTGAGACTTGCACCTGCATAAACTCCAATCCGACTCTTACACCTTTGGGAATCATAGCCCGCCTTTTCAAGAGCTTCCCAAGCACACTCTAAGAACAGGCGGTGTTGCGGATCGGTTGTTTCAGCTTCTTTAGGGTTAAAGTCAAAGAATGAAGCATCAAATAATTCAACATCTTCTACTATTGCACCAGTTTTCACATAATTTAAATTGTTTAAAACTGCCTGATCTATTCCCGATGCTATCAATTCAGCATCCGTAAAAACTGAGATGGATTCTAATCCGGCTTGTAGGTTTTTCCAAAACTCTTCAAGGTTTTTCGCTCCAGGAAAACGACCTGCCATACCGATAATGGCTATTTCTTCCACTGTTCCGTAAGCTTCCATACTCTCTCTTTTCTTCTTTCTCGGGTTGAGCCAATTAACGATTTTTCTAGGATTAACGTTTTACTTAAGGTAACTTAAAGTAGTCAAAATTCGTCTTCTCGTATCTTTAAAGGCTCTACGACCATGCAAAAATCTTGAATTATCAATCATAGCTAGGTCACCGGATTGCCACGGTATCCCTTCCGTTAACCTATTCATGATTTCCTTAATTTCATTGATAACTGTCTCAGGAATCGGTGAACCATCTTCAAATGTTACGACTCCCCTGGGATTTATATACTCTGAAATTAGGCTATTCGCAAATGCCTCATGATTCCCATATTTAGTTTTTACCACAGCCGAGCAAACATAGTCAAGAGAAACAGATTGATCGGGGTTAATCTGATAACTTACTCCCTCAAGACCATCAAGAGTCCTCTTTACATCAACAAGAGTAGAGCCTGTCCCTAGAAAATGTCTCCAAGCGGCAGCAGGAAATTTTTGAAAAAACCTGATTTTCTTGTCAATAAACAACGTCCTTAACTCTTCACTCATTTCCTGCCATACCCGCACACCATCCCAAACTAGTGTTTCACCCCCTTGTGCTACGGGTACGACACAGCAAAACCAAATAACATCGGGTCGAAAGGGAGAATTAGCGTGTTCACAGTGCGGACTAATGTAATGGGTTCCTCCATCTACCAAACCAACAAACCCATCTCTAGAATCAACACGTCTTCTAGTTTCATCTCGAACAAATCTAGAACTAAATTGTTCGGCAAAGGCTTTCATTTTTTGAGCGTCAACCTCAAATCCTCGAAACAGAAGTAATCCACAGGACTTAAACTTTTCTAGGATTTGTGCGGTTGAGAGTCCCGAAAGCCCCAGATTATGCTCATTTTTGATAACTTTAGTCCCTTGGGTCTTTAAGAATGAAGATTGAATCATGGCAGATTTTCTCTAGTATCAGGGTTTGGGCTTCAGATTTCATCGGTGAAAGGGTTTACGTCGCTGGCTGACTTCTAGTTGCTTCTGAACTCGGTCGCGCATTGCCCCAAAAAAAGGCTGTTGCTTTTGCTTTTGGCTTAAGTATTGCACCAATGTTTTAATCGTTGGGTTTTGGAACATTTCTATAATTGACAAATTCCAGTTAAAACGCTCCCGGAGTTGGCTGTGAACCTGAATGATTAACAAGGAATGACCGCCGAGGTCAAAAAAATTGTCATTAACGCCCACTTTTTCCAGGTGTAATACTTCTCGCCAAATCGTCGCGATCGCACGTTCCACTTCCGAACGAGGCGCCTCATAAGTCGCTGTCAACATTGGGCGTAAACCTTCAGACGCAGGCAAGGCATGGCGATCGACTTTGCCATTGGGCAAGAGCGGTAAAGCCTCCAGCAAGACGAACACAGAAGGCACCATATAATCAGGCAGCCATTCCTTGAGATAGCTCCGCAGTTCGTCCGTTGTGGGAGTGTCAGCACTATTGGAAACGACATAGGCTACCAGTTGCATTTCACTACCGCCCTCCTCCTGTGCGAGAACTACGACTTCTCGCACCCTTGGATGTTTAACCAATACCGCCTCAACTTCTCCGAGTTCGATACGGAAGCCGCGAATCTTCACTTGGTTGTCAATTCGTCCGAGAAATTCGATAGTTCCATCGGGTAAGTAGCGAGCTAAATCACCAGTTTTGTACAGACGATTGAATTTTGAATGTTCAAAGGGGTTCGGAATAAACTTCTCGGCTGTCAACTCCGGACGGTTGAGATAACCTCGCGCCAAACCAATACCGCCAATGTGCAACTCACCGGGAACTCCAACGGGAACAGGCTGTAAGTGCTGATCCAGTAAATAAATTTGGGTGTTGGCAATGGGACGACCAATCGGCACAATTCGCTCTTTGCTACCCTGCTGGCAAACCCAGAAGGTAACATCAATTGCGGCTTCCGTTGGTCCGTAAAGATTATGCAGTTCTGCATTCAGACGAGCAAAGAACCGTTCTTGCAGGTCAACCGAGAGTGTTTCGCCACTACAAATAACCCGCTTGATGCTACTACACGTATTCAGAGAGGGTTCCTCTAGAAAGAGTTGCAACATTGAGGGAACAAAGTGCAGGGTAGTAATTTGCTCTTTGGCAATGAGTTCGACAAGATAAGTACTATCTCGATGACCTTCCGGCTTCGCTAACACTAGATGAGCACCTGCAATCAGGGGCCAGAAGAATTCCCAAACCGACACATCAAAACTGAACGGTGTCTTCTGTAAAACCCTGTCTGCGGCTGTTAATGGATAGGTATCCTGCATCCACAGCAAGCGATTACATAAGCCTTGGTGGGTATTCATCGCCCCTTTCGGTTGACCCGTGGAGCCAGAGGTATAAATCACATAGGCTAGGTTTTCAAGGGTTATACCACTGATCGGATTTTCCTGACTCTGATGAGCTAGCACTTGCCAGTCGGCATCTAGGCACACCACCTTAGCATTGTGTTGAGGAAGTACGTTCGCGAACTTGGCTTGAGTTAGGAGTACGGACACGCCAGCATCTTCCAGCATGAAGGCTAGGCGCTCTTGAGGATAGGTAGGGTCTAATGGTACATAAGCTCCTCCAGCTTTGAGAATACCTAAGAGTCCGATCACCATTTCCAGCGAGCGCTCCATGTAAATCCCCACCAGTACCTCTGGTGCCACACCCAGCTTTTGCAGATAGTGCGCCAACTGATTTGCGCGGTTGTTTAACTCTCGGTAAGTCAGTTGCTGGTTCTCAAAAACTACAGCAGTTGCATCTGGTGTTCGCTCGACTTGAGCTTCAAAAAGCTGATGGATACACAAATCTTTGGGATATTCTGTCTGTGTATCATTCCAAACCACAAGCTGTTGATGCTGCTCTGCTTCTGACAAGAGGGGTAAGTCCGCAAGGCGTTGGTCGGGATTGGCGACAATACCCTCTAATAAGTTACTAAAATGTCCCAACATCCGGGTAATTGTGGCATTCTCAAATAAATCAGTGTTGTACTCAAAGGAGGCAGTTAATTCTCCTGGTTTGATTTCAATAAACAGGCTTAAATCAAACTGCGAGGTCAGGCTTTCTACCTTTAACTGGTTTAAGGTTAACCCCGGAATTTCCTCAAGTTGTGGAGCATTCTGGAGAGTAAAGGATACTTGGAATAGGGGATTATAACTAACATCCCGCTGGGGTCGAAGTGTCTCCACCAACTGCTCGAATGGTAAATTATGATGAGTATAAGCCCCCAATGCCACCTGACGTACCCTACCCAGCAGTTCTCGAAAACTGGGGTTTCCTCCTAAGTTAGTACGCAATACTAAGGTGTTGACAAAAAAACCAATCAGCTCTTTGAGTTGGCTGTGATTGCGGTTAGCAATGGGTGAGCCTACAGGAATGTCATTTTGCCCTGTGTAGCGGTAGAGAAAAGTCTGAAATGCCGCTAACAGAACCATAAATAGGGTGACACCCTCTTGACGCGAGAGCGCCTTCAGCTTATCGGTTAGGGTTTGGGGTAGCGCTAGAGATTGGCTTGCACCTCGAAAAGTCTGAACTGCCGATCGTGGATAGTCTGTAGGCAGTTGCAAAACAGCGGGAACACCTTCTAGTTGTTGTTTCCAATAGTTAAGCTGGGTTTCTAGCGGCTCTCCCTGAAGCCATTGCCGCTGCCAATAAACAAAGTCTTTATACTGAATGGACAGTTCAGGTAAAGGCAAAGAACTTTCGGTCAAAAATGCTTTGTAAAGCGTTACCATCTCCTGAATGAACACCTCTGCCGACAATCCATCCAAAATAATGTGATGCATGGTTAGCAGAAGCCTGTGTTTTTGTTGACCTAAACGCACGAGTTTGGCACGCAGTAGCAGTCCGTGGGTTAGGTCAAAAGGCTGCTGACTCTCTTGAGTTGCGACGCGCTGTGCCTCAGACTCACGCTCTAATTCCGGAAGTTCTTGGTAATCAACGACCGACAGAATTAGCCTTAAAGATGGAGCGATAATTTGAACGGGTTGACCATTGACGATAGAAAAGGTGGTTCGTAAAATTTCGTGACGACGCACAATTTCATTAAGGCTGCGTTCTAACAACGTCACCTTTAGCGAACCTTCTAAGCTAATGGCAAATGAAATATTGTAAGCAGGATTACCTGGCTCTAATTGGTCAATAAACCACAGTCGCTGCTGACCAAAAGAGAGAGGATGAACATTCGTGGCTGTCGGGAGTTTTTTAAGGGAAACTGATGGTATACAATCTGCCGTTGTCAGTTGTTCGAGTATCTTTGTCGTCAATTGGGCAATAGTTAATCCTTCAAAAAATTCCCCTATCGATACCGTTACTTCTAGGTCAACTTCAATCCGTTTTTTCAACTCAAAAACTCTTAAAGAATCCAATCCCACACTGCTTAAGGAGTGCTGGAGGTTGATTTTAGACGGTATTATTTGCATCACCTGAGCCATCAACTTCTGAAGATAAGACTCTAGAAGTAACTGACCCTCACCCGGTGGAAGAGATAGGAGAGCATCGCGATTAAGACTAGGAATTGTTTCTACAAAACCAGCAACGTTTAGGATACTACGTTCTATGACAATCAGATTGCTTGCCAAGAACTTAGCTTTACAAGCACGACGTTGAATCTTACCACTAGACGTCTTGGGTATACTCCCAGGCTTAATTAAAACCACTCCATAAACTTGCACTTCATGGTCTTCAGTCACAGCCTGACGAATGGCGGCGGTTACTTCCTCAATATTAGGTTTGGCGCGAAACTCCAGTTCTTGAACCACAACCAATCGTTCTTCTTTGTCAACCTCTACCGTAAACGCTGCACCACTTCCTGTTCTCAGGGACGGATGACTACGTTCTACTGTCCGTTCAATATCCTGGGGGTAAAGATTACGACCGCGAATAATAATTAAATCCTTCAATCTACCCGTAATAAAGAGTTCCCCATTCTGCAAAAAACCTAAGTCTCCTGTCCGCAAAAATGGTCCTTGACCTGTATCGGATAAATAGGCGCAGAATGTTTTTTTGGTCTCTTCCTGTTGATGCCAATAACCCTGACCTATACTGGCACCGGATACCCAGATTTCACCAATCTCATTGGGTAGACATTGGGTGAAGGTTTCAGGATGAACAATACGAATTGTCTGATCCGGTAGGGTTTGACCACAACCGACTAAAGCGTAAATTGTGCTATTTTGATCCTCAATGCTGGTTTCAATCGCTTGATTGCGTTCTAGGGCATCTCCTTGAATTGTTTTGAACAGGGGTGGAGCCGTTTTTCGACCCCCAGATACCATCAAACTTGCTTCTGCCATCCCATAACAGGGATATAAGGCTTCCTGACGAAAGCCGCAGGGGGCAAATTTGCTAGAGAATTTCTGTAAGGTTTCCGGTTGGATAGGTTCAGCACCATTGAACGCGACATCCCAGCGAGTTAAATCCAGGGTTTCTAGTTGCTCTGGCGTAATTTTTTGAATACATAATTCATAGGCAAAATTGGGTCCACCACTGGTTGTCCCTTGGTAACGGGAAATGGCTTGCAACCAACGGTAAGGACGTTGGAGAAATGCCGCTGGAGGCATTAAGATGCAAGGAAATCCGCCATACAAGGGTTGCAAAATTCCCCCAATTAACCCCATGTCATGGTAGGTTGGCAACCACGACACAAATTTACTCTCAGGCGAATGTTCCATGAGACGGTACGTCATGGCGGCATTATGTAGCAGGTTGCCATGACTGAGCATAACTCCCTTGGGTGTCCCGGTAGACCCTGATGTATATTGCAAAAAGGCTAATGTATCTGTGGTTATTGAAGGCTCTTGCCAATTTTCTTCTAGTCCACTCCCCAGACTATCCGTTGTCAGCCACTGTAAATCCCCAAGGGCAGTTTTTTCGGCAAGCAGGGATTGCACCTTTGACAGGGTTGCCTTTGTTGTAAGAGCGATCGCGGCTTGAGCGTTTGCCACAACTGCCTGTATCCTAGGTATATTCCGTTGGTTACGCGGCGGGTAAGCTGGCACTGCAACCACCCCAGCGTACAGACACCCGAAAAATGCTGCCAGATACTCTAACCCTGGTGGATACAGCAACAAGGCGCACTCACCCCTCAAACCCATTGCTTGAAGTTGAGATGCGATCGCTCTAGAGCGTCGATCTAACTCTTGATAGGTTAAGCGATCGCCTTCGGTTTCGCCATCGGGTAAAAAGGTGAAAGCTACTTGGTTCGGTTGGTGTAGCGTTCGTTGACGCAGTAGCTCCACCCAGGTTGAACTATTCAGGAGGATTTCTGAACACAGGCTTGAAGATTGGATACGTTTACTTTGCATACTCGGTGCAACCCTGAACTTTTGCATCTGGCGATTTCAGCGATATCAAATCCCGTCAAACTCGATACCATCGGTTTGGTCATTTCAATACGGATTGCTCGCTGTGGTGATCAAGACAAGAGTTTATCCAAAGGCTCTGGTTTGATCGTCTCAACGGATAGCCGTGCCAACACAAGACGTTATGCCGCACTGTACGGCTATGGCGTTTTCCCACCCGCTTATTGATATCTATTTTTAATTAACCTCTGTTAAAGTACAGCAGTTTTCTCAATCTCGTCAAGCCTTAATCGAAAATCTTTTTCATTTATTTATGCCTCCCCTAGTCTATCCCAATCTTGCCCAGAGAACTGGAAAGACCAAGAGCCTTATCTGGCGAGGGTTTCGGCAGAATTATAATTCTGTCCGGTCACCGTCTTTATCAAATCTTCATAATATTTATCTTGACAGGGGCAACAGCGCCAGTTTAGGTTTAGCTCTTGCTGATGCTAATAGTTATCAATAAATTAGAGAGCGCGATCGCGCAATTGGGTGTGTAAGGAGAGAAATGAAGCGAACGAAATTACTGCCGTACTTATTGCTGAGCAACTCAGTGGGTGTCTTAGTGGCAACGTCAGCCTTAGCTGAGGTTACACCAATCACTCAATCTCCAATTACAGAGATTCCCCGTCTCAGTGAGATAGAGTTTCCCCTGACCCCCGTTAAAGGACGAGTTCAGCAACCTGAGTCAGGGAAATCAGCAGTCGTTGCCCAAGTCGATAGGAACCTTGTCCAAGTAACAGGTGTACAGGTTAACCCAACCGAGATGGGGTTGGACATCATATTAGAAACCTCAGAGGGATTTGCCCTGCAAGCCGAGACTAGGAGTGAAGACAATACTTTAATTGCCGATATCCCTAATGCCGTGCTGCTACTTCCTGAGAGTGAGGCGTTTCGCCAAGACAATCCGGTTGAAGGCATTGCTGCGGTTACAGTAACACAGCAGGATGTCAACAGTATTCGGGTAACGGTGACAGGTACAGAAGCAGTACCAACAGCCGCAGTAATTTCGAGTGCATCAGGATTGGTATTGAGCCTCACAACTGCCCCGGATACCGCTGAAATGCCGCCTGATGCGCCAGAAGAAATTGAAATTGTGGTAACGGCTGAGCCAGAAATCGGATATCGCGCCCCTAGGGCGACAACGGGGACAAGAACAGACACCCCAATCCGCGACGTTCCCCAATCTATTCAAGTTATCCCCCAAGAGGTGATTGAAGACCGTCAAGTCACCCGTCTTAGCGAATTAGCTGATAACGTCAGTGGTGTACAACCGTCTGTCGGTTATGGTGGACTTCCTTCCAATCAAACCTTTATTCGCGGTTTTCGCTCCGGAGTAAACCTCCGAGATGGTTTTCGGGATTTCGGTTTTTTGTCTCCTCGTGATGTTAGTAACATTGAGCGAGTTGAGTTTCTCAGAGGTCCAGCATCGGTTCTTTATGGCAACCTTGAGCCAGGTGGAATTGTCAACACCGTAACCGAACAGCCACTCCCAAATCCCTTCTACGAAGTGAGCATGACGGTTGGCAATTATGATTTTTACCGCCCAACCATTGACCTGACAGGACCACTTACAGAAAATAGAGAGCTGCTTTATCGCCTCAACGTCGCCTACGAAAATGCAGACAGTTACCGGGATTTCAATGAGAACGAAACTATCTTTATTGCTCCCGTGCTAACTTGGAACATTGGACCGCGTACCACTCTGACCACAGAAGTTGAGTATCAAAACTATAATTACACGTTCGATCGAGGTTTTCGACCGGAACCGGAATTTTTGGAACTTCCTCGGAGCCGATTTTTAGGAGAACCCGATTTTAACGATGCTGAAGTTGACTCCTTCTTTGGTAGCTATCGCTTTCAACATGAGTTTAGTGACAACTGGAAATTCCGCCAAGGGTTCAGCACGATTATTGTCAACAGTGATATTCAGGAAGTCAATCTTCGCCCCCTAGAGGATGATGGCCGCACCCTGCCCCGTCGCGCTTCCAAGTCCGATGAATCTCAGGAAAACTATACGCTACAAAACGAATTTATCGCTGAATTGCAGACAGGCTCTATCGGTCATCAAATTCTGTTCGGACTAGAACTGAGCCGTTTTGAATTAACCTACGACTTTTTCGGAGCGCCTCTGGCTTCCATTGATATCTTCGATCCGGAGTATGGAGCAGAACCTGGGGACTTTGAGCCAAGCTTTGCTGAAGAATACGGCTCTAACACCATTGCCTTTTACTTGCAAGATTTGATTGAGGTGCTGCCTCAGTTAAAAATTCTAGTAGGGGGTCGCTTGGACTGGAGTGATATCTTCTACAGAAACCGTTTTACCGATGAATCCATCAATGATTTCTCTGAGTTTGCCTTCTCACCGCGAGCGGGTATTGTCTATCAGCCCACTGACTCCACCTCCCTTTATTTCAGTTGGGCGAAGTCATTTAATCCCCAGTTTTTCAGTAGGAGTCGGACGGACGAGGCGTTTGAACCCGAACGGGGCGAACAATTTGAGATTGGGGTGAAGCAAGAGTTTTTGGATGGCAGACTGGCAGCAAACTTGGCACTTTACGAAATCACCAAGCAAAATGTTCTAACGGCTGATCCAATTGATCCTATCTTCAGCATTCAGGCGGGAGAACAAACAAGTCGGGGGATTGAATTGGAAATCGTAGGTGAAATCTTACCGGGATGGAATATTATCGCCACCTACGCTCACACTGATGCCTTTGTCAGTGAAGATAACACGATTCCAGAAGGTGATCGCTTGGTTGGCATCCCGCTCAATAGTGCGAGCCTCTGGACAACCTATGAAATTCAACAGGGTGGTTTGCAGGGTTTAGGGTTTGGTGTCGGCGTATTCTTCGTCGGTGACAGGGAAGCCCGACTGCCTAATACAGGCTTGGAAATTCCTTCCTATGTCAGAGCAGATGCTCGTCTTTCTTATCGACGAGACAATTGGCAAGCTGCCGTTAACTTCAAGAATATTTTCAACACCGAATATTACGAAACCCAAGGATTCTTTCTCACTCCCCAAGCCCCTTTCACGGTTTTGGGAACAATTGCTGTGGAGTTTTAACCCTCTTTCAAACGCATGGCTCTAAAAATCAAGACAAGACGAAAACCTCGTTGGGGCATTAAGCAATCGCTGCTACTCGGACTCACGATCATCCTCCTGAGTGCCTGTAGCGGTTACTTCTCTCAAGCTCCTTCCCCATCGCCACCAACCGCCTCTGATTGCCGCATGATTCAACACGCCAGAGGCGAAACCTGCGTTCCCCTGAATCCCCAACGAGTCATTGTGTTGCATAGAGCTATGCTTGCCAATGCGATCGCCCTCGGCGTCCAACCTGTAGGAAGCACCTCTATATATATTTCCTCTGGTACTAAGTTTCCTCCATACCTAGAAGACAAGGTTGATGAAAAACTTGAGCTGATTGGCACCGAGGAGCAACCCAACCTGGAAAAAATTGCCCGACTCAAACCTGACCTCATCCTGGGATTTACCTATAATGCAACCTATGATCAGCTCTCGCAAATTGCCCCAACCGCCCTAATCGACTTAAATATGCCAGGGGAATGGAAGGATCATCTGGAATTCGTCGCACAGACACTCGGTAAAACCGCAGAAGCTAAACAGCTCCTAGAAGAGTATAACCGTCAGATTGAACAGTTCAAGACAGCTATAGGCGATCAACTGGCTCAGTTTCAGGTATCCCTCGTCAACGGTGGGGGCAATGCGGCATTTCTCCGCAGTGACGTGAAAGACTCCTTTGCTGGCACAATCCTTAGCGACGCTGGACTTCAGCGTCCTCCAGCACAAAACATTAAGGGCTTGGATATTGAGATTAACTTAGAAACCATTCCCCAGTTAGAAGGTGATGCCATCTTCATTACGTTGGTGTCCGATGATAAAGGCGATCAAGTTTGGAAAAGACTGCAACGCCACCCCCTGTGGTCACAGCTCAAGGCAGTCAAGCAAGACCGAGTATACCTAGTAGACTATAGCACTTGGCGAGGAATCAACATCTTAGCCGCTTATGGAGTCATTGACGATTTGTTCAAGTACTTAGTCGAAAAATAGTGATGTGGGGTAATGCGGCCAGCGCCTGCGCTAATTTGTATAACTGGCTTGCCCCATGTCCTAATACAGACGTGCAAAGAACCAGCGATCGCAGCGCTCTGCTGGAGAACAAATCCAGTCCTGTGATGCCCCATCGAAATCCCCTCTACAAGCTGATGAGCTCTGAGAAACTCAGCCAACCCGATTTACCTGCCGAAGTAACTATTCGAGGAACCTGCTGCCTAATATTCCGAATGCCACCAAAATTCCATGCCTGTGAAAGTTGTCCTCTGCTTAAAACACAACAGCGGGTTGAGCTGATTAGACAAACAATGGCTAAGGCTGATTAGACGTCTTGCTTTTATTCAGGAACAGGGAATAGCCATGAACTCACAGCATCGACCGAACAGCCTACGCACATTTACGATCATTTGGATTGGGCAAGTCGCCTCAATCCTGGGTTCCCGAATGACGAACTTTGCCGTGATCATTTGGGCGTGGCAACTCACTGGCGAGGCAACACCCTTATCCTTACTCGCCTTTTTTACCCAAATCCCAATTCTCATTGCTGCCGCCTTCGCCGGAGTCATTATTGACCACTGGAATCGCAAGCTGATGATGATTCTCGGAGATGTCATGGCAGGACTGTCCACAGTTATTATTCTTGTGCTATTCCTAACTGGCAATCTGGCAATTTGGCATCTCTATCTAACGGGTGCTGTCAATGGGTTGTTTGGCTACCTCCAGTCACTCGCCTTCTCCGCATCCCAAGCCCTAATTGTTCCCAAACAGCATTATGTCAGAGTTGGCGCTATGGGTTCAATGAAGACCTTTGGCTCTGGTGTCCTCGCCCCAGCGCTGGCAGGCGTACTCTACTACATCATTGGTCTTTCCGGCATTTTGGTCATTGACCTGGTTACCTTCCTGATTGCCATCGGCACGCTAACCCTCGTACAAATTCCCCAACCCAAACAAAATGAAGTGAGCCAAGCCAGCACTGGCAAACGTTGGCAGCAATTGACGTTGGGTTTCCGTTACCTGTTTAACCGTCCCAGTCTCATTGCTCTCCAACTCTTTGCCCTGAGTTATATCTTCGTTGATACAGCATCTGAGGTTGTTGCACCGATGATTTTAGCTCGCAGTGGCAATAATACGGCGGTACTCGGTAGCGTCCAAGGAGCTGTTGGTCTTGGCGGTTTAATCGGAGCGATTCTGCTGAGTCTTTGGGGAGGACCCAAGCATCGCATCGACGGGCTGTTAATCGGTAGAGCGTTGGTCTTTGGCGGTGAAATGTTCCTGGGTTTAGGGCGTTTGCCCTCTATTTGGATGGGAGCCAACTTTGGCGCGGGTTTATTTAAACCCTTAGCGAATAGCTGTGAAAGCGCCCTTTGGCTGTCTAAAGTAGACCCGAACCTGCAGGGACGAGTGTTTGCTGCTAGTTCTTTTCTCGAAGGAATCATCTCACCACTAGGGCTATTGATTGCTGGTCCCTTAGCCGACTATGTTTTTGAGCCAGCGATGATGCCCGGGGGCAGTCTCGCTCCTATCTTGGGGAGTGTGTTTGGTACGGGTGCGGGTAGCGGGATGGCACTTCAACTGACTCTGTTCTCGTTTGTTGTTGTTCTCATCTGTCTGGGTAGTTATGCCTTCCCAGCCTTGCGGGATATAGAAGATATTTTGCCCGATCATGATGTCGAGGCGAAGTGAAAAATAGGGAATAGGGAATTATGTCTGTACAATCACGATCAGATAGGGGAACATTTCGACCTGTGGCTGGGCAACAAAAGACCGAAATCCTTTGGGATACCTATGGTGTTCCCCATATTTATGGTAAAGATGTCCAGAGTCTTTTTCACGCTTTTGGTTGGGCGCAAATGCACAGCCACGGTAACGTGATCTTACGCCTTTATGGTCAAGCCCGTGGACGGGCGGCTGAATACTGGGGGGAAAAGTACGTCGAATCAGATCAGTGGGTACGAACGATGGGGGTTCCTGTTCGCGCCCAACAATGGTACGATGCCCAAAATCCGACGTTTCGCAACTACATTGATGCCTTCGCCGCTGGGATTAATGCATATACTCAAAACCATGCTGAGTTAATTGACGATGAGGTTAAGGGGGTGCTGCCTGTCACAGGCGTAGATGTGCTGGCTCATCTCCATCGTGTGCTTAACTTCACCTTTATTGTCAATCCCCAGACTGTTGCCAGTTTAAGGGAAGAGTGGGAAAATACTCAGGATACTTCTACAGAATTCAACCAGCAAAACATCACACCCCAGAAACCTTTAGGATCTAACGGTTGGGCGATCGCACCTTCTCGTTCTGCCAGTGGCAATGCTATGCTGCTAGCCAATCCTCACAACCCTTGGTCGAATTTATTTCTCTGGTATGAAGCTCAGCTCAATGCCCCAGGTATCGATACCTACGGAGCAACTTTGGTCGGTATCCCAGTTTTAACGATTGGTTTCAATGATAATTTGGGCTGGACTCACACGGTCAACAAATACAATGGGCGGGATGTCTACGAGCTAACCTTAGCTGACGGAGGCTACCGCTTTGACGGTAAAATTCGCGCCTTTGAAACCGAAACACAAACGCTGAACGTTAGGCAGCCTGATGGGACTCTAGAGGAAAAACCCTTGACTGTACAACGTTCCATCCATGGTCCGGTTATCGCCCAGAAGGATGGTAAAGCCCTTGCCTTACGTGTGGTTGGTCTTGATCAGCCGGGGGCATTAGAGCAATGGTGGACTATGGGACTTGCCAAAAACCTAACGGAATTTGAAGCGGCGATCAAGCCCTTGCAGATTCCGATGTTCACGGTGATCTATGCGGATCGAGAGGGGCATATCATGCACCTGTTTAATGGTCAAGTGCCAGTGCGCTCACAGGGTGATTATGCCTACTGGTCAGGCATTATTCCTGGCGACACCTCTACTACCTTATCGACTCAATTTCACCCCTATGCCGATCTGCCTCGCGTCCTCGATCCCCAAAGCGGTTGGTTACAGAATGCAAACGACCCCCCCTGGACAACAACGTTTCCAGCACCCCTTAAACCCGATGATTATCCTGCTTACATGGTGCCGCGAGGTCCGATGGAGTTTCGGGCGCAACACTCGGCGAAAATGCTCAAGTCAGATGAACGGATTTCCTTTGAGAAAATGGTTGAGTACAAACACTCGACCCACGTAGAACTAGCGGAACGTCTGCTGGACGATCTGATTACGGCGGCACGGCAACACGGTGGAGAGGTAGGGAAAAACGCGGCGGATGTACTGGAAACCTGGGATCGTAAAACAGAATCTGATAGTCGTGGTGCAGTCCTGTTTGCATTCTGGAATGAAGAAGTAGATTTCTCGAACTTGTTTGCTGTTCCCTGGAATGAGCAAGAGCCATTAACTACACCCAATGGTCTTGCCGATCCAGTTAGTGCCGTGACAGCCTTGGAAGCCGCTGCTCAAAGGGTTATAGCAACCTATGGAACACTGGACGTACCTTGGGGAGAAGTTTTTCGGCTACGCTCTGGTAATTTAGACCTGCCAGCCAATGGAGGTGAGGTTGACATTTTCCGCAACCTCTGGTTTAGTCCTTTAGAAGACGGGCGTTTTGAAGCCATTGGTGGGGAGTCCTATGTTGCCGCGATTGAGTTTTCTAATCCAGTCCGGGCGATGGCACTCGTGAGTTACGGGAATGCCACTCAACCCAACTCACCCCATGTTGGCGATCAGCTAGAGTTGTTTGCCAAGAAACAGTTGCGACCGATTTGGCGATCGCGCCAGGAAATAGAAGTTCATTTGGCTACCCGCGAGGTCTTTACTGATGTGGAATAAAACTACATCTGAAGTTCAATTTTATCTAACTGCCTTACATCTGAGTTTGTTGCAAAATTGAAGAGATATTTTCTATAGGATGGATTACCGTAGGAGTTTATATCAGTTTTTCAACGCCCAAATGCTTGGCAGCAAAGGCTTTCAGCAATCAGATTTGATGGTTATTTTACCAGAGTGACAATAGAGCGCTATTCTCTAATCCTTGTATGATAGTAAGAGAGTTAGCTACCCTTAAAAATTAATGCGACGATAGATTTCGGACAGGGGAACTTCTACGTTTAAACTGTGTAGAGCGATCACCTGCTCAAGATTAGAGTACACTTGCCATAGCCAGCGATCATTACTGCTAGGCTCAAGATTGTGATACTGCTCAATGTAAGGTTCAGCTTGACTCACCAGCAGATATTCACGAAAGCTGGCAAGAGAGCGATATTTTCTGAACTTTTCACCCCTATCATAGACTTCGGTAGAAGGCGATAGAACTTCGACAATCAGTAAAGGATTGAGGATTTCATCATTGCGCTCACCATTGAACTCTGGGAAGCCATTAACAACCATCAAATCAGTATAAGTCCCACACTGATATTCAGGAATCCAAACTCGCAAGTCGCTGTTATACAAACGAAAATCGGTATCTCTTAGCGAAAACCCCAAGTAAATTAATAAGTTGCTAGCGATCGCACTATGGGCTTCAGAACCTCCCGACGTTGTAATAATCTCTCCGTTGCGGTATTCATGGCGTTCTGGGTGGGTTTCTTCCATCGCCCGATACTCGTCTAGCGTGAGGCGAGTTGTTCCTACATCTGGGGAACTGGTTTGAGCAAAGACCACAATTAGACCTCTTGAATCATTACCTCTAATCTAAAACGATTCAATGACATGCGCCCAACATACTTATTCAGCAAGCCCTATTTAGCAGACCCTAACCAACAATGACGAATCCATCAACCGTTGACCCTGGGATTAACTATCCCAAACTCAATCTCCAAGCAAACTTACGTTTGTTTTGTTTTCCCTACGCCGGAGGTGCTGCTCGAATATTTCGGACGTGGAGTGATAGTCTGCCAAAAACGGTGGAGGTTTGTCCCGTTGAATTACCTGGACGGGGCAAGCAGATACGGTTTGCTCCTTTTACCAGATTACAGCCTCTTGTTCAGGCGATCGCGCAATCCCTGCTTCCCTATTTAGACCAACCCTTTGCTTTCTTTGGTCATAGTCTGGGAGGATTGATTGCCTTTGAGCTGACTCATTATTTACGTCAACAGTACGGGTTAAATCCGGTTCACCTGTTTATATCGGGTCGTCGCGCCCCGCAAATTCCTGATCCCGATCCCCCTATCCATGAACTACCTGATTCAGAATTCCTCGAAGAGTTACGCCGTCTCAATGTTACACCCCAAGCTGTGCTAGAGAATGCCGAACTGATGCAGTTTGTTCTGCCCATCCTGCGATCGGATTTTACGGTACTTGAAACCTATGTTTACACCCCTAAGTCACCCCTGAATTGTCCGATTTCCGCTTTTGGGGGTTCAGATGATCCAGAAGCGACCTGGGATGATTTGGACGGATGGCGGATTCAGACTAGGGCTGCATTCTCACTGCGTATGTTGCCTGGAGATCACTTCTTTTTGCATTCAGCCGAGAGGTTGCTGTTGCCAATTATTGCCGAGAATTGTCATTGACAATGCGTGCGATCGCGTCTACTGTCTCTGAGCAGCGATCGCTAATTTGGTTCCCTCAATTTGACGCAACCGATCCATCACGCTCACCACCCGACCATGATCAACTTTTTCATCAGCATTGACAATGACCAGGGATTCACTATTCGGCACAACTAAAGCGCGAACGGCTTCTTCAAGCGCCTCTAATTCAATCGACTGGCGATTCAGTGCAATCTCTCCATCCGGCTGAATCGTAACCGTAATTTCAGTACTCGGCTGATTTTGGGCAGTTGTGGCATTCGGTAAATTCACCGACAACCCTTCTGAACGGGTCAAGTATAGCGTCGAAATAATGAAAAATGCCAAAATCGAGAAAATCACATCGATCATCGGCACGATGTTGATTTCTCCTGGCTTCTCTGACTCATCTGGAAGCCGCATAAACCTCTCTCCTTTGCTCATATTGACGACGATAAAGCAGTTCTAACTGACCGCCATATTCCTGAATTAACGCCAGTTGTCGCTGATAAAAGCTTCGGAATATATTGGAGAAAAAGAGGGTGAAAATTGCCACAACCAACCCCATGACGGTTGACACCAAAGCTTCGGAAATTCCACCCGTGACTCCCGTCGTGCGGCTTCCCCCAACATCACCAATATTCAGGGAAGAAAACGCTGTGATCAAACCCAAAATCGTTCCCAAAAGACCGAGGAGAGGAGAAATACCAACAATCGTATCAAACACGGTGTTAAATCGCTTCAACGTTGGCAATTCTGCTTGAGCTGCACTCTCTAAAGCCAGACGGAATTCCTCCGGGTTCGGGTTGTCAAGCTCTAACGCTTCCAGAAAAATCTTGGCAATTGGCAAATCAGCATTCTGCTGTAGATAGTTGATCGCCGCGTCTGGCTTTTCTCGGTAAACCTTCAGAAAGTCTCTCACCACTCGGCGTTGCCGACGAGTGACCCGAAACCAAAAAAACAATCGCTCTACAATCAGGGCGACTGCCGCCAGGGAAAATAGGAGTAGGGGCCAAGCGACGATTCCGCCTGCCTGGAAAAATGGAATAATGGGCATAGCCTCTCTTGCAATTGTGATTCAACAAGCTCAGCCAGCTTTCCGGCGTACCGTGGGAGTACAAGCTGATAATTATTTTCAATAGATGTATTGCTAAAT
>NZ_JBKHHI010000039.1:0-25627 GCF_046539235.1 Coleofasciculus sp.
AAACACATTCCATTCGCCGTTTTCGATTTGGCGATATTTCCAGGTAAGATCAGATTCTGCGATCGCACCTTCCCAAGCGGCAAATGCTTTATCTAAACTTTCCCACCATGCATCCATTCCCGCACCCAATTCCCACGCCCGACGCACCACCGCCCCTAAACGTCTGTCACCTCGCCCCACAAAGTCTTCCATTGCCGAAATTCGCACGTCGGTGTAGTTCACCTTAACACCCTTAATCCGGCGAAAGGCATCGCGTAATAATTCCTGCTTGCGGATAAACTCAGACGTAGACACCGAATGCCACTGGAATGGTGTATGCGGCTTGGGGGTAAAGTTAGAAATAGTAATATTAAAGCCAAACCGTTTCCGCCCCGATGCCCGACATTCTTGCTGCAACCACCTCACCGTTTCCGCAATCCCGATCACATCGGCATCAGTTTCACCGGGCAAGCCAATCATAAAGTAGAGTTTAACTTTATCCCATCCTTGCTCAAACGCCGTCTTCACACCCCGCAGCAATTCTTCGTTCGTCAATCCCTTATTCACAATATCCCGCATCCGCTGGGTGCCGGCTTCTGGGGCAAAGGTTAACCCACTTTTGCGCGTACCGCCGATAATATTAGCAATATTTTGATCAAACCGATCTACCCGTTGACTGGGAAGAGACAGGGAGATATTCTCATCTTTGAGACGATTCTTTACCTCCAATCCCACGGCGGGTAGGGACAGGTAATCGGAACAGGAGAGGGAAAGCAGGGAAAACTCATTATATCCCGTCGCCCGCATTCCCTTTGCGATCGCATCGACTACTTTCTCCGGTTCCACATCCCTAGCGGGGCGGGTTAACATTCCCGGTTGACAAAAACGACATCCTCTAGTACAGCCGCGTCGAACTTCAATCGTCAGCCGATCATGGACGGTTTCGATATAGGGTACCAGTCCAATCGAATATTCGGGTATTGGCGTCGCTACCCGCCGCAGAATCCGCGCTGGTACATCAGGGCGATTGGGATGAACTGAACCATCCTCTGCCATGTCGTAGAATTGTGGCACATAAACGCCGGGGATCTGCGCTAAGTCTAAGAGTAATTCAGTGCGAGTTAATCCGGCGGCTTTGCCTTCTTCAATAACTAAACCCATTTCCGGGAGTAATTCTTCCCCATCCCCTAGCGCCACAATGTCTAAAAAGTCGGCGTATGGTTCTGGGTTGGATGTCGCGGTTTGTCCGCCAGCAAAAATTAGGGGGATCTCTGTGATTGGGTGATTTGCTCGTTCTTGCCAAGTGAGGGGAATCTGGGCTAAGCAGAGCATTTCCAGGATATTTGTCGCCCCAAGTTCGTAGCTGAGGCTGAATCCCAGGATATCAAAATCTGTGAGCGATCGCCGATTTTCGACGGTAAACAGGGGTGTCTGAGTTTCCCGTAACTTTGACGCTAAATCCGATGCGGGTAAATAAGCGCGATCGCAAAGTTGTCGAGGTTGATTGTTTAGGATGTTGTAGAGAATAATATGCCCTAAATTAGATGCACCCACTTCATAGACTTCTGGGTAGGTTAATACCCAGCGTACCTTGGCGGCGTCCCAGGGTTTATGGACAGCGCCTAATTCATTTCCCAGGTAGCGGGCTGGTTTGATGATGTCTTTAGTCAGTAGTTTCTCTGGTGCGATCGTCATGACAACCTTGCCCCTCTGAATCGAGTGCGGTTAACCCTTACAACTCATCTATCTTACAGAAGACTAGCAATAATGCCCAATCGTCACTCGACAATCCTGTGACTGTCTCCAATCAGAACAAATGAATCCGTCAGGGAAGTGTACAATTCACCTACTTTATGATATTGTTCTAGTTTCTCGATATCAGGGACATCTACTTGACAGCGTTATCAGGGAACACTACTGAGCGTTTGAGCTAGCTAATGCCAAAGGATTAAGCATAAGCCGTTGTCCGTCTTGGGCTGTCTTCTTGAGCTGCTAAGGTTGCCCAGAAAGCATCATAGCTTTCAAAGATTTCCATGGCTTGATCCAGTTGAGTTAGCTCAAAAATCATCCGAACCGAATCCCCCACACTGCAAAGGCTAAAGCGCTGGTTTCGCTGTTGCGCTAAACGCAACGCTGATACCAATACACGCAAGCCAGCACTATCCAGGCTTTCTACCTGCTGCATATCCACCAGCACTGTCGAATAGCGATCCGACAAAATAGCCGATTTCAGTTGGCGATCCAATTCAACCGTATTAGAGGCATTAACCTGACCCGTTGGTCTAACGATTGATAATTTGGAGTTTAAAGTTGCGATTGCCATAGCTCACTCCTCAGATTTGTATAGGTTAAGAGATTGGATTAGATAATCCACCTAAAGATAGCGCGTCAATTCTCCAATCTGCTACAAGTTTTCATTAACAACGGGTTAAGGTTTCCGGCGTCGGGAATTTTCCTGCTTTCGGTTTTTATTGTTCCGTAAACTAAAGATTAAATTTTGTAGCCTACTATACTGAATAATGAACAGTTAGCCAAAAGCCATATCCCCACAAATATTTATCCTTAATACCAGTTGCTTTATATCTATAATTAATAGCCTATCTGTGGCATCTTCCTCCAGGTATAGAATAGAATAAATTATATTTTAGCATTTGTTCTACTTCTTTAACGATTTTTAGTATAATCAAATACGCTAATTGATTACCCAAGCCGGACTGACCTGGGATAAACTGTTTGAATTGTTGCTTTTGCGGCGGCTTAAGCAAACCGTCTGTTTAGTTATCGAATCAATTCATTATCCGAATTATTGCTAAATAACCGTGATATAGATCACCAAGAAAAATGATTAGAATCACGCTCTTGCCTAGTAATTCCCCAGAGAATTGATCTAGTATGGAATTCTGTGCAATAAGAGAGTGAAAACCACCTACGTTATCCGCCATTTGGTTGAAAGAGCGCTTTATATCAGGCAACTAACTCCTGATATAGAGAATGAAATTAACTACGAATTAACTCGCTTAGGATATATTTCCGATGCCGATTACGAAGCCCTTGAATTATTAATGGCTGAGATGGATGCGGGTAGAATCCGGTTAGTTCCTAGTATTTAGAGGGTTACGTTAATCATCCCCAGCTAGACGGGAAATTTTTTAAGTGCCAAAAGCCAGTTTTAGATTACCCTATAGAGTTGATTTCCGGGATGACTGAAACTCCTGAGGATAGGTTTGCCAAACTTCAGCAATGAAATCAGCAAGTTGATGGCGAGTATCAGAATTATCTTTTGGGTGGCGATGTAAGTCTTCCAGTTGCGCTAATAGAGGAATGACTTCCGTATCCCAAACCAGTCGTAAAAACTTTGTCGGCCAAAGTACGTCAGGTCCTTGACGCAAATCATACAATCTCAGAGATTGGGCTGTAACTTGGTTTATGTCTTCATTCTCACTTGTGGTTACAGCTAGCATCAAAGGGCGCAACCAGCAAATCTGCCGCCATTCAACGACTTCAATCACTTCAGCATATAAATGGCGGGTTGCTTGTTCTAAACAAACAATCTGGTGAGGCTGAAAATTAATCGGCTTGGGTGAAGGAGTGGACATAATGCTCATTTTTTCAGCGTCAGCGACAGTTTGCTAGTTGTGAAGCCTTTGAGATTGGGATTGCAGCATTTTCCAACTCTATTATTTTATCGGCAAGTCTGTAACTCTTGGCTAATTCAGGGTGATGCTCTGATTGGTTGGACAATAGTCTCGACAATTAATCGCTTGTTCCGAATTGGCAATAGACGGATGGATGGTACATTTGAGACGATAATCGTTGGTAAAAAATTGACAGTGGCTACAAGGGATTTGATGCATGCGCTTGGCATTTGCCACACCATCTTTAATCGCCAACCAGACTGTCACCAGGCTCAGGATTACTATTGCCCAGGCTAGACAAAAGCACAGAGGTATGAGAAAAGGCTGAATCGCCTGAATTATGGGGTAGAGAACTTGAAACACAATCTATCCTGTCTGACAAATTAACCAGCAATTTCCAGCTAATCTGAATGATTAGTTGGGGAAATTATAGCAAATTTTGCCCGACTCGCTCACAAGTAATTCAACTCAAAACTCTCTCACTCAGTCGGGGTGGGTTTAGTCACTTATGGGTGAGGTAGGAAACGATAGTAGTAAAACCCCCCCTACAGAAAGTCATGGAAAGTCTGTACAGATCACAAAACTTCCCCAAACCCCTCGCCAGTTAAAAAGGAATATCATCTAAATCTTTCTGGGTATCGGGAACCGGGGGAACGTTTGGCACCTTAGTCGGTTCATAAGTCGGCTGCTGAATCGGCGATGAATAATCATAGTCCTGATCTCTTGGTGCAGATACAGGTGCCGGGGTTGGAGGGGCTGGGCGCGATCGCATGGGAACAACATTCTCTGATTTCTTGGGTGATGATGGGATTGTTGTCGCCTGCATCGTTGGGGAAACGGTAGCCGTTTGTAGACCTAAGTCCGTATCTGCACCCAGTTTATGAACTCGATAAGTGGTTAATTCAGCCCGTTTTTCTTTAAATCCTTCGGGGCGCTCAATCGTATTCATACTCAGACGCCCTTCTAGGACAACCAGATCACCAACCCCATAGTTTTCCTTGATTTCTTGAGCCAAATTGCCCCAACCGACTACTTTGAGTGTTGCGGGTGGCTCGTCGGATCGCATACTGGGAAACTGCACCAGCATTTGGGCAATAGGGGTTTGATTATCCGAGGTGTAACGCAGTTCTGGATCTTGAATGATTTGTGCCATCAAGACGCAGCTATTCATCGTTAATATCTCCTGGCGCTTTGGGTAATCGGTCTGTCACTGATTGACCATGACTGCTAGTTGAGTAGCGCTTATGTTTGGGACAATTGGTCGTTTAAAAACCATATTCGCCCATTCTATCATTACTACTCCTAACTCAGCAGACTAATGTTGACCATTTAAACAAGGAGTCCGTTGCTATAACTCAACGTCCTTCTTCTTTAATTTAGAACAAAAGTACTATCTTGTCAGCAGCGAGGAGTAGAGACGTAGCATGAGGAGTCTCTACAGCTCAGCTTAGACAGTCGATTCAGTTTGGGGCAGTTCTAACCCTTGCTCTTGTTCAATGAACTCTTGCACATAAGTGCGATATTTTCTCAGATTTTCATCGACCCAATCCCGATCATCGCTGTTGGCAAAGACATGGACAAGCGGTTCTCCAGCATCGGGCAAAATCAACACCCAACTGTCTGTGTACCGATCCACAATTTTCACCCCATCAATGAGTTCTAAGTCCTGATTAGCATGGGTTTCGACTAAGTGGCGCATTAATGCCCCCTTCACCGTCCAAGGACAACGCATGGTATAGGTTTTATGGCATACCCGAGGCAATTCACTGCGAATCTGACCGAGCGATCGCTCTTGAATCGTCAGCATCTCAATTAACTTGGCAATGCAGAACATAGCATCAAATCCGGGATGGAGTTGCGGGAAAATAAAGCCCATTTCCTCAGAACCACCCAATACCACATTAGGATTAGATTGAGACGCTTCCATCAACGCCGCGGGATTAGCTTTGGTGCGAATCACTCGACCATCATGACGACGGGCGATTTGTTCCACAGCACCGGAGGTATGAACCGGAACTACCACAGTAGAGCGAGGATGAGCCGTCAGCATCAAGCTAACCATCAGCGCGGTTAGGGTTTCCCCCCGCACGGGCATTCCCGATTCATCCACCAAGATAAGTTGTTCACCATTAGCGGACACCTGCACGCCAAAATTGGCTTTGAGGGCTTCCACCACTTGACCGAGTTGGGTGAGCAATCCTTCTCGTTCCTCGGCGGAGAGGGACATTTGATTTAAACTAGCATTGAGAACAACCGCATCACAGCCAAATTTCGCCAACAAGACCGGGAGAACTGCCCCAGACACCGCATAAGCATAATCAATCACTAATTTCGCACCACTATTGCGAATGGCTTCCACATTTAAATGTCGCTCAAAGCCGACGCTATAGAGATCAAGTAACTGGCTGGGATAATTGACATTGCCGATTTCGGGAATCGGCGATCGGCGCAAGTCTTCTTTGAAGTAAGCCCCTTCAATTTTTTTCTCTTTGGCTTTGGAGATATTAATTCCGTGGGAATCAAAAATCTCAATCAGAATATAGTCGGGGCGATCTGGGTGTACTCGGACATGAATCCCACCCGTAACGGCTAGGGTAGGTACAACCATACGGGCGATGGGGATGGCGGTGGCTTCCAGGTTCTGGACGTGAATCCCCACCGACATCAAGCCAGCTATGAGCGATCGCGATACCATGCGGGAGATACTGCGTTGATCGCGAGAGACGGTGACTTGAGACCCCGGTTTTAAGGTCGATCCATAAGCCGCACCCAGCTTGACGGCAAACTCTGGCGTAATATCAATATTCGCCAAGCCTTGAACGCCGCGCTGACCAAACAGATTCCGTTGCGCTGTACTTCCCCAAATCAGGTTCATGTTTAAAATGGCACCTGATTCAATTTTCTTACTGGGCCAAACCCTGACACTGGGGCTAATTTGCGCTTCTTCTCCCACGGTGGAGAGAGACCCGACAACCGCACCTTCTAAGACATGAGCGCGACGATCCACCCTAGTGCCTCGGGCAATGACACAAGCCCGCAGATGGACTTCATCGCCAATAATCGAACCATTCCAGAGAATCGGACGCTTCAGGTCAGCGTAAGCCCCAACGGTGACATTATCCCCAATCACGGTTCCTGCCTCAATATTCACCCCTGGACCAATCCGACAATTACTGCCAATTAGGGCTGGGGTTTGGATTTTAGCCGTAGGATCAATCGAGGTATTTTGTCCTACCCATAGTCCTGATCGTTTCTGTTCGTAAGCAAAATCAATCTCTACCTTTCTATCTAAGGCGTCGTAGTGGGATTCGCGGTAAGCATCCAGATGACCGACATCACACCAATATCCATCCGCGACAAAGCCATACATTGGTTCCCCTTTGTCTAAGAGTAGGGGAAACAGGTCTTTGGAAAAGTCAGATTCTGTGTTTTCGGGCAGGTAATCTAGGACAGAGGGTTCTAAGATGTAAGTGCCTGTATTTACCGTATCTGAGAAAATTTCACTGGTTGAGGGTTTTTCTAAGAAGCGGCGAATCCGCATTTGTTCATCGGTAATCACCACCCCAAATTCCACGGGATTGGGGACGCGGTAGAGAACAATGGTGGCTTTCGAGTTACGGCTTTTGTGGAATTCAATGGCGGCTTGCAAATCGAAGTCAGTGATGCTGTCACCACTGATGACAATAAAGGTATCATCGAGTAGTTCGGCAATATTTTTCACGCAACCGGCAGTACCTAGGGGTTGTTCTTCTTCGACCGCATAAGTCATTTGCACACCAAAGTCACTGCCATCTTGGAAATAATCCCGCATCACATCGGGGAGGTAGTAAAGTGTAGCAATGACTTCGGTGATATTATGGCGTTTGAGTAGGTTGATAATGTGTTCGGCGATCGGTCGATTGAGTACCGGCACCATTGGTTTGGGCAGATCACAGGTTAGTGGTCTCAGACGTGTTCCCGAACCGCCTGCCATCAGCACTGCTCGCATAAGTCCTCCTAAAAATTTTTCTGCTTTACGCTGTTTGAACTGTATATTTCTCTACTTATTGTCTCGTTCAACCGTTCCTGATCACAAAAGCTGAGCTAGCCCAGTCACGCTACAACTGATGCATACATAGATGGATAAATAGACTGGAACTGAACTTATATGCTACTTTGACTTGTATCCGGGATCAATTCTACCTAGGACTGAAATAGTGCCGCCCAAAAGCGGAAAGCTAGATATCACAGTTGATTCAATGATTTGTATTCCGCCCAAGGACACCTGAGACGTTTTGGGGGAGTTGGTCTAAAATGAGTGAATTAGCAGGCTCGCTTTTGCTCGGCTGAGGCTTCGCAGTCGGTGTAAAACAGTCCCTGATTCGGTTTCTTGGGGGTTATATTGAATGAAAGTATTAGTTTTGCTCCTCCTGTTGGGGATTTATGGCTACGGCGCTTGGAAGTTCTGGACGGGGTTCAATCGGACAAACTTCTCTCGTAGCTTGCCTAACCGGATTTATTTGTCTCTGTTGTGGCCCGCTTTGATTGTGGCAAATAAGTCTTATCGGAAAAATTTTACCAAAGCGCTGAAAGGTCGGTAGGTTTTGCCAGAGAGTCAAAGGCTTCTGTGGCTGATTGGTGGGACAAGTGAGATTGTACAGTTAGCAGAGGCGATCGCGTCTGGGGATCTGCCTTGTCTGGTTACGGTGACACAGCCGCCGCCAAGTCACTTTATCCTCAAACGCCAAATTTACAGATACAAGTGGGGCGCTTGAATGGGAAGCAGATTGAGCAGCTTTGTCAACAGCAGCAGATTACAGCCATACTTGATGCCTCTCATCCCTATGCGGTGGAAATTTCCCGAATTGCGATCGCGACTGCACAAGGTTTCCAAATTCCCTACCTGCGTTTTGAACGTCCTAGGGTTGAGGGGGATGGGGGAGATGAGGGCGGGTTTAGTCACATCAGGGTGACAATAAACGATAATAGTGAAACCCGCCCCTACACATCACTCAGGGCGGGTGTACCAGATTAGCCCGTTGCTTTAATCCAATTGTTCAGCCGGGTAAAAATGGATTGAGTCAACTGATTAAGCTGTTGCTGGCGATACCACTTTTGAAACGCTTTCTCATAAGCGTCTCCTTGAAGTTGATAAGTATTCCACGTTTTCAAACCCAATCCTGTTCCCCAAAACAAGAGAATATACAATGCCCAGGAAAGCTGACCAGCACTGAGCAAATTAATCACAACTAAAAAGCTATTAACGATAATATATTTGCCAAACCGCTGCTTTAATTGGCTGCGCCGATATTGTTCAAACTCCTGGCGCTTATGCTGCTGTTGTTGCTGAAGCCGCCATTCCTGTTCCGCTAGTTGGAGGTTCGCTGGCGAGATTCCCAATTCAGCCGCAATTTCCACAAGCTGCGTCCGGGAAAACTCACCGCCATTGGCTTGACGGACGATGGCGAGATTCAGGATTTGCTGGAGTTCTTCTTGGTGATAAGACTGGATAGTGGTGGATTCAGAAACAGACATGACCTAAATTAAGAGGATGAGTGGGCTGACGATGAAAACAAAAAATAGTGGCACATTGAGGTTGTCCTTCCTCTATTATTATCAACGACACCTAGACAGACCGTACAGACCTGCTGATGTTCACAACCGAACCCCTAGGGTCGGATTTTACGAAAAATAATAGTGGAATGGAAGTTTTACATTTCGTTACGATAGATTCAGACCCCAAGGAGGACAGTATAAAAATGTTTTCTTTGAGAGTAGATTTGAGGTAATTCGGATGAACGGTAGTATTCGTGTTGGTAATTTATTGGGGATTCCCTTTTATGTAAACCCCTCCTGGTTTTTAGTTCTCGCTTTGGTCACCTTTCAGTTTGGCGGATATCTCGGCGGGTTTGCCGGATTGACGGGTCTTTTACCCTGGGTGCTGGGATTCGTGGGGGCGCTGTTGCTATTTGCCTCGGTTTTAGCCCATGAATTGGGACATAGTTTAGTCGCCATTCGCCAGGGCATTGAGGTGAAATCGATTACCCTGTTTCTCTTTGGGGGTCTAGCCAGCTTGGAGAAGGAATCTCAAACGCCAGCCGAAGCGTTCTGGGTCGCGATCGCGGGTCCTTTAGTTAGTTTAGCCCTTTTTGCCCTATTTACGGGTATCGGCGTGAGCAGCGGCGTCTCTGGTCCCTGGGCAGCCATTCTCAGTTTACTGGCTTCGATTAATTTAGTTTTAGCCCTGTTTAACCTGATTCCTGGCTTACCTTTAGATGGTGGCAATATCCTCAAGTCCTTGGTTTGGAAAATCACCGGGAATCCCTATCGCGGTGTTGTTTTTGCCAGTCGGGTTGGTCAGGTTGTCGGATGGTTGGGAATCAGCATTGGTATCCTTTCGGTCTTGGGTCTGAGTAACATTGGTAGTATCTGGACAATCTTAATTGGCGTATTCCTGCTACAAAATGCGGGGATGTCGGCGCAATCAGCCACCCTGCAAGAAAAACTCCAGGATCTCAAAGCTGAAGATGCGGTAATTCCAGAGAGCCCAATTATCTCGGCTGATCTGTCGCTGCGGGAATTTGCCAACAACTATATTATCGGCAAAAAAGAATGGCGTAAGTTCTTGGTGACTGATGAACAAGGACAATTGATCGGTGCGATCGCGGTTGATGATCTCAAAACTGTCCCCACCTCGAACTGGACAACGACTCCAGTCAGCGAACTGATACAGTCTGTGGATTTGGATGCGATCGTCAAATCTGATCAGTCTCTGTTAGAAGTGATTACGCTGCTGGAACAAGGCAAATTTACTCAATTGCCTGTGGTGCGCGAAAATGGAGTCCTGATTGGGCTGCTGGAAAAGGCATCAATTGTTAGTCTGCTAGAGAAGCGAACTCAAACCAATCCCGCTTAAACCGATTGGCGTCACTGAAATTAAAGACTTAAATAAATCCCTCGAATAAAGTTCGAGGGATTTATTAATTGATGCCAGGGGGTTGCCCTTTGGAACCTCTCGCAGCAATCGCATTAAAGTTATTCCAGTGCATCCTGCAACTAACATCCAGGTTACCCCTAAACCCAGAACTTCGCTGAGAAACAGATGGGTGAAGCGGCGCAAAATTCCGCCGACAATCCAACCTACGGCTAAGCCGATTGCCCAGTATAGACTATTGGCAAAAATCCATCCCCAAGCTTTGCTAAAATACTGCCTGAGAACCCACCATTGCGCCATTCCCAGGATTAGCCCCAGAGTTGCGCCATCGACGACTCCATAAACCAACCGAGGGAAAAGACGCAGCGTTCGGGGAGCAAACCAACCGATGAACCCAAACGAACTCAACCCCATGACTCCCCAACCGAGGAGACTGGCAATAATCCACCACCAGGCGGAGGACAGGTATCGTCTCAAGACTAGCCATTGGGCAAATCCAATGATCGTCCCGCCAATGATCCCCTCAATCATATTAATATCGGGTCTTTCGCCAATCTCGATCCAAAATAGACTTGCCACAAAACCCAACAGCGTCACCAATAGCCACTGTAAACAGAAGCTACAGCTAGCCTCAATAGGTTTGATCGGGGATTGATAGTTAATGGTTACTGGCACACCAATGACAACAATTCAGAACAGCGCAAAAATACCTAAGGAGTCGCCTTAGATCTGTAATATATATATTACTAGGTATTACCGCCTCCATTGCTTCTCAAAAGGCGAGACTAAAGCATAATCATGAAGATTGCCTTTAAAAAACTCTGGGTTTTTTAAAGTTTTGATGAAGATAAGCTTAATTTTATTTTTTTAGATAAAACTGGAAATTTCCGATTATTATGAGTTTATAAGTCTCAATTAGGTTTCACACATCTACTAATGGATAGATTAAAGTCTTTTAAGTCTTTGAGTCTGGTAACCGGGGTATTCACGACAATCTGGGTCATGGGGATCGGCTGGCAACCCCCGCTACAAGCCCAGTCTAATCAAGATGTAAACGTTTTAACTGCCCAACTTTCACCATCGCGCGATCGCGGCGCTGGGTTGCGCGGTGCTGGATGTGGTGAAGTAACGATTACCCCCTTGATGCCCACTAACGATCAGGGGGTTTATTTGGTGGCGCTGAACTCGCCCGCAACACTTTCATGGCAAGTACCGGAAACCACTGTCACCTCCGCCGAATTTCTCCTGGTTGATCAGAGTTGGAATCCAGTGTATCAAATCATGATTGAGATTCCTGAACAAGGCGGTGAGTTTGCAATCACTCTCCCCAATGACCTGTCTCTAGAAAGGGAAACGGATTATTACTTCCAGTTGGCATTAGTCTGTGATGCGGCTGATCGCACCAAAGATAATGCCATCCAAGGGGCAATGCAGTTCACCGCCCCCGATGCTTCCACCCCGGAAGAATAACGATCATCACTGAACCTGATTCATAGAACCTAGACACTTCAGGGTGTACAATTTATGAAAGAAGCCTTTATTTCTTACTCGCGGCGCAATAAGGAATTTGTGCTGAAACTGCGGGAGGCATTTAGAAATGCTAAGCGTGAGGTTTGGGTGGATTGGGAAGGCATTCCCCTAACCGCTGATTGGCGACAAGAAATCTACCAAGGAATCGAAGAATCGAATAATATCGTCTTTGTGATTAGCCCGGATTCAGTAGCATCCAAAGAGTGCGGTGTTGAGGTAGATTGTTCCCTAAAACACCATAAGCGAATTCTGCCGATTTTATATCTGGATGTTGACCCAGAAACAATGCATCCAGAGATGAGAGAACTCCCCTGGATTGATTTTCGGGAGGGGATAATTTTTGAACAAGCTTTTCAAGAACTCCTGCAATCCATTGATAACAATAAAGAGGATACCCAAGAACATACCCGCTTGTTAGTGCAAGCCATGGAATGGGAAAAAAAAGGACGCAATAATAGCCTTTTATTAAAAGGAAGTGAACTCACTGAGGCAGAATCCTGGCTGGTGTGGAGTTCCGAACAAAAACCCTTTCCCACACCCTTGCATCGAGAGTATGTGGGAGTGAGTCGTCAATGGGTCACTCGTCAGGCAAAACGGTCAATTATTGGGGTGAGTGTGGCGCTGGGTGTGTCTACTCTGTTAGGACTGGTGGCGTTCTGGCAATATCAGCGATCGCAAAAACTTTTTTTCCAAGCCCAGCAAGAACAGCTAATTGTCCAAAGTACCACCTCCGACACTTTATTTGTTTCCCAACAAAAATTTCCTGCCCTCTTAGAATCTCTAGAGGCGGCTAAAACCCTGGAACAAGCCAACTGGGTTAGCCGAGATCCTCAACTTCATGCAACGATTTCCACGGCGTTACTTCAGTCTGTCTATTGGGTGAATCAATCGAATCAATTAGACGGACATAGGAATAAAGTTCGTAGCGTTAGTTTTAGCCCCGACGGTGAACGTATTGCCTCCGCTAGTAGTGACCATACGATTAAACTATGGCAGCCAGATGGGAGTTTAATCAAAACCCTAGAAGGACATCGCGATCGCGTCCGAGAGGTCAAGTTTAGCCCGGATGGTGAGATGATTGCCTCCGCTAGCCGGGATGGGACGGTAAACCTGTGGACAAAAGAGGGGGCGAAGCTACATAGCATTAATGCCCATGATAATGATATTTATGACGTCAGTTTTTCCCCCGATAGTCAAATCATTGCCTCAGCCAGCCAGGATGGGACAGTAAAACTGTGGAGTCGAGAGGGTGAACGCCTAAACGCCTTAAGCGGACATAATGCCCCAGTTATCAGTGTCAGCTTCTCTGCTGACGGTCAACGCTTGGCATCCGCTAGCGCTGATCAAACAGTGAAACTCTGGACAATTGAGGGTGAAGAATTACAAACCCTGAAAGGACACCAAGGAGAGGTTACAAGTGTAAGTTTTTCCGGAGATGGTCAACTCATCGCCACCGCCAGTCAGGATAAAACCGTGAAACTCTGGACGATTGAGGGAGAAGAACTGCAAACGCTAAGGGGTCATAAGGATGGTATTTGGCAGGTGACATTTAGCCCAGATAGTCAACGCCTTGCCACCAGTAGTAAAGACAGAACCATTAAACTGTGGGATCGGGAGGGAACCCTACTCAATACCCTCACCGGACATAGCAGTCAGGTATTTGGGGTGGATTTCAGTCCAGATGGGCAAACCCTAGCATCAGCGAGTGATGATAGAACCGTGAAACTCTGGAAACTGGACAATCCTCTAGTCAAAACCTTGCCCCGATCTGGTATTAGTCCCAGTTTTAGCCCGAATGAGGACTTAATCGCGATCGCATCAGGAATGGATGTCACCCTCTGGAGTCGAGATGGTAAGCGATTGAACACCCTGTCTGGACATCAGAATTGGGTGGAAAATGTCAGTTTTTCTCCCGACGGTGAAACCATTGCCTCAGCCAGTGATGACCAAACCGTGAAACTCTGGCGTTTAGATGTAGAGACGAATAATGGCGCGTCTCTACAACAGACGCTAAACGGGCATGAGGGAATCGTCTGGACGGTACAATTTTCTGCCAATGGAGAGTATCTTGCCTCAGGGAGTCAAGACCAAACCGTGAAACTCTGGAAGCGTAACGGCGAACTGTTGCAGACTCTCGAAGGTCATCAGGATATGGTCTTAGAAGTCCGCTTCTCCCCCGATGGTCAAACCCTAGCCTCCGCCAGTGAAGATGGCACTGTAAAACTGTGGCGTCTAGATGTAGAGACGTTGCATGCAACGTCTCTACAGACAATTGAAGGACATGACGCCGCCGTTGGTAGTGTCAGCTTCTCCCCCGATGGTCAAATCATTGCCACCGCCAGTAATGACCAAACCGTGAAACTCTGGACAACTGAGGGCAAGTTACTTCAGACTCTGGCAGGACATAGCGATCGCGTCTATCGCGTCACCTTTCGACCCGATGGTCAGTTCCTGGCTACAGCTAGTTTAGATGGTACGGTGAAAATTTGGACGCTAGATGGCACAGAAGTCGTTACCTTGAACGGACATCAAGCGGGAGTAGACCATCTCAGTTTCAGTTCCGATGGCAAAACCCTGGCATCTACGGATAAAAACGACACCATGATTCTCTGGAATTTAGAGTATTTGGATGAACAATTACTCAATAATCTCATCGCCGCGGGTTGTAATTGGGCAGGAGACTATCTGCAAACGAATTCATCATCTCAAGACCTTTGTACAACAGACAGCAGTTAGTAGAGACTTCTCCACCGGAATGTCTGGAAGGTTGGGGAGATAGGGGAGATAAGGGAATTGTCGGGGCGGGTTTTACCACTAACGGGAAGCTTTGCACCTTGATATCCCTAAACCCGCCCCAACGAATTACTAGCATTCTGCGACAAATGACGAAGGACAAATGACAAAGGACAAATGACAAAACATGGCTGACATTTTTATATCCTACTCCTCCCCCGATAAAGACGCAATTCAGAGAATCTATGACGCCCTCAACCGGGAGAAACGAGATATTTGGGTGAATTGGGAAGAAAGTCCTCTAACCCAGACTAAAACCGAAATTGAGGCAGCCCATACCTGTATCTTCTTTATTAGTCCCCATGCCATTCAAGCGGAACGCTGTACTCAAGAACTGGAGTACGCGATGCAACGCTGCAAACGGATTATCCCGATTGTGCTGCGGGACGATCAACTCAAAGGCGTACATCCAGAGTTAGCGAGACTCAACTGGGTATTCTTCCGCGAAACCGATGATTTTAATCGGTCATTTGAGTCCCTGATCAAAACCCTAGATACCGATTTAGACCATATTAAAAAACATACCCGCTTGCAACAACTAGCGCAAGAGTGGGATAAGAAACAACGCAATAACCACCTTTTACTCCGAGGAAGTGAACTCGAAGTCGCCGAAAAATGGTTGACAACTAACGCGGAAATCGAACCCAAACCCACCCAACTTCAGCGAGAGTATATTGATGGGGGACGCAAAGCCAGAACCCGTGGTCAAAGACGACTCCTCGCTGGTGTTAGTGTGGCGTTAGGCGCTTCGGTTATTTTAGGGGGAGTAGCGTTCGTTCAATATTTAAAAGCCGAACGACTGCGGATGCAAGCCTATACCGGGCAGATTATTAGCCACAGTAAAACAGCAGAAGCCCTATTTACATCTGGTCAAGGCTTTGAAGCCAGATTAGAAGCCCTGAAAGCGGGACGTAAACTGCAAAATGCTAACTGGAGTCAAAAGGATACTCAGTTAAACGCCAATGTGATCACCGCCCTGCAACAAACGGTGTCTTGGGGTAGAGAACGGAATCAATTAGAGGGTCATACCGATAGGGTATGGGATGTTAGTTATAGTCCCGATGGGGAATGGATAGCTACCGCCAGTAATGACCAAACCGTAAAACTTTGGCGTCCAGATGGTACATTAGTTCGGACTCTCACTGGACACAGTCAGCCAGTCCGGGGCGTGAGTTTCTCTCCAGATGGGCAAACTATTGCCAGTGGCAGTTTAGATGGGACGGTTAATCTGTGGAATCGAGAGGGAACCGTGATTAAAACCATCGCCGCCCATGATAATGCGGTTAATAGCGTCAGGTTTAGCCCCGATGGTGAACTCCTCGCCACCGCCAGTGAGGACCAAACGGTGAAACTTTGGCAGCCAGATGGCACGTTGGTGGGTACTCTGGAAGGACATCAGGGTCAAGTTTATGGCGTGAGTTTTAGCCCTGATGGTGAAACCTTGGCGACGGCGAGTTGGGATGGTACAGTCAAGCTTTGGACGCTAGAGGGTGAAGAACTGTTAACCCTGACGGGTCATGATGCTGGCGTTACCGGGGTTAGCTTTAGTCCAGATGGGCAAATTATTGCCTCAAGTAGTGCAGACAATACGATCAAACTCTGGAGTCAAGATGGTACTCTTATCGCCACGCTTACGGGACATGAAAACCTGATCAATGGCGTGGTTTGGAGTCCAGATGGACAAACTCTTGTCTCCAGTAGTGATGACCAAACCGTGAAACTCTGGCGTTTAGATGTAGAGACGTTGCATGCAACGTCTCTACAACAGACGCTGACTGGACATCAGGGTGCGGTTTATGGGATGAGTTTTTCTCCCGATGGGCAGACGTTGGCATCGGCGAGTTTAGATAAGAGTGTGAAACTATGGCAACTGGGTAAACTTCAGTTCGTGCAATCCCTGAACGGACATCAGGATGCGGTCAATAGTGTCCGGTTTAGTCCCCAAAGGAATTATTTGGCATCCGCGAGTTCAGACAATACGGTGAAACTCTGGCAAAGCGATGGAACAGAGTTAGGGACGCTGCAAGAGAATAGCGATCGCGTTTATGATGTGAACATTAGCCCCGACGGGGAGACGATTGTCACGGTGGGTAATGACAAACTCCTGCGCTTGTGGAACCGAGAGGGGAAACTCCTGAAGACTTTGCCAGGGGAAGAAAATCTAGAGGATGGACATCGCGATCGCATAAATCGGGTGAGTTTTTCTCCAGATGGCGAAACCATTGCCACAGCGAGTGAGGATGCAACGATTAAATTGTGGAATCGCGACGGAACGCTATTGAAAACCCTCGATGAACACAGTAGTGGCGTCAATGATATCAGTTTCTCCCCCGACGGTGAGATGATTGCTTCAGTTAGTGATGATCTCACCGTGATTTGGGATAAAACTGGCACCGTCCTCTCATCATGGCAGGTGCATGAGGAACCGATCAAAGCGGTGAGTTTTTCCCCTGATGGTGAGACGATTGCCACCGCCAGTGAGGATAAAACCGTGAAACTCTGGAATAAAGACGGCGTTTTACTCAACAATCTTGAAGGTCATGATCATCCAGTTTATGCGGTAGCATTTTCTCCTGACGGTCAAACCATTGCATCCGGTAGTTTAGACGGACAAATCAAACTCTGGCAACGTGATGGCACGCCAATTGTCACCCTTAAAGGGCATCAGGATGAAATCAGAGGGTTGAGTTTCCACCCCGATAAGCAAACGCTGGCATCTGCCAGTTTGGACAACAGTATCATTTTGTGGAATTTGGAGGATGTTAATCAAACCCTTCTGGATAATCTCCTAGTTCGCAGTTGTGATTGGGTAGGGGATTATCTGAAGACTAACCCCAATTTAACAGACCGCGATCGCGCCCTTTGCAACTAATTAGGGCTTGCTGAATAAGTGGTGAGGTGAGGGGAAGCTGTGTAGAGACGTAGCATGCTACGTCTGGGGAGATGGGGAAGAATGAGTATTGTGTAGGGGCGGGTAATGGGACTTTCTTTTGGCTAGGGATGATAACGTTTGTTCAAAACCCGCCCTGACATGACTTCACCTGAGTTGTACCAATCAAATGGACAGGCTATAGTAAGCTGTTATGCATTTAAATTGGGTATTATAGCCTTACCAAAGCAGGTTAGGACATTTTCTACTATTCCCTGTTCCCTGTTCCCTGTTCCCCGTTCCCTGTTTGGATTAACTAATGTCCTTTCCGTACCTCGTAGTGCTATAAATTGGGTATTAGTAGCGAGCAAGATGCTCGCACTCCAATAATTTTAATTTCGCGCAAACTCTATCCATTTTTAGTCCATTTTAATGGACTTAAGCTATAAGCCAAGAACTTGAGTTCTTGGCGGGTGTCGGGGCAAATAATATAAGACCAATAACCATCAACTCCTCGGACGCCCCAGAGTAGTAATATAAAGAACCGCCTCATCCGCAGGAATCCCCAAAACCTCATTCACTTGCTGATCAAAGAACCCGCCAATACCACTCACCCCCAAGGTTAAATAAATCGCCGCTAAATTGAGCCGTTGTCCCAAATGTCCCGCATCCAGATGCAGGTAACGATAAGCGCGATCGCCATACTTTGCCACAGCTTTTTTCAAGTCTGCTGTGTGAAAGAGAACCACACTGGCATCCCGCCCTAACTCTTGTCCTAAGCACAAATAATGTAATTCTCGCCGGAAGTTCTTAAAGCGGATTTGCCGCAATTCTTGAGCTTTTGGTGCATAATAATAACAGCCTTCGTCTAAACCCGCCACCCCAGAAATTGCCACAAAGGTTTCAATTAAACTTAGATCAAAATAATCAGGAGAACTATCAAATCCTTGTTCGCTGTACTGTTGGGGTTGATAGGTGAAATCGAGTAGCAATTTAAGTTCATCTAAGGATAGCGGCGCACCAGTATAAGCGCGAGTTGATCGCCGTTTGAGAATCGTATTTTCCAAAGCTTGAGGCGCATATCCTTCCCTGGTAACACTACCCCATTGAATCGGTGATGTAGTCGTAGAGATTTTGGTACAGAAGGGAAAATTATACTTGTCTTCACCTACCTTTTCTGACTCTGATTCCCCAGATGGTGGTGATTCGATTTCCTGCTTATCTGTCGGTTCAATTTGCGTCGCTTGATGCAGGTAAGCCAGCAATTCCCCATCAGGAAGTTCGGGATAGTCAAACTGCGTCGCTGACGGTAAAGCAGTGGGCTGAGAGGGGCTACATTGTCCCTGGAGTTGATCCGCGAGGGGAACCACTGCGATCGCGCCTTCTTGTTCCGGGTTAAGATAAAGCAGATCATTCACCTTCTGATCAACAAACCCACCAATCAGATAGGGACGATACCGCGTTAACGCACCCGCGAGTTCAATATTGCCCAACAAATGACCCGTATCCAGAAATATCCGGCGATAGGCGCGGTCTTCATAGCGCCAAGCTGAACGATAAAATATAGCAGTAGTGATGATCGCCAGTTCCGTTGTCTCTAAGCTAGGATGCTGGAAACAAGCCTCTTGTAGCCCTGACCAAACCTCACTATCCCAAAAATGCACTAGAGAATGGCTAGGACACTGATAGTTATAGAGTCCTGGAGCTAATATAGAGGTGCCACGGGAAATTAAATACACTTCCGCCGGATACAATCCCCCGGCTGAAGGTGCCGCCCTTAAATAAACCGGAGGTCCAATCATGGTTGCCATCTTAGCCGTTAAACCATAGCTGCACAAGAGCAACCGTGACAACCGCCACCAACTTTTACCGGGTTCCTGGGCGAACGCCTGGAGATCTTCTTTGAGATAGGGCTTCAGGTCAATGGTCGTTCCTAGTTTATACTCTTTAAAGGGTATCGGTTGATTGTCCCAGTCTAATCGCTTATTTTTGGACGCGATCGTCTCCGGATCATATTTGGTGCGCTCGTGATAATGTTGTGCGATCGATAATTGGGGGTTTGACATAGTTTTTTCAGGATAGTGTTCGCTCTGGCTTTTATCTAGAAGTGTTTAATATAGCTATCGTTATCCTAATTCGTAGCTGGTATATCTCGTCCCTATACAACATGGGCGGGGTAGTTGACTTATGAGTTAACCATTTCCAACCTCAATAATAAAACATTCCTACATAGAACACAAAACCAACTTTCCTGATTATAGGATGAAAAAATATCGTCCTTTGGATACTGATAAACCCAGTTGATTAGCCCGGATTTTGAAGACTTGACTGATCCTCTCAATCCCAACTTCTCTTATCACATAAACTTTCATCTGTCAATCTAAATCAAGGATTAAATATCAACGATAATCCTACTCTAACTTCAGCATCGCCAGGAAATCAATTTCCTGGCTAAAAGCTAAAGTAAGCTAAAGCTTACTATATTTAAGGTTCTAATCCATTTTATTTTTTATGGTTCTTCCATGTTATTGAGGCTGCAACTCTGACAGCTAGTCTTTTCCTAAAATCGATTGACAAGCTTTGATTTAGTTGTTGCTTATCAAAATAATTATGTCGCTGTCGAAGTTAGTTTTCAAGAGACCACTAATAGTGTAATTGAACGGAAAGCATGACTAAAATCCGGTTTATTGATTTATTTGCAGGCATAGGGGGGATGCGCCTAGCCTTTGCACAAGCGGCTGACTCCTTAAACTGCAAAACTGAATGTGTTTTAGCAAGTGAAATCAGTCCAGAGTGTCAATGGGTTTACCAAGATAATTTTAACCATGAGGTCTTAGGAGATATCCGGGCAATTAACCAATTGCCAGCCCATGACTTTTTATTGGCAGGTTTTCCTTGTCAGTCTTTTTCCTATGCGGGTAAGAAGGCAGGATTTGGAGATACGAGAGGAACATTGTTTTTTGAAATATTGAGATTAATCGATACCTGTAAACCTAAAGCCTTACTTTTTGAAAATGTTCGCGGTTTGTATACTAATGATCGGGGTAGAACGTTAGAAACAATCAAGCGTGAAATTAAAGAGCGAGGCTATAGCTTTGATACATTTCTGCTAAACAGTGCTAATTTTGGATTACCGCAAAACCGGGTTCGCCTGTACATGGTCTGTATTTTAGGCGCTTCGCCAAAATTTGAGTTAATCTCTGATGTGGGTTCGCCCGATTCCCATTCTTATAATTGTCAGCAGCTATCCTTATTTAATCCCTTGAGTAAACCTGTTGCTGTGGCTGACATATTAGACGATAATCCTGATTCTAAATATGATTGTTCGCCGAAGTTTGTTGAAGCTCTAAAAAGTCGATTAAATAATAATTTGAATCAATTGCATGGTCGGCGGCTGATTGATTATCGTGGCGGAAATTCTCTGCACTCATGGGAACTGGGTTTACGGGGAAAATGTAGTCCAGAAGAAATTGAGTTAATGAATCGTTTTATTTTGAAGCGCCGGAATAAAGTATTCGGTCGTAATCAAGATGGTAAGTTGCTTAGTCGAGAGCAAATCGCTAGCTTTTTTAATCATCCCCATCTAGAACAAATCCTTGACTCACTTGTGGCTAAAAAATATTTACAAATTGTTGATGGTAAATACAAACCTGTATCAGGGAACTTCTCCTTTGAAGTTTACAAGTTTTTAGATCCCCGGAAAATATCAGTCACGTTGGTTGCTAGCGATGCCAATCGATTAGGAATTTATCACAATGATCGTGTCCGGAGAATCACGCCGCGAGAAGCCGCACGTCTCCAAGGGTTTCCCGATGATTTTATTTTGCATAGTAACGATGATAAAGCGTACTATCAGTTGGGTAATTCTGTCAGTATCAATGTTGTGAAAGCTGTCGCCCGCGACGTTATTTTGAATACATTATCATGTCAACACACCAACAAAAGTCTGATCACACTAAACTCTCTATCTGGAAAGTGATTATTGGGAAAATGTCAAGTTTGCACAAAATGTTCCAGCTAACCAAGGGAGTTGGGCGAGTTGGGTTAAGGAACGAAACCCAACCTACAACATGGACATGCACCGTGATTATCGCCGCGATCGCAATGGCTATCTTGAGTTACTCTAGCCTTACAGGTAGCGCAGTTGCGGCTAATCTGCACTCCTGTTCTAATTTATCAAATGGTAGTATTGTCATGATGCTCTCACCAGATACACAACCCATCAAACCAACGATTCCAGAACTGATCCAACGGCAAGCACAAGCTTGGGAAACGGCGGATTCCGATAAAATTATCGCTGATTTTGCCGAAGATAGTGTATTTATTGTCCCCGGTTCTCGATTCAGAGGTAAACAGCAAATTAAAGCAGCAGCGGACGATTATTTTGCCCAAGTGACAGAAACTCAGATTACCATTAGTAAAATAATTGTTCAGGGAAATAAAGGAGCCGTGGAATGGATTTGGTGTCAACGGAACAAAGAAACAGGTGAACTGTCAAAAGCTGAAGATGCCATTATCTTTGAACTTGATCAAGGAAAAATTAAATACTGGCGAGAATACATGGATAATAAATCTAAAGTATGACAAATGACCAATGACAAATGACCAATGACAAATGACCAATGACGATCCCCGCCGTTAACCTTTATTGTGTATTGTGCCTACCTACTTAACCATGTTTAGGTCGTCGTACCCAGTGAGAACGGAGGGGACTGAGGACGCGGTTGAGTAGGCGAATTTGTTCAGCTGTCCCCATGCAGATGAGTACATCTCCAGATAGTAGGGGGGTTTCACCATTAGGTCCAGCAATCAGATTGCCATCGGCGCGGCGAATTGCCAAAACTAATGCCCCGGTTTGCGATCGCAAATGGGCTTCCCGTAGGGTTTTGCCGATAAAAGGACAGCTTGAGGGGTCAATCAGAAACTCTTCCATGTAAAATGAACGATCAGCCCCGGTAATAATCCCATCGACAAAGTCCATCACCTGGGGTCTCAGGGCAGCCGATGCCATGCGTTTACCCCCGGTGATGTAGGGAGACACCACCGCATCTGCACCCGCACGTTGCAGCTTTTTCACGGCGTCTTCAGAACTCGCCCGGGCGATGGCGCGGATTTTGGGATTGAGGGTTTTGGCAGAGAGGATGGTATACAAATTTTCCGCATCAGAGGGTAGCGCCGCCACCAAACAAATTGCCTTTTCGATACTCACCGCCTGTAGGGTACTATCCAAAGTAGCATCCCCTTGGACAACAATGTAACCCAACTCCCGCGCCTCTTCTATCTGATCAGCTTGAGAGTCGATCGTGACAAACGGAATCCCCTCAGCCTTAAATTCTAGGGCAATCTGACGCCCTGTACGACCAAAGCCGCAGAGGATATAGTGGTTGGTTAAGGTATCAATCAAGCGTCGTCGTTGCCTCAGTTGAATTCCTTGTTGAAAGTATCCTTGAATCAGGGCTTCTGTAAAGCGATTGACGATGTAACCAATGGCGATAAGACCCAATAAAATCAGGGAAATGGTGAACAGGCGTCCGCGATCGCCCAGAGGATTTGTCTCTCCATAACCAACCGTCGCCAGAGTAATGATCGTCATGTAGGCAGCATCTGACCATGACCACCCCTCTACCAATTTGTACCATAACGTACCGATGAGAGCGACTCCCAACAGGGCAAGTCCACCACCAATCAGTTCTTTCCGCAGGCGTTGATATTTCTCTTCTAAAGTTGAGTACACGGAGACGAATGATGGATAAGTGTTCCCATAATTAAGCTATTTTCACAGTAAAATAAAATTTCTGCATTGCGTCCCTGGAGTAGAAAGAACGGATGTTCATCCCCAAAATCGGTAAGCTGACCTGTGTATGCCTGAGTTTATTGATCCTATTAACCGCTTGCAGTCTTCCGGGAGAACAGTCAAGCAAAACCGTGACACTCATGGGTACACTAACCGGGAAAGGCATTCAAGAAGTGCAACAAGTGGTAGCCCCCTTTACCGAGGCGACGGGGATAAAGGTGAAGTATGAGGGAACGGATGCTTTCGCCACGGTGTTACCCGTGCGGGTTGACGCCGGAAATCCACCGGATCTCGCCCTGTTCCCGCAACTTGGTTTAATGGCAGACTTTGCCAGAGATGGGAAACTGATACCCATTGAGCAAATTTTGTCACCCGCCCAATTGTCAGAAGTATTTTCTCAGAACTGGCTCAACTTAGCCCGGGTTGATGATACCCTCTACGGTATCTGGTATCGAATCTACCTGAAAAGTTTAGTCTGGTATAGCCCAGCTGCCTTTGCCGAAAAGGGGTATCAAATCCCCACAACCTGGGATGAAATGATGGCACTGTCTGACCAAATTGTGGCAGATGGGGGCGTTCCTTGGTGTATTGGTTTTGGTAGTGGTGAGGCAACGGGTTGGGTGGGAACCGACTGGATCGAGGATATCATGCTGCGAACCGTGGAACCCGAGGTTTATGATCAATGGGTGAACCACGAAATTCCCTTCAATCATCCCGCGGTTAAGAATGCCTTTGAAAAATTTGGTACGATTGCTTTAAATCCTGATTATGTGGTCGGGGGTAAAACGGGTATTCAGAGTATTTTCTTTGGGGATTCACCTAAGCCACTATTTGATCAACCGCCCGGATGTTATCTGCATCACCAAGCCACGTTTATCTCCTCATTTTTCCCCGATGATGTGGTGTTGGGAGAAGATGTTGATATTTTTCCGTTTCCCAGTATTGCTCCAGACTTAGGTGTGCCGTTATTAGTGGGGGGGCAAATCATCGGTATGTTTAATGATACCCCAGAGGCACGGCAGTTAATGGAGTATTTGATTTCTGTGGAACCCCATGAAATTTTAGCCGGCATCAAAGGGTCAATCTCACCCCACAAACAGGTTAGTTTAGAGGTTTACCCTGACGAGGTGACTAAACGTCAAGCTAAACTCTTATTATCTGACGATGAAATCATCCGCTACGACGCTTCGGATCTACTTCCTGGAGCCGTAGGCACGGGGACATTCTGGACAGGTATTATAGATTATGTTTCCGGGAAAGATTTGGATCGGATTTTGCAGACTATTGAGGTAAGTTTTGCGGATGCAAAAGTTGGTAACTAAACCTGCATCTACATAATAAGCGGCATTGATCTAATGTCCTAATCACCCTGGCGACTGCTATAAATTGGGAATGGGTAGCGAGCAAGATGCAAAGCCTGCGGCATGGCTTCGCTAAACGCATTACAACGATTTTGCCCTTGTTAATATTAAGGCTTGATTGGTACATTATTAAGCCGCAAGTCCCTTAATCCTCATGGGTGGAAATAGGTATAAATATCTTCGGCTAAACGCGAACCAATTCCCGGAACTTCAGCAAGCTGCTGTACCGATGCTTCTCGAATATAATCAATAGACCGAAAATGTGCCAATAGCTGTTTTTGACGGGCAAATCCTAATCCGGGAATCTCATCTAAGCGAGAACGGCGTAATGTATCACTGCGTTGCTGGCGATGGAAACTTACGGCGAAACGATGCGCCTCATCCCGTAAACGCCGTAATAATTGTACCCCTGGTTGTTCAGCGTCGGTGGGGAGGGGAAAGGATTCACCGGGGAGAAAAATTTCCTCTCGTTGCTTGGCTAAACTCACCACTCGGACTTTATTCAACAGGTTCATATCCTGTAATACCGCAACCACGGCGGAGAGTTGTCCTTTACCACCATCAATCATAATTAAATCGGGAAAATCATCAGAGATTCCCTGTTCTCTGGAAAGGGCGGGTTTAGTTAGGTTATCGGTTTGTGGCGAAATGGTATCGGTTAAACCCGCCCCTACATCGGGGTTTTCCTGGTGGTTGGGAAGGGCGGGTTTAGTTAGGTTATCGGTTTGTGGCGAAATGGTATCGGTTAAACCC
>NZ_JBKHHI010000040.1:0-25625 GCF_046539235.1 Coleofasciculus sp.
GTCAATTGTCGGGGCGGGTTTAGCCGTTTAATTGTGATACCCACTGATAACCTTTAAACAAAACCCGCCCTCCGTCATATCATCAAAGGTCAATTGTCGGGGCGGGTTTAGCCGTTTAATTGTGATACCCACTGATAACCTTTCAACAAAACCCGCCCTCCGTCATCGGTAATATCATTTCCTTTCACCTTGCAACCTTCCTTCTTCCCTCTGCCTTATCCTAATTTTTACCACGGACTTCCCACTAATGTAAACGCACTCCAATAATAAGGATGCGTCAATTCTCTATCCGGTAAATCCGCTAACTGGGGCGGTAAAGGAATCGTATGATTTGGAGTCACCAATTGACCCTTTTCTATTCGCACCTCACCCCGAATCATCGCTAACTGTGCCTGTCGCAATGCTTCCGCTTTAATCGGAACTTGCTTTAACTGAGAATAAAAGGTAGTCATCAACCCCAACGTCGCGTCATCACTGACATACCAGAGACTTCCCAACGCTGATTTTACTCCCGCTTGTACTGCCAACCCAGTAAATCCTAACTCCGCCTCCTCATCCCCTAAAGCCGTGCGACAGGCGCTTAATACCATCAATTCCACAGGTGGATTACTTAACCCCAATTCTCGAATTTTGTCAAGGGATAGTTTAGTATCCCAAAACTGGATATACGAGTTTTCCGGCTTACCGGATTTAAACTCACCATGGGTGGCTAAATGAAGGATACCAAACGGCGTTTGATTGCGAACCCTTGTCAGCCTTTGCGGAGTAAACGTCGAATTAAGAAACGATTGTCCTTGCCATAATTTATCAGCAATCGTCGCCAACTCCGCAGGGACAGCCGGTAAAGGATTTTGGTCAGTAAATTCAGACGCCCCCATCGCCAAAACCTCCAGATTCCGCACATCCACATAACGGGTATCTGTCAGCGATAAACTAGGCATCAACCCAATACTATAGCGTTCCAAAATAAACCCATTCCCATCATGCAAAACCGCCATCGGTAACGAACGCAATCCCACATCCATAACAAACGCCAAATTATTAATCTCTCGACTCTGCAACTCCGCTTCCAAAGGCGCAATTAACCACTGATAAAGCTGTTGTGACACCGGGAGATAAGGACGAGGAATTCGCACATCCGTCACAGCGCGACGCAATTGTTGACTCATCTTCAAAACCTTCTCTCGCGTCGCCCCTGGTACAGAAAATCGCATCGGTTCCCCTGAAGCCGTCACCAAAATCAACTCCAATTGTTCCCCTGAAGGAGACAACAAATTCTCCTCAGACATCGCCACCCAACCGCCATCCCCCTCTGCGCCCCTCTGCGCCCACCTCTGCGTTCCTCTGCGTTTCCCTAAACCCTGCACATCCCCACCCTTAACCGACGCATTTGTTGGCACAAACATGACATAAACCAGCGCAGGTTTCACCCCAGCCACCCGTTCAATTCGTTGTAACGTCGCTTGGGCTTGTGCCAAGGTAATAATTGGCGTATCCCCTAACCCAAAATACTCCTCATATTGATTCGTAAACGCCGCTTCAGCTTCAGCTATTGGATTGAAAATCGGGGAACTCGCGATTATCGCACTCTCTTTTGTGATATCTTCAGTGTCATCAGTCTGGGAACAATAGGGTGGACAAGTCCCCGTAATTGTCGGGGTAATAATCTGAATATTCCCCAACGTGAAACTACCCGGAAACGATTCAAAGGGGAAAATCGTAAACTCACCACTGCTAATCGCTGCACTTGTCCCATTGGTTGTTCCATCTCCCACATCAAATGGAGTTCCCCGGAAACCACCTCCATGGCGAATTATAATATCACCGCCTGCGATTCCGCCTGCTGTGGAGATACTGGTAATAATCCCATTTTGGTCAGTAAAATCGTTCGTAGCCCGGAAAAATTGTTGTGTGGTAATATCAACCTCACCGCCGTTTCCACTACTCCCGCCTTGTGCATTAATCGTGCTAACTTGAATATCACCCCTGGGGTCTAAGGTAACATTACCGCCATCACCAATACTCCCACTGGTATTAATTTCGCCCGTTGTAATCGCCTGTTCTGCTTGAATTACAATATCACCGCCGCTGTTTCCAGAACTATTCAGATTTCCCGTAGTAACGGTTCCGTTATCGCTGGTTAAAGTAATGTCCCGACTGGGGTTTAAAATATCGCCTGTGCTGATATCTTGGTTTGCCAATAGCGTTAATGTGGCGTTGTCTTCTCCGAATAACGTACCGCCTGTGTAGTTAATTGAGTTGGCTTGTAAGGTAACGGGGTCATTAAATGTCGCATCACCCGCCAAGGTTATCGTACCTGTATTATTATCTTGTCCGATAACAATTTGAGTAAACCCGTTTTGGATACTATTGAGTTCATTAGTATCGAGATTCAAGCGAGTATCATTAATCGTGTTGCCAATTGTAATCCCTAAAGTGGGGTCTAGGGGTTGTATTTGAAGTAGAGTATTGCCTTGAATTGTCCCCAATCTGATTTCATTCGCGGTGAGGCTGATATTACCTAATCCGATAGCGGCAATTCCACCATCATCTCCAACTAAAATTCCCTCGCTGCGGTTGTCTGCGCCGTTAACAATTCCTTCTAAACTAATATTACCTGTCCCCGTTGTTTGAACAACACCGCCACCAAACCCTAAAACAGTAAATCCACCCACCCAAATTCCATAATGATTTGTTCCCGTTCCCTGACTGGTTCCCTGAAGGAAAATATTACCGTTTATTGACGTAACTCTAGAGTTTTCTTCGATAACGACAATACCCTCATTACTCATCGTCCCTTGTCCACCTGTTCCCACGAGAGTAATGTTTCCAGTTCCGGTAGATTCTACACCGCCACCAGAAACAATGGAAATACCATCGTTACCGAATACTCCATTACTGGTTGCGTCAGTTGTACCTGTTATTTCAATTGCGCCTGTTCCTGTTGATTCAACTAAAGCATTCTCTCGAATCGAAACACCGTGATTTTCTTCTCCAGTACCATTACCGCCAGTACCAATTAGATCAATATTTCCATTTACTGAGGTGATTCTACTGCCCGTTTCAATATTTATCCCCCGATTAGCAATTGTTCCCACACCGCCGATGCCTTCTAGGAAAATATTGCCTGTTTTGGTCGATGTCAAAACGCTATTTTGAATCCGAATACCAGCATTATCCCTGCCAATCCCGCCCCCTGTACCTGTTATTCTGATATCACCATTTTCAGTAGCAATTCTAGAACGACTCAAAATTTGTACTCCGAAATTCAAATCTGTCCCGTTTCCGCCTGTTCCCTTTATAGTAATCGTCCCTTCATTTGATTGCACTACTCCACTATCAGTGATAAAAACACCGTGATTGAATGTATCTCCATTTCCACCGGAACCATTGAGATTAATCGAGCCTGTTCCAGTTGACTCCACTATACTGCCTGCATTAAAAATAATACCCCGGTTTCCGCCCCCAATTCCGTTAGACTGACCATTCAGAATAATATTTCCATTGACTGAGCGGATAATAGCATTTCCATTTGTTGCCCCAAGCTGTATCCCATCATTAAACCTTCCCCCGTTTCCACTCGTACCATTTAGGGTAATATTACCGGCTCCAGTTGATTCGATTACAGCACCATTCACAAGAAAAATACCATTACCGTTTCCAGTACCTGTTAGGTCTATATTACCATCTTCTGAATTGACGCTGCTGTTTGTGGTAATAAATATGCCATGATTTGTATCTGTGCCATTTCTACCTGTTCCCGTTATAGTAATCGTCCCTTCAGTTGTTTGTACTCCTGCACCATCCACAATAAAAATACCATGGTTGTCTATAGTTCCATTTCCACCAGAACCATTGATATTAATAGAACCTGTTCCAGTTGCCTCAACTCTACTGCCTTCATGGAAAATAATACCCCGATTTGCGCCCTCAGTCCCGTTAGACTGACCATTTAGAATAATATTTCCGTTGACTGAGCGGATACTGGCATTTTCATTTGTTGCCCCAATTTGTATTCCATCATGAAATCTTATTCCATTTCCACTGATACCAGTTAGGGTAATATTACCGGCTCCAGTTGATTCCAACACAGCATTATCTGAAATAAAAATACCATTATTCTGATCTCCTTGACTGTTACCCTGACCCGTACCATTCAGAATAATATTTCCATCGCCTGAAGAGATGCGGGAATCTGTACCCACAATGTGTATTCCATCATTAACACTTGTTCCCATACCGCCTATGCCATTCAGGGTAATTGTTCCAATTCCAGTTGTTTCTATTACACTACCGTTGTTAATAAAAATGCCAAAATTTTCGTTCCCACTGTTTCCTCCCGTACCCGTAAGGATAATATTGCCGTCTTCCGTGTTAATAGTACTGTTATTAATAGTAACGCCAGCAGTAGAGGCAACATTACCCCTACCAGTGCCGATGAAATTTCCACCTCCCGTATCAATCGTGGCATTGGTGATGTTGAGAAGACCACCATTGATGTTATCAAAATCAGCATTAAGGGTCACACTACCCTCATTCGTTCTGATGTTCTGATTAACAACAATGTCGTTATTGGCTTGAGCGGTAAGTCCGACCCCACTTGCACTAATATTAATCGGTGCATCAAATGTAATATTATTGGTCGCTTGCAGAATTACATTTGCCACGGCAGCATTAATCGTGCCATTGTTAATCGTGTTATCTTCTCCAGGATCATTAAATGCATCATTTGCGGCTAGTTGATTAGGAGTATTTTCACCTGCGATAACGGTTATATTTTCGGGGTCTAATAGTAACCTACCCAATTGACCTTGCATCGCTGATAAATTAACAGTGCCAGCATAATCTAGATACTTTTTACCCGATATTTCAGCAAAGCCACCATTACCACTTTCGCTACCGCCTCGTGCTGTAATTGTTCCATAAAATCGGCTGGCTTCATCTGCCCAAACAATAATCTGTCCGCCATTCCCATCAGTTAAAGCATCTGCATTAATGGTTGAATTTTCGCTAACAAATGTGATATCACCATTGGGAATTGTGCCTTCTCCTTGATAATCCCCACCAATTCTTACCGTACCAGCACCATTGATACCAGAGGCGTCAAGATTGGCGGAAAGTAAGCCAACTTTTTTGCCTATAACATTGATTTCACCGCCAATTGAGGGTGAGGAAGAGGGCGCACTGCTGTGCGCCCCTACGGTTTCGCCAATGGTTTCGTTACTCGTGGAAACATCGATTGTGCCAGAAATAATTGCAACTCCTGTTTCGTTTGGTACAGTTATCTGAGAATCCGCCAACTGTACCTCTCCCGATGGGGTAATATCAACTCCCGTCTCTACCTTGTCCGCTGAACCCGTTAACAACTCGGCGACATCTAATGGCATGATTGGTAATAATACTCCGTCTTGATTCCGAGGCGCAGTAATCTCTAATGAGAGTAACTGTCCCGATTGAGAAATCCTGACCCGATTTGACCCTTCAACTGCCGTAATTGTAATCTGTCCCCCTGGTGCCGTCAGTTCCCCGGTGTTAATTACAGTTCCGCCTAATAGAGTTAAATTCTGTCCCGGAGAAACGGCTAAATTTCCAGCATTGACAATTGTCCCCGATTGGGATAAATCAAAGGCAAATTGATTGGGTTCTCCTACCAACTGCTGATAATTATTATCCCCAAATGCATTGAACCAAAGATTATCGCCAAACCCAATACCTGTCGCGGTTGTGCCGATAAAATCAGCGGGAACATTTAATTGGGCATTTGTACCAAATACAATCCCGGCTGGATTTATTAAATATAAATTCGGCTTTCCCCCTGCCACCTGAATCAACCCATTAATCAGCGAGGGATTTCCGCCAACCACTCGCCCTAAAATATTGTTCAGATGCGGATTCGCTAAAAAGTTGGCAATTTGCCCTGTATCTAAGCCAAACTCCTGAAAACTGTGGAAGAGATTCGCCTCATCTGCATCCAGACTCCCCCCGGAAATGTTAAACTGATTTCCCTCCGGTGTAATCACTGTCCCCGTACCATCAGAGGCAGCGGTAATCGGTTCAGCGTTCGTAGTCGGCGCTGTCTTCGCTACCAACATTAAACCCAGAACTAGAAACAACCAGCTAAAGCACCATTGAGCAGATTTCATCGGAGTAAGAGTTAAGGAAGGATCTAGTTCAATTTTTTCGCTTGTGCCAGTATTTTTTTTCCTTGTCGTTATAAAATTATAGAAAACGATAGCTAATTTAGGTTTAATTAATTTTAATTTACATCTGAACGTTTCCCGGATAAGAGTTGTATCGGTTATGAATAACATAAAGATTTGCGGATAAATACTTTATTACTAACGTGCTATTGTGTCAAGTTAAATTTGAGGAGAGGGCGACCCGATCCAATTGGGTGGACAAGAGTTGTTAATTAATGCAAGCGGGTCGCCCCTACAAGCGCCTTTATTGTGTATTTTTTCTGTAATAAATATTACATTTATCAGGGGTTCACATCTTGCACCAATCGCAACAGTCCCCCAAAAACTCTAATGCAGACCCCACCTACCTATTAACAAGAGGTAAAAAACCAGATATCATAAACCTTAAAGCCTTCTGTTTTTTACCTTTTTATAGGATAACCCACTTATGTCAAGCGAATTTAACTTCTTTCAACAGTGGTATCCCCTCTCCCCAGTTGAAGATCTCGACCCCAAACAACCCACTCCCGTCACCGTTTTGGGGTTGCGCTTGGTGATTTGGAAACCCCCTTCCTCAGCAACCTATCGTGTTTTTCTGGATCAATGTCCTCATCGGTTAGCACCCTTAAGCGAAGGGCGTGTTGACGAGAAGACAGGAAACCTGGTATGCAGTTATCATGGTTGGCAATTTAATTCTCAAGGCATCTGTACTCATATTCCCCAAGCCGAAACTCCCCAAATTGTGACCAAGAATCAAGATAATATCTGTGTACAAACCCTTCCCTGTTGCCAGGAAAATGATTTACTTTGGGTGTGGCCCGATACCAATTCTTCAGAACTAGCGGCTGCTACTCCTCGCCCCCTATCGCCTCAAGTTGATGCCAGTAAAGGGTTTGTTTGGTCTTCGATGGTGCGTGACTTGGACTATGATTGGCAAACCTTAGTCGAAAATATTGCTGATCCTAGCCATGTTGCCTTTGCCCATCACGGTGTTCAGGGAAATCGCGACCAAGCCCAGCCCATTGCTATCGAAATTGTCCAATCAACTGCCAATCGAATTGAGGGGAATACTGTCGGACGTTTTAACACAAAAATGATATTTGAACCGCCTTGCTATTTGGAATATGCTATCAGTTTTGGCGATAAAGGACAGCAGCTGGGATTAGTAACTTACTGTATCCCGATCGCTCCCGGCAAATCCCGGATAGTAGCTCAGTTTCCTCGTAATTTTGCCAAAACTTTATCGCGGTTAACCCCGCGCTGGTGGAATCATATCACCGTCCGCAATCTGGTACTGGATGGGGATATGATTTTGTTGCATCAACAAGAGCGTTTTCTCCAACAACGCCAATCAGTGGAAAGCTGGAAAACGGCTTATAAATTGTTAACCAGTGCCGATCGCCTTGTGATTGAGTTTCGTAAATGGTTTGATAAATACTGCCAAGGAACACTACCGTGGAATCAGGTGGGGCTAAATCCTTCAGATACAATCTCTATTAACGATAACCGCCAGGAAGTGCTGGATCGTTACCGACAACATACCCAGCATTGTCGTAGCTGTAGCACCGCTTTGAAGACGGTGCAGCGTTTACAAGTTGTACTTTTAGGGGGCTTTGTGCTAACAGTTTCTGGAGTCGCTTTACTTCCCGATGCGTTACGCTTGCGTCTGGGTTTACCGTTAATGGTTATGGCATTTTTGGGTTTAGCTGGATTCACTTGGCTGAAAGTTTGGCTAGAACCCCGATTCTATTTTGTGGACTATATTCATGCTCAACGATAGAGGGATGTCTGGTTTTATTAAGTGTTGACATTCCCCCTTTGAATCCCCCTCCCGTCCCCCTTTGAAAGGGGGAAGCCACGGGAAAAGCCTGTTTTTTAGTCTCAAGAAATAGGTTTTTACTCAAGGGTTTGAGGAGAGGGCGATCCGACCGTATGTAGGGGCGGGTTTTACCGATAACCTGTCAGCAAAAACGGGTAACTTAGGTAAACCCGCCCTGTTTCTAGCGTTGTTAATTGCTGCAAGCGGGTCGCCCCTACAAACGGCTTGATGTTACAATTTTTAAGGGATCACGCTAAAACAATAAACCCTTTTCCGACAAGCAGATGATCAAGCGGTTTTGGCAATGGCTAGTGCGGCTAATTCAGCCAATCTTACCGCCCTTTCTCAAACCCAAAAAATACAGGCGGCGGCAAAAACGCCTCAGTGATGCCGAGTATCAGCAGCTATTTCGGCAACTGGTAACTGGGGTGAATCGAGGATGGAACCGGGAACAGATATTGCAACATTTAGGTGATCAGAGTAGCGATCGCTATTTTAAGGTGTGGCTGTATGAGTATGGGCAGCAGTTGCGCCAATTGCCACAGGCGGATCATCAATTGGCTTGGCAGTTATTGCAGATGAGTGGCGTCGGTTGTGGAGAATTGGGGGAAATTGCCGCAGAGATTGGTAAGGATTTGTTGGCGAAACCCCCTGGGAAAGGGGTAGCCTATCCGGAAGATAAAGGAGACGAGGAACAAGAAGAAACTACCGAGAGTGATGCTGCCGAAACCTGGTTAAATCAAGGGAAACAGCAACTGGCAGACCAGGATTTTCTGGGTGCGATCGCGTCTTTTGATCAAGCGATTCAAATTAAACCCGACTACTCCGAAGCCTGGAATAATCGGGGGTTAGCCTGGGGAAATCTGGGAGACTATCAACGTGCGATCGCCTCTTATGAGAAAGCGATTCAAATTAAACCCAATTACCAATTAGCGTGGTACAACTGGAGTGTAGCCCTGGATAAATTAGGAAACACAATGGTCGGTGAGGAAAGAGAACAACGCCGGGTAATATAAAGGTTTAAAGGTTATAAATCTCGCCCACCCTACGGAAAATCTAACCAATGACGAATGACGAATGACCAATAACAAAATCCTTTATTTAATCGCCGCGTCATTTCTCTTCTGGCTAGGCGGTTCTCATCCTTCCCCAGCAGAAATGATTGATCCAGCTAGGTTATCCGGAGATATTCGTTTAACTCTAAAACGTGGGGTATGGAAAACTTGGGAAGGAGAACCCGTTTATCAGGATATTACCCTCGATTTAGTCTGTGATGCTAATGAATGCGATCGCGAGGTGTGGGGATTTGCGCCGAAGTTCAATCAGGCGGATCATCAGGGAATTCTCCAGACAAGTCAACGGGGACAATTATGGAATCTGGATGTGCAGATGCAAATTTATCCTGATCCTTGGCAATCCCTGGAAGGAGAAGCGGATTATGATATCCAACTGCGCTTGCATGAGGATAATCAACTAATTGGCACCTATTCTGGAACAGTAAATGACCAACCTGTCAAGGGAGAAGTCCAGGGAATCATTCGTCCCCATTGGTCACAACCCGTGGCAAATCATCCTCCTCTGCGCCCCCTGGAACATCCTCGGTTAATTTTTCGCCAAGATCAACTTCCCCAATTGCGTCAGCAGGCTAAGACGCCTAGGGGTGAGGCAATTCTGGCACAATTGCAACGGAGTCTTGATCAACCCATCTATTACGATGGCTATGTGCCAACCGGGGGCTATCACGCTGCTGGGTATTGTTTCCTCTCCCTCATCCAGCAGGATCAAGCCGCCGCTACCACGGCTTGGCAGATTACGGTTAATTCCATGAACCAACCCGGACACCGTTTACTGGAACATTCTACAGTAGTTGCAGGCGTGGCGTTGGCGTATGATTTGTGTTATCCGGCTTGGAATGAGGAACAGGTACAACAGGTAGCCGATTGGTTAGCCACTCAAACCGCCCTGCTGGTGAAGGGAACGGCGGGTGATGGCTGGAATCCTAACCCGGCGAGTAACTGGAATGCGAGGGCGCGAGGGGCGGCTGGGTTAGCGGCGTTGGCGCTACTGGAGGAGGGGGATGTAGAGACTCGGCGTTGGCTGAAAGTGGCGGAACGGAATATTAAACGCTATCTTACCATTGGCATTGGCGATCGCGGTTTTGGATCGGAGGGTGATCATTACAGTACCGAACCCTGGTTTCTTACGGTAATGCCCTTTTTACAAGCGTACCAGACTGTATTGGGGGAAGATTTGGTCACGCGATCGCACGCCGCTTGGTTTTTACCCCAGTATGTAACCCGGATGGTGGGTGAAGATGGAGAAGTGGCGATTCCCACTTATGGGCGTCATCGCTTAAGCCCCACGGGTTCTATCTTTGCGGTGGGATTGGGGATAGTTCCGGAACGGCTGCTACCGGGAGTGATGTGGTTCTTTAACCGTCATTGGGGGAGGAATGGGGATAACAGTTTTGGTATTGAGTTACCCCATGAAGCCGCGTATATTTTCGCCAGATATCCCCAAGATGTAACCCCCCAGAACCCCGCCAAGGTATGGGGGCGGGTAGTGGTGGATGAACAAAAAGGCTTCTTTACATTTCGCAATCAGTGGCGAGATGAAAATGATTTTGTTACCAGTATTTTTGTCAAGGGAGAGAAACCCAGAGGCGGACATTGGTCATTTCCCGATGCGGGAAGTTTCCGAATTTGGGGCTTAGGAGGGCGTTGGGCGACAGCAGGATCGGCATCTGATGGGACACAGAGGGATGAAAATGTGGTGTTGTTACCCCAAAAACAGGCGGGGAAGACGGCGAAAGTGACTGGATTTCAGGCAAATCCGGATGGGTCAGGTATGGTTAGCTTACAACACAATAACTGGTTGCGATCGCTAGCGGTGGATTATAGTGGTGCATCCGGTGTACCGGGGTTGTTTGTCCTCGTGGATCAGGTGGTTGAAGCCGAAAAACTGGATCAAACCTGGATTATGCATACCCAGGAAGACGTGACGATTCAAGGTCAACAGTTTACCCTGGAGGCGGAATCAGGGGCGACGATGCAAGGAACTTTTGTTACACCCTCTGACGTGAACCTGGAATTTATCCCCAGTGAGACGGGGGGAATGATTCAAGCCACAGGGCGCGATCGCTTTATTGTGGTGATGACGGTTCAATCCGGGACAGCGCCTGATGTTGAGGTTCTCTTAACTGAATTTAATCCTCAAATTCAGGTGGGAAACCAGACTATTGAAATAATAGAGGATAAAATCGTATTGAAATCGCTAAAAGAGGGTGCTAACTAGCTGAGTTTTTATCCGGATAGAATTTATTCTATCTTGAAGAAATTCAGCAGACTTGTTTCACGAGTGTCTTTTAGGATTTATCATTATGATGTCTGGTTTTGTAATAATTGCAATGTATGCCCTGTTTTGGATGTGGTTCTTTGGCGGCTTTGCACCGAAGAAAAAACCTCCAGCGAAAAAGAAAACCCCAGAACAAGAGTTAGCAGAAGCGCTGGGTAAATATTTGGCAACATTGAAAAAACCGGGAGATGCCAAATAAAGCAGGGGTGCATGTCAATTTGTGGGAATTGTAGGGGCGCAAGCCTTGCGCCCCGAAAGGTTGGTGCTGGGGTACTTTATCGTTATATCCCTTATGCCTTATGCATTCTGCCCTCTGCTTTGTCGTTAGCCCCGATAGGAATCAGCAGGGAAAAGGCGTTGGCGGAGTCTGTTCGACAGAACGTATCGCGAAACTACCCCAACCCATTCTCTGCCAATTCTTACCAAAAATAACCCGGTTCCACAATCGTTTGCCGTTCTTTGGGGTCATAATTCAGGCAATACTCTTGCGCGATCGCGTCTAATTCCCGTAGGCGTTTTACCTCAGTTTCCCTAATTTCCGTATCCGTGGATAACAGGATAACTTGATGAGACGCTGTAGGGAAATACCGTTCCACTAAATTACTCCGGTGAGAGGAATCTAACCGTCCTAACGGTGTATCAATCGCCACCGGAAGATGACGCCCCGAAACCCGGGCAAGTCCCCAAAGAAAGGAAATCGCTAACAGTTGTTTTTCCCCCGCCGAGAGACGGTGTTTGGGAATTGGTTGTCCTTGCGGATCATAGAGAGACAGGCTAAAGCTTTGGGTGTCAATAGCGACGCGGTGAACTAAGTCTGATTTATGCAGCAGATAACGGAAGCATTCAGTAACTTCAATTTCCAGTTTGTTCAGTTTTTTCAGAGTTAATTTTTCCCGAAAAAGTTCCAATGTGGTTTGCACCTTGGCAATAGAATTAATAATATGCTGATTATTTTTCAGTTTAATCGTTTCATCCGCGTAATCTTCTAACTCCTTTTTCGTTTCCCTAATTTGACGATCTATTTCATCACAGCGGCGAGAAGCATTTTCGTAAGCCGCTTTCACCTTAATCACTTGATTTTGGGCGTCAGTAAATGCCTGTTTCAGGGCATTATACGCTTCAGGAGACGCGGCGGTGGCAATTTGCCGATCTAAAGCATCAATGTCGGTTTCTAGAGTTTGCAGGCGTTCTCGTTGGCTTTGGGCGTTGGTTTGTGCGGTTGAGAGTTCGTAGTTCAGCAGGGTTTCTAGGCGAGTGATAGCCGGTTCATCTGCCAATAACCACGGTTCCTCTTGGGCGGCAATTTCTTGATCCAGTTCTTGGTTTTCTGTCTCTATAAACGATTGAATCTGATTCACTCGTTTGGGGGTTAAGGAGATTTTTTTGATATACTGAATTAAACGAGCATCCCGTTCTTTTAATACCTGCCGTGTCAGTTTGACTTGGTGCTGTTTTTGTTCCTGTTCCGCCTGGGATTTCGCTTGTTCCAATAGCGGGGAAATCAGAGACAAGGGAAGCACACCCGCCGCCAATTCTCGCATCTCTTGACGCACCTGATTCGCTTGTTCAATCAGGGTTTTCGATTGGGCTTCCAGTTGACTGCGTTCGCTGGCAAGTTTACCGCCTTCGGAGACAAATTTATCCGAGGCTATCTGTTGTTCTTTTGCAGCATAGTCCAGTTTAGATTTAAGGGCGCTTAAGTCTTGTTTCGCCGCCTCCTGTTTTTCTTTTTGGTCAATAAGTTTGGCTTCAATGTTATCTAAGGTTTCTAATTCGTTCTGATTGGCAATATCTCGGCGCTTACGACTGGCGAGAATATCTAAGTCTGTGGATAAGCGTTCAGCCAATTCTAACCCAAGCAGGGATTGAATTGCACTTACTACTAGCGGGGGTGGGGTTTCTAGTTCCGCTAGTTCTTTGACTTGTTCACCGTCAAAGAGAAACAGGTTAGAAATACCCAGAGGAAGCAGATTTTCGATATAGTCATCCCAGGTATTTGCCAGGGCTTTATCGGGCCACTCTTCATCGACTAAAATACCCAAAGTGTCTTTACCATCTTTGGGGTCTTTTGTCCAATAGCGGACAATTCTGAGAATCCTAGGTTTATCCTCTTCTACGACTTCAAATGCTAATTCGATACGGGTTTTTTCCGTGGGCGGAGTGTTACGGTTAACGCATTGAGTGAGGAAGTCGTTATAGCTTAAATTTCCCCTGGTGGAACATTGGGCGCGGGAACCGTAGAGGCTGAGGCGAATGGCGTCCATTAGGGTAGTTTTTCCACCCCCATTCATCCCGCCAAAGAGAATAATCGGATGGGTAGAATTAGTGGTTTTGGGACGGAGGTTAATCACTTGTCGCCCTTGATAGGGACCAAAGTTTTGCAGGGCGAGTTCCAGAAATATCATAGTCAAGGGCTAATGTGGACGGGCGTATAAAATCAGGAATAATCTTCAACCTAATAGAAATGTCACTTTGTAGCAAGTTTGTATTAAGTTTGTAGTAAGCGCTTTAGCGCTTATGGCACGCTTCGTGCCTACTACGAACGAAGAACACCGATTATAAAGACGTTGCATGCAACGTCTCTACAATGTTTTTGCTATTTGTCTACATCTTCAGTATCCTTAGAATCGGGTTCAGGGAATTTCAAACTCGCCCAGGATAGCTGTTTAGATGTCTCTGGCTTCGGCTTATCCCAAGCCTGTCTCAATTCGTGAACCTCTGACAAATCCTGTTTGATATCCTGAACCGTATTTTTCATATGTCGCTGATAGTGGGCGTGGTCAATCGCGTCTTCTCGAGAACGAGAACTACTATTAAAACATTTTTCTAGGGCTTCATAGATACCGCGTCGGGATTTAGTATGATATTGGCGTTCAGTGTCCAGAAGTTTTGCCATGAGTTCTAAGTGCATTTCATCCGCATCACAGATTTCTTCTAAGACTGTCCATTCATCACTACCCAAAAGTTTGCGTTCGGCGCTAGGGCGGGAATCTTGGAAGGGTTCGCCTGTAACCTCTTCATAGATACGAGGTAAGCTGTCGTCAAATTCATGCTTTTCTTCTAACCAGATACGGCGAATTTCACTAAGTTCTTCTGGAGTAATTAGAGTGATATCGCGCATCTCTGGGGGCGCAGTATTCCGGACATGGGTTTGGGCTTCTAATACTCGTCTTAACCAATGTTCCCGCCAGTATTTCGTATAGGGACCATGAATCGGTTTAACTGAGATTTCACCATCAACATTGCGTTCAAATAGTTCGACTTTACCGTAAATACGGCGGAAGTCTCTCTTATCGTGATCGTCTTTAATATCCAAATCGTTGCGAATATCAAGGAGAGGCTGCATCCACTCTTTCTCCTCATCATTTTGGATCATTGCCTCCATGGACTTATCTTTATTAACCATGGTGCAAACCCAACAGCCAAACCGGGAATCACCACAGCTAGGGGTAGACGTATCAATAACCAGGGGACATTCATTATCGGCTGTTGCCCCCCGATACATGGAGAATAAGTCTTTATTATGATTACCCCAGGGATTTTGCCACTGCATCAAATAAAGCCAAACTTCATCAGTTCGCCAATCTTCAATGGGAAGGTAAATGAGAGAGTTAGGGCGACTGGGATTCGTATTTAAGCGATCGCGCACCCGCCACTCTCTATGTTTAGCCATATTTGCCGCCCGTTTGACACTTTCAGCTTTGCGAGTTCCCAAAACCAGAATCACCTCACCGTTCGTTCTAATCACTTCGCGGATGAAAGAGTCAGCTGGTTTAATTTTTAAGCGTTCCGTACACCATCTAAATCGATTTCTGGGGGCGGGATAGCCTTTGCCAATTAAACAAACCCAAAATGTATCTTGAATAGCCGGATACGTGAGATGAGGTTGGATCGGCATTCCTTGCTTTTGGGCAGCTATCTTCATTCGATCCAAAGATTTACGTACCCAAGCCGTAACAATAGGATTTTCTACTAGCGTGTCATTAGTAATAACATGAATTGTTTTCGTGCGTTTTTCCGGGGGTAGGGCTGCGATCGCATTCCATACTAGCTGCAATACAACTGTACTATCTTTACCCCCTGACCAACCAATAACAAATGGTATATTATCCTCGCAATATAACGTTTGTATTTCTTGAGTGAGTTGTTCTATGTCTTCCACTAACTCAGCCACAGTACGTGGTGGGAAGAGTGACATCTGTTGGTTATCTGTCATACCTGAAATCTCGTTAATACTACTGTGATTGATGACTGATTAGGTTACAAACTTAGTTTGGCGATGCCATTGAAGTGCCTCAAGTCTGGGAAAGTATTCCTCAGAACTGGGCAGTAATATAGTTTCGCCATGAAAATCCTTCATCGGTCTACTATGTGGTGATTCTTCTTTCAAGTCATTAGCGATTATGATTTTGTAGTTGTCATCTAGACAAAACCAACCATGGTCAAATGCCCAATGATGATTTTTGCATAGTGATAATCCATTGTCTATTTGACTATCATAAAACTCGGAGAAAGGTTTAATATGTGCGCCATCTACTATGTTTTGAGTAAGGGTACGAGTAATTTTTAGTCTACAGAAGGCACATCTATAGTCATAGATATGCACTACAGTCTTTCGGAATATAGAATCTCTAAATAGAGACTTTTTCAAATAAAACTTTGGTCGTTTTTCCGATTGGGTAGGACAGCTAGCTTGTTCAACTTCCTCGTCTTGACTACTATCTTGAAACGCTTGATTAATTTTGATAATTTCCTCTAATGCTTTTCTTTGGGATGAAAACCAAGCGGCAACAAGGGCATCAACTAATTCTTGTCGATGATTCTGGTCTTGGATTAACTCAAAAAGTTGATCATCTAGATAGGCATAATCAACATCACGTCTTAACGTGTTGATTGTTTGCGGACGACCTCCATCGTAAGCAGCACTAAATTGCAGATGCCAAAATTTACCTTCGCTATTCTTTAAATGAAAGAAGGGTAAAGCAAAATCACTATTTTTAAACGCTTCATTGTTCAGTAAACTCCAATATCGTTTAAACGTATCAATTAATTCCTCTGAAATGACAACCTTATTCTCTTGGATTAATCCTTGGGCAATTAAATCAATGACAGACAACAACAGTACAGGTTGATTTAGGGCTTTGCCTCCTCGTTGTTTATTCTTATATACATTGATTTTAGGGAAGCAATCGCAGTAGAAAGCAAGCGTTCGCCGAGTTTCTGATTGCTGTCCTTGACTCATCTCTGCCTCCTGACTCAATCATTTGTCTCTGATCACCTTTTTTCTTCTGTAGCTAAAACGAATTAACCTGGACTAAGTTAAGCTGGATGTAAATAGTGGTGATCATTTTAATCTCATCCAATCTTCTAACTCCGTCCAAATTTTGCCACTACAGGCGATATAACCAACTTGTTCATTGGTTCTAGCATCCAAAACTTGCCCACCTGTCCAGTTCCCCCCGCCTAACTCATACTCCAGAATATATCCTTGACAGATTTGAGAGGCTTCCTCAAGGGAGTGAACAGGTAATTTTAGAGTAGGGACGCCAATATCCTCAGTCTGTCTAAAATCCGGATTCCCACAAGCCGAGAGAATCACGATAAATTGGTCTGTATTCCGCCGAATGAACCGTTGTTTTTGCTGGTCTTGTTGACGACTATTTTCCCTCCCGACTAAATCACTAGCATTCTCTAACTCTTCCTCCTGTGAGGTTAACGGTAAACCCAAATACCCTTTCAAATAAGCCACCATCCGCCCGACACTGGTTCGCGATCGCGAAATCTGACCCTTGACCATAATTCGCCCCTCCCAATCGGGATTAGAACGCGACCAATCAATCCGCCGCAATTCTTGCAACCGTTCCTCCCAGCTATTCGGATAAACCGAGAGTAACACTGACCCTACCGCCCCCAATCCCAAAAGTGCGATCGCGTGACTATGAACATAATCCTGTCGCATCTCCCTAGCGCTTACAGTCCGTTGTCTCACCGCCTCCCAATCTGGAATACAATAACTCACAGCTTGCCAATACCGGATTGCCAAATCAATCTGCTGTTCCAATTCAGCCGTTTGCCAATCCGCCAATAGCATAGACGTAGCATTATAAAGGGTATGCAGCGTAAATAGCTTCCCCGATCGCACGGGTAATGTCTGATGTTCCCTATCCGTTAGGGTTCGGAACAGATTAATATTTCTAATCACTGCTTTGACCACTGTCGCTTGGGGATGGCGATAATCATAGAGAATCGCCAATGACGCATCGGGATGAACCCCATAACGGTTGAGATCCAAAAACATCTGCTGGGAATAGCGCAACCCAATATCCAAAACCAAAATAACCGCCACTGTCTCATACCCCAACGCCGGATTTTGCTTCAGCGCCCACTCAAACGCCGCGCAGCGATGTTGTCCATCAGTAATCTGAAACCGCGCATCCATGGGAACTCGTAAGCGCCCCATTTTTCGCCCTTCTTTCTGTTGTCCAATGGGTTCAAAATTAATATCAGCATCAATCGCGGCGGTAATCGCAGAAACAGTATAATTATCAGGATTATTCAAGATATAGTTGGCAATATCTGGGACTCGTTTCGGATTTAGCGATCGCGCCACTCTCTGATCCGGCGGATTCTCCTCATCCTCCCTCGCAAACAGCTTAGGGATAAATCGCACCGGACACATCGACACATAATATTCCCGTCCCGCTTGAATCCCTCGGATTGCGGGTAAAACATACTCAAAAGAAGGAATCAGTCCTTGGTGATTGGTCATTTGTCATTCGTCCTTTGTCCTTGGTCAAAGTTTTAGTAATCGTGACAAAACAAAATAGAGTTGGGTTGATTCCCCTTAATTTACGGATTAGGAATTTTGGTTTTGTAACTCATCGTGTTCCAGCCGTGCTAATGTTGTTGCTGCATCCGCTAAGATTAAGGCAATATTCACACGCGCAACCTGATTTTTGGCAGCTTTCAACTCACCTGCGAAACATTGCACTCGTGTCCGATACGCCTCAATATAATTCGGATCTAAAACCTTTACTGGATGACTCATTGTCGTTATTAAAATATTGGTTCATGGCGGATTTTGTTGATAGGTTTTCGGTGAAAAGTAAGATCCTCTCTTACTCCCCTCTCCCGTGCCATAAAAGCGAAGCATCCTTAGTCCTCCTTCCTCGCAGGGGGAAGGGGGGTTGGGAGAGGGGCTGGGGGTGAGGGCTGTAGCTGTTGGCTAAACCCACCCCAACAAGCCCTCACAGGTGACATCCCTAGTATGGCACAAAAATAGTTTTTAAAAACCTATTTGACATAAAAATATTAAAACAGTTATTTTTAAAAACAGACTAAAATATTATAAAACCGATGAGTAGCCCCGACAAGCCCAAAGCAGACATCGCCAGCCAAATCCTGGAACAAGACAGCCAGGATCGACAGGCGTTAGCCCTGCTATTGGATCGCCATTTAGCCAGAAGCGATCGCCTCCTGGTTCAGAAAACCCAGATGGGGAGTACCGAAGCCTTTATCGGGTCTGTCACCCTAGAATGGTTAGATAGTCGCGTTCGCTTCGCCTCCCAACTTCCCCTATTCCGGCAAAAATTCGACCCCCAAACCGATAACGTCATCCGGGATGAAGAAACCGTCGATGAAATCTTGCAACGTCCCCTCGACTGGTCGCGTCAAGCCCCCCTCACCCAATACCTCGCCGCCCGCCAAGCCCACAAATTCCCCGCCGTTCTCGTCGTTCACAGCCCCACCTGGGTAGACAATCCCAAAGCCAAAGAATGGGATAAACAAGGACGCGCCCGCCAATCCGCCGCCGATTTCATTCCCCTTGACCAAAACCAAACCGTGGGACTCCTGGATGTCTCCCCCGCTGTATCCATCTTCGCCCTGGATGGTCAACACCGACTCATGGGGGTCCAGGGACTCATGACCTTACTTAAAACCGGGAGACTGCAACGTTACAACAAAAACAAGAAACCCGTAGGCGGAGTAATTACCATAGACGACCTCATCGACGAATACCAACTCGACCCCGCTTACTTACAACGCCTCGCCCAGGAAAAAATCGGTATTGAATTTATCCCCGCCGTCGCCCAAGGCGAAACCCGGGAAGCCGCAAGGCGGCGCGTCCGGTCTATTTTCGTCCACGTCAACTTAATGGCATTACGCTTAAGTAAAGGACAACTGGCGCTATTAAATGAAAATGACGGCTTTTCCATCGTCGCCCGCAAAATCGCCGTCAATCATCCCTTATTAAAAGAAGTCCCTGGACGAAATCCCCGTGTTAATTGGGATAGCGCCACCGTCGCCGCAAAATCCACCGTATTAACCACCCTCCAGGCGTTAACTGAAATGTCTCAACGGTATCTAGACCATAAATTCCCTCACTGGAAACCGCCGGAGAAGAAAGGGTTAATCCCCATGCGTCCCGATGATGAAGAATTAGAAGCCGGAATTGACACCTTTAATCAGTTTTTTGACCACTTAGCCAGCTTACCCAGTTATCAACGATTGGAACAAGGAGAGGAAACACCCCAGCTACGCCGCTTCAGCTTTGAGAAAAATGGCGGTGAGGGGAATATCCTCTTCCGTCCCGTCGGGCAAATTGCCTTTACCCAAGCATTAGGAATTGTCGTATTTCAGAAAAAGTTATCACTAAAAACGGTATTTAAGAAACTCTGTAAATACGACGCGGAAGGAGGATTTAGCCATATAGAGACACCCCAATCCCTGTGGTATGGGGTATTATTTGACCCAAATAAGAAGCGGATCATGGTATCAGGACGAGATTTAGCCGCCCGATTACTGATTTATATCATTGCGGGGACAGAGGATGGGATGGAAAAAGCAGAACTGCGGCGAGAATTAGCCGAAGCCAGAACAATTGAAGGGAAAGCTGTCGGGTTTAATGGTAAATTTGTCAAGCCTAGAGATGTAGGACTTCCACCTGTGTTGTGAATGCTAATAGATTATGTGGAATTGAATCGTAATCGTAACGGTAGGGGCGACCCGCTTGCACCAATTAACAACGGTATCCACTCAATTTTATCGGGTCGCCCTTTAGCCGCCTAAATAGTAGAAATAGGGGATCTGCTTACTGGATGCGATCGCGCGATGAATTGATACAGGTTGCCCAATCTATCTTACCCCTATGGTATGCGACAGTTTTAACTAGCTCGGTCGGACTACCTATCGCTTGTATTGACTCTCCCTCCGCCCCCCATCTTCACAAAAGCTTCATCTAACTGCCAAGTCTTCATCAAATCTTCACAACTTTTATACCCTCCTAGGAGAATACTAAAGAGTAGGCATTCTATTTTAGCGTTTTTAGCTGGCAAAAAAGTAAACCTTTAAGGCGAGTAGACCTCATCTAAATATTTCCAGCCTGTATAAAACAGTCAGCTTAACCGCAGGTATTTCCCCATCGCCTTCCCTAAATCAACATCACTAACCTGTTGTCCCACTTGAGGTGGAAAATCCCAAAAGCAGGGAAGTACCTAGAAAGCACAGAAGGTTCATGATAGACGAACCCTGTACCGCTCCAACTTCTACAGTTAACGTTTTGCTTTGAGGTATTCCAATGAAACACCCAACGATGTATCGCTTATCCATGGCAACAGCAATGGGTATGATCCTCAGTTTATTAGGGATGGGAGATGCTAACGCCTATACCTTTAGTCGCATTTTTGATGATAGCGGTCCTTATAACAGTATAGGAAATTCCGTAATAAATAATCAGGGAACTGTAGCCTTTACCGCTAGACTGGACTTAGACCAATTGCCGCTAGCTGATTATTACTACCGTTCCGGTTATAATCGGGAAGTCATTTTTACCGGCGATGGTGCATCACTGACCTCCATTACCCCTAATATGGGGGAATTTCAGATCCAGGATATCAATGATAGCAATACTGTCGCTTTTGTAGCAAAAGTCGGTTCTTCCCATCATCCTCAATGGGTTCTCTCAACTAGCAATGGTAGCACCTCTACTCATATCGCCACCGATCCAACTGCCTATGGTCTATTCGATGACCTATTCGGAGACGTCGCTATTAACAACAAGGGCAGTGTCGCATTCAAAGAATTAACATTATTTAGTAGTGGTGGGAATTTTAGTTTAGTGACCAGCGATGGTGTGAACCGTACAACCATTGTTGACGAAAGTGGCTACTTTAAGTATTTGACTACATTTGACCTGAATAACCAGGAAACTGTAGCCTTTGGAGCATTTTTAGATGATGGGCGTAGAGGTCTATTTACTATTAATGGAGATTCAATTACCCCCATAGCCGACACGAATGGGTCATTCAAATCCTTTGGCAAAATTTCACTTAATGATGGGGATAATCTGGCTTTCCCAGCTTTCCTAGATGATGGAAGTACAGGTATCTTCACCAGTAGTAACGGTTCCATCACAACCCTTGCCGATACTAGCGGAGTATTTAGTTCCTTTTCCAGTCCGGCTATCAACAATAATGGCACTGTAGCGTTTGGCGCTCAACTCAATACTGGGGAATACGGAATTTTTACCGGGGCTGATCCTGTTGCGGATAAGGTAATTGCTATTGGTGATCCACTCTTTGGCTCTACCGTGACCAGTTTAGGCTTTTCTAATAAAGGATTTAATGATACCAGTCAAATCGCATTCTCGGCACAACTGGCGGATGGTTCTACTGGTGTTTTCCGCGCTGATCCCGGAGACAATAACGTTGTCCTTGACTGGGGAGGAACCGTCGCTAAGCCGATTCCAGGAACGTTTAACCTGATCGGAATCGATGATTTTTCCGGACAGGAAACTTGGCTTGATTATCCTGATGGTATTGAGCCTTTTATCCAGTACTATACCTGGCCTCATCATTTTATCATCGACGATGTTTTCCATCTCGGTCATCTCTACGACAGCGAGGCTGTTCTCAATACCAATAACATTACCTCACCGAACATTACATTTGGGCTTGATGGTAAGCAACTGTCGCTGATATTTCCCGAACTCCAAAATCGCTTGGGATTTGGCTTTGCCTTAAGTGAATACGAAGGGTTTCCCCTTGATATTCCTATTGATGCTGACGTTTTAGCAAATGCTTTTACGGTTAAATTATTTGATGCTGACTATAACCTTCTGGGAACGTTTTCTGGTGAGGCTCAACCCGATCCTGAATTTTTGGGTGGTTTCTTTGGTATCGAAAGTACCACACCTTTTTTGCGTGCTGAGATAACGTTTAACGAGGGATACGAAGAATTTGCATTTGATAATCTCAGGTACGAATTGGTTGATCTTACAGAACCAGCTACCGTTCCCGAACCGACAACAGGATTAGGGTTACTGGTGATTAGTACCATTGGTGCAGGTTCAATCCTCAGACACAAGCAGAAGTAGACTCTAGCTGAGGAGAAAACACTTCATAGTACATAGCAATATAGGCATTGTAGGGGCGAGTCGCTGCACTCTTGTTAATCGGAAACTGATTACTTTTATCGACTCGCCCTCCCTAATGTAAAATTTCCCACACCCTACACCCCATACCCAATGAACATTTTCTTTGAAATTCATCAAAACCTACCCAGAGAAGCCCCCGGTGATAACGCTTCCACCCGCAAAGCCTTTTCCCTACTAACCAATGTACCCCCACAACCCAAAATTTTAGACATCGGCTGTGGCCCAGGAATGCAAACTATCGAACTCGCCAAACTAACCGATGGACAGATTACCGCCGTCGATACTCATCAACCCTTTTTAGATGAATTGCAGCGTCGGGCGCTAGCTGAGGGCGTTTCTGATAACATTAATCCCGTCAATCAATCCATGTTGTCCTTAGACTTTGTCCCCCATATCTTTGACATATTGTGGTCAGAAGGGGCAATTTATATCATGGGGTTTGAAACCGGACTAAAATCCTGGCGAACCCTTCTCAAAACGGGAGGCTATCTCGTCGTTTCCGAACTCTGCTGGTTACAGCAAAATCCCCCAATAAAAGCGCTGTAAATCGCTAATACAACGAGAATATTTCCTCAGAAATGTTTCAATTGAGCGGGGGCGATCGCTAAAATGTTCGCAGAGGACATCAAATCCACCATGGGCGTATTGATTCATCAACCGAACCCCTTCATTTGACAGATACGAAGGAGAGTTAGGATCAACCAGTTTGGCGACTTGACGGTAAACATCATCCCGCTCATCTAAATCTATCCCTAAACGGGATAAATGTACCTGAATTAACACTCCAACCAAGAGACGCCCACGAGATTGGAAGTCTCCCGGAAAGTAGCCAACTAAATCATCTAAATTATCCGCCTTAATTTCTGTATTCGGGCGTCCAGCGGCAAAACCTGCCATCAAGCAAAAATAGTATAGATCAAAAAGAATCGGGTAATGGTGAGAAATATCCTTAAACCATTTCCGAGCATCCTTACGTAATTGAAAATCCATTTTTCTTTAAAGTTCCTCATCCCAATCAAAACGTTCAAAAAAGTCTTTTCCTGTTACCATCACCCCATCAATAGTTTCTGTGATTTGATTTGAATCACTATTCTGCCAAAGCGCATCCATCCGAGACGTTTTCCGAAATAAGGTTAAATACTGTACGTTTCCCTGAGCGGCTTGATGTAAACTATCAACAAAGCTTTGCCGTTCACTGGAGATAGTAAAGGCGACAAACTGGTTACCCAATTGAGGAACTAGACGCGCTACTTCGGGACGCACATTTAGATCCAACGCCCCCGCTGGACTATCGACAATAAAGGGTAATTGGTGGTTACTACGGTTAAATAAAGTGGCGAGAAATGCATAGCTAACGGATAGAGTTTGACCCACGCTTGCACCCCCTCGACCTTGTAGTTTTAGCGAATATTGGATATCTTCTAACCATACCGGATCTCTGGATAATAACTGGGTAATTTGCTGATTGGTTTCCTCAATCATAATTTTTCGTAGTTCTTCCCTGGCTTGCTGATGCGCTTGATTAAGAATGCGGCGGACAATTTCGGTTTTGCGCTTCAGGGTTAAGGTATGGGTGGCTTCGGCTACATCGTCTTCAGCCTTTCTGATCAGGAACTCCAACTCCTTGAGACAGTCAGTATCCTCACTGGGTTTACTGTGAGGCGATCGCTCAATTTCTTCTAGGCGTTGGTTACACTGATCCAGTTGTTCTCGTAGCTTATCTAAATGCTGCTTTTTCGCTTCTAATTCAGAATCTCCTTGTTTGAGACGTTCCTCTTCCAGAGAACGCAATTCTGTTTTGAATTCATCTCGCTTTCTGATTAATTTTTGTAACCCTTGCAACTGTTTCTGAAAGTCTTGGTGGTACTGTTCTGGATCTCCACCACAATAATCCGCAATATCCGATTTAATCCGATTGAGTACGCCAACTTCATCCTCTCCCAGATATTGCTTGGCGCGATCGCGAACCGCTTGACGAGTCATATCATCCATCTGGCGTCCACAAACACATTCTTGCGCCTCAGCTAATTCTTCAAAAAACTCTTTGGATGTGGAGGTGGGTAATTTGAGACGGTCTAAGTTGGTTTTCAGGGTAATTAAAGATGCAGCTAAACCAGGGATAAGTCTTTGCGGATCTCGCATTTTATCCCTTGTCTTTTCCACTTCCATCTCGACGACTTTTTCCGCCTGATCAAGCTGAACTTTTATCGTTTGTAAACGAGTTCCTATATTCTGATCTTTGCCCAATGATTGGTCATAGTCTTGCTCCGCATCCTGTATACCTAATTTCAGTTGAGACTGTTGTATCTGTAAAGCGTTTCGTTCTCTTTTAATTTTATCTCGCTTAGTTTTCAGCCGATTTAAATTATTTTGACGCCGAGTTAATCCTTGAGTCGATTTCGAGCTAGAATTCTGAGCATGACGTTCCCAATTGTCCTCAAAGTAATGGGCGGCTTTTTCCAACAAGGATAACTGAAACAGAGAATCTATGGCATCCCGGGCGCGAGTCTGTTTCGGATTAAGTAAACTGTTGGCAAGTTCTCCATCAAATACAAACAAATTGACAAACTCTGGATTGAGAAACTTTTTAATTTCTCGGGGCGGTAAAAAGCCATCTCGAATACCATAACTATGACTGGAACTGGTGCGGTAGGTAACTTTTCCTTGAATGAAGTCAAGATTTAACTCAAATGTGAGTAACTTGTCATCCATCCCTAATTTAACGACAAATTGACCCGATTGAGTGGAGTCACGATTACGCTGAAATTCACGAATCTTTTGGCTTTCGGTTATTGACAAAATCGCTTAAATGCTGTCGGTCATCTTCAGCATAATAGGT
>NZ_JBKHHI010000041.1:0-25478 GCF_046539235.1 Coleofasciculus sp.
TAGGGGCTTGGTGACCAAGCCCCTACTCCAAACCTAATTCAACTCAAAACTAAAGTCTTACCACTCAGCAACATTTTTAAAGCTATCTGGTTTAATAATAATGTGGCGATCGCTGTCAAAGCTAATCTTGCCCTGATTTTTCAACTTGTTCAGGAGTCGGGTGACGGTGACACGAGTCGTACCGATCGCATTGGCAAGGTTTTGGTGCGTCAGGCGCATCTTCAAACGAGTCCCTTCGGGTACAGGTTGACCCATTTCCTGTTGTATCAACCGCAACAAGTGTTGTAAACGATCTTCAACTCGACGCTGACCCGCGATCGCTAGGAGTGCCTCAGTTTGGCGTATCCGGTGGACGATTTGCGGTAATATCATCTGAGCCAATCGCGGTGAAGCATTGATCTCCTCTAGAGAAAACCAAATCAGATGTATGTCAGACAATGCCGTCGCTTGGTAAGCACTCAGCAGAGAAAACCAACGACCAAAAAACATTGAAGGCTCTGCCCAACCTAGCCACACTTCTTCCCCATTCTGGCAAAGCGTACTGAGCTGAACTAAACCTTGGCAAACCTGCCAAACTCCTTGAGAAATTATGGGAATTTTGTCGCCTTTAGCATAAAAATGCAATCGACGTGAATCTTGAAGTTCGGCTTGACCAAGAGATTGAGTCGGGTTTACGTCCAAAACGGCTCTGGAAGTTGGAATCATGGGCTGCAACTCTCTCCAGCCAGATTTTTACAAGCTGGTATAGCAGGGCAGCTCTACTGTAAGCAATCAAGGTAAAGGCTCGGTAATCAACAGATTAAATCATCTCAATATTTAATGTTAAGTACTCAAATTGGCATGTTGTGCCTCTTGGATATTAACCGATGAGGTGTGAGTCCCGCTCTCTACTGGGTGTACAACAATTAAACGCAAATCCTTGCGGGTTTGGGGATGGAGATATCGTTCCTGGAGCGATCGCCATTCCTGCCATAATTGATAACGATCGCCACTCAACTGCTCTACCAGGGTTGGGAGTTTCTTCTTAATTTCTGAGTGCAGACAATCCGACAGAAATTCTGCCAAGACGAAACTGTCTTGAATCTGTCCCAAAATACGCTGAATCGATTTAATTTCTTTCACATAATCCTGATAAGGCGTCTCATAAAAGTCAGTAAATAATTCCATCTGATAACGCACTCGTTTGGCTTGTTTGCGCAAACTGTGCAACACTGAACCCTGAACCCTGAACAGTTCAACCACATCCTCTAAACTCAGATCCTGAGCCACCTGCTTCTGTCCGTCTGAAAATTGTACACCTATAAGCCACGCGGGGTGGAGGAAAAACTGACTCACAAACGGTAACAGTAAATCCGGCAAAATCTGATCAATTGGAAATTCGGCAAAAGTTCCGTAAGTCGGCGTCTGCAACCAATCTTGAAATGCCAGTTTCATTTCCTGATAGGGTTTGTCGTTGAGAGTTTTCTGAACTTGAACTAAGACCTGGTGACGTCGCTTTTCCAACGTTGCTAATACTTTTTTGCCTATTTTTTGCTCAGAGTTGGGCAAAGTGGGCAGATACTGATTTTGCAGCGCATCTTGCATGATGTCCAAATCCCGCAGTTGTCCCAGCCGTCGCGCCACTTTAGCAATCTTTTTCTCACGAGCAGCTTTGGGTAATACCAGGGCTGGGGCAAAACCGTTCACCACTGTCCGTAGCCGTCGCATCCCTACGCGCATTTGGTGTAGCGCTTCGGGATCTTTATCCTTGAGAACATCAGTTTCATACTGAACGGTTCTCTGGAAATGTTTTTGAATAGCTAGATAAGCCCAATAGCCAAAGAGCTTTGGGTCGGATGAGGCAGTGGTTATCATCGGTATGGTGTGCGGTAGACATCCGGCACGTTTGCCCCTAGGGAATCATATAGAGGAAAACGTTGCTTTTTTGTAAAACCTGTATCACAATAGTTTACCATACATACTCGTGAATCAAAAATTGTTATTTCAACTCCCCAATGACAGCAATGAGAACGTCTTGGGGATGATTTTTGAGCGGAATGGGCATCTTCGCCCCATTTTGCCATGAATCATACCTTGCCGGATCTGACACCCAGGGATTATCTTTAAAACATGAGTTTTATCGACGGGGCTTCTTGCCATCCTTTCAGCCAATCAAAGTCAGCCTGTCGGCGACGTATAGTCTGAGGGGATCTCTAATCGGGAGACCGATGGCTATCGAAGGAAGCCCTTTATCGTGACTGACAATTGGGTGATCGGTTACAACAACAAACTAACGCAATTCAACTCCAACGGTATGACGCCTTCTCAAGACTCGGGCGCAGCAGTACAATTCACTAGGGCATTAACGAGCAGCGATTTTTCTAGCTTAATGCCCAGACCTGGTTGGCATGAAAATTTATCGTCAGGAAAAGACTTTTTGTAGCGGTTGGAATAACCAATATCGGTGAGCAGTTATCTCCTGCATTCAGGATTGGGATATTGATTAGCTTTATCTCGCTTCAACCATTTTTACTGTGAAAACCGTAGTTTTTCCCTTGGAAAAAACTCCAGTTTTACCCAGGAACAGGGTATAAACAAGGTATTCGCTGATTACTTATTTATCCCGCCCTAGACTCAGGAATTGGTCAGAACTAAAACCGTGAATGGCGATAAATTCAACCTATTTTTTGGGCTTTCATTATGCCAACTTTTGGAGGTGATACCAACAGAGTTGCCACCAACTTATTTATGGTCATTGATTTGAAGATAAAGATAATCGTTAATAACGATTAGTCTATCGAACTCGTTCAGTAATCATGGCACTCAGTATCTAATATTTTTATAGGGAGATGGATTTAATTCACGTTAAACTCCGACCCTATAGAGGACAAATTTACTGTTTTTGATTATCCCCCTTTTTCAGGGGAATCTTATCCTCTTTGGGATTTATTTACGATTTCAGCTATGGAAAATATAAATCCCAATTCAAAACATTTTGTCAATCCCAAAACAGATAGCCTATAGCTAACAAAAATCCCAAAAATCAAGCATATTTTATGAAATCAAGTCAATGTTTAACTAAGGCAAAAATTCTGAACTTGCACGAAACTGGAGAACGCAATTTCCCCGGAGTTAATTTGATCAGAGCCGATTTAACTGAAGCCAACCTGACTCGCATTAATTTGAGTGCTGCCCATTTGCAGCGAGCTAATTTAGCCAAAGCTAAACTGATTGGCGCTCAGCTTAAAGATGCAGATTTAAGCAAGGCTGATCTCAAGAATGCACTATTGATTGAAGCCACGCTTTCCCAAGCCAATCTGACGGCTGCAATTCTCAGGGAAGCAGATTTGAGTGGTGCGATTCTCACGGGCGCTACTCTACTCGATGCGGATCTACGACATGCTACCTTAATTGGCACAAGTCTGATCGATGCCAGAATGAAACGAGCCAAACTGGCAAAGGCAAACTGTACGGGAGCCAGCTTAAGTCGCGCTAGTCTCAAAGCCGCCGATTTGAAGGGAGTCATCTTAAATCGAGCCATTCTCAGCGAAGCAGATTTAAGGGGAGCAAACCTGAAAGGCGCTTGCTTAATTCGAGCCTATTTACATCGGGCAGATTTGCGAGATGCTAATTTAACCGGGGCTGACTTGAGTGATGCGGATCTCAAGGGCGCTAATCTGAGTCATGCTAATTTGTCAAGGGCTGACTTGAGTTGTGCGAATCTGAGTCACGCGAATCTTACGGGGGCTAATCTGACTGGCACCCACTTACAAAATGCGAATCTCAGTCTCGCCAATCTCAGTGGATTGCTCCTCGAAAAAGCCAATTTCCAGAGCGCCCAACTCAGCAAAGCCAACCTGAACCGAGCCAATTTATATAAAGCTAATTTGTCAGGGGCTAATTTGCTAGAGGCGAACTTAGAATATGCCAACTTAGCTGAGTCGAATCTCCAGCGAGCCGGTTTGCTTTTGGCTTATTTAACGGATGCTAACTTGAGTCATGCCAATCTGAATGGGGCTAACTTAATTGGCGCTAATTTAATCGGAGCGGACTTAAGTGACGCCTCCTTAGCCGGAACTATCATGCCCAATGGTAGAATACACTCGTGATATCCTCCTACACCTTACCCACAACGTCGGTGTCGGCTTCCTTTGCGGCAATTTTACGGATTACGCTTCCGGCTCCTTCACTTCGTTCGAGGACAAGGTTTTATCGGTGGGAACACGCCCAGCCCAACTTTCTGGAATTTATCTATCCCAAACAATCGCTAAACCGATGTGGATTAAAGGATTTGCAGCAATCCATGTCGTATCCCATAAAAAACTCGTTCAATCAGAATTCGTTCATGTTCCTTTAAGCTATCTTTATACAGTAAAGCACATTTTAAAAATTGCTGATCGGAGGGGGTAATGCAGCGATTCATTAAAACCTTAGTCACTAAGTCTTCGATATTTGTCTGAGGCAGAGTAACGTTCATTGACTTCACAAATATTAAATGTTCATTTTTGTTGTCATAATTATGAAGGATTTTCTAGATCAATTTTGTGATCGCCCTAAAAGATAGTTGGTGATTTTTCTAAAAGGCAAATCGTGATCTGTGATAAGGTTAGGTAGTGACATAGGTCACAAATGTATAAATATAAAATTTACAGACATTCACCAGAATTGAGAAAGGTTCCACCGGAACATCTCTCCTCAATTCTGCCTTCAGACTAATGAAAAACACAAAACTGGGATTAATCAGTGTACTCCTCCTCTCTATCTCTAGCCCACCAATGCTAGCGCAGACAGAGGCGGCATCCGAAACGGCTGATAACTTAAGAATTACACCACGTTTAGGAATTGGACATAGGAGTTCTGGTGGTGGATTTGATGGATTCACCCGCCTAGAGGGATTTGTTCCCCTTTTACAAACTCCAGGTAAAAATCTGACGTTTCTGGAAGGGCGATTCTTCCTGGATAACGATGATGCCAATTTGGGGGGTAATCTGATCCTGGGATATCGTACCTATAGTGTCCATTCCCATCGAATTTGGGGCGGTTATATGAGTTATGATAACCGCCATACAGGTCACAATACCTTTAATCAATTGGGGTTAGGCATAGAAAGTTTAGGAACTGTTTGGGATTTTCGGGTGAATGGTTATTTACCTATTGGCGATACGCGCCAAGGAGTTGGTGATGCTGGAGTTCGAGATATTTTCTTTCGCCGCAATTTCTTGATTTTAGAACAGGGGCAAAACAAAGAAGCCGCCATGGGAGGTTGGGATGCAGAAGTTGGCGCAAAACTTGCTCAAATTGGCACAGATGGGGATCTGCGCGGCTATGGGGGATTGTATTGGTATGATGCGGAAGGGACTTCAGAGATATGGGGATGGCGAGTAAGATTGGAAGCGCGTCCTTCCGATAATTTTAATCTGGGGTTGTCCCTACAAAATGATGATTTGTTTGGCACAAATTTAGTGTTTACAGTGGGAGCGACATTTCCCGGAAGTCGCCCTCAGGGGTTAACGGAGGAAGATGATCGAGTTTTGGCACGAGTAGCAGAATCGGTGCAGCGAACTAATGCGATTGTGATTGATCATCAAGATGATTTCCAAGAGGTGTCAGCGACGAATCCGGAAACAGGTGAACCTTATATATTTCAGCATGTTGTTTTGGGCGAAATGGGGGGAGATGGTACGTTTGAAAATCCGTTTGGTAGAGTTGAGAATGGGTTAGATAAAACGGTATCTGATGGCAATGATATTGTTTATGTACAACCCGGAACCAATCCAGGGATTCCGCCGTTTACAATTCCTGATCGAGTGCAGGTGTTATCTACGGGTCCAATTCAGCAACTGGATACGATAGAACGAGGAATTGTGCAATTACCGCTATCAGATGCAGGGGTACTCCCCACGATTAATCCAGGTGCGGCGGCTTCGGTAACGATGGGTAATAGAACCACTTTATCGGGGTTTTATATCCCTGATGCAGGTACCTTTGGAATTGAGGGGAGAAACATTGATACAGTCACGATTCGGGAGAACGCGATCGCGAATTCCACTCAAGCGGGTATAGTGCTACTTGAAGCTACGGGAAATGTCACTGTTACCGATAATAGTATTGATACGACAGGTGGTTTGGGTAATGGCGGATTTTTTATTGGCAATACAGCGGGTTCAGTTGATCTAAACCTGGTCAGGAATCAGATTGTCAATACGACAGGCGATGGGATGGTTATTATTATGTTTAATACTGAGGACAGTACAGTAACGATTTCGGAAAACCGAATTGTGGGCAATCAACTAGATGGCATTGGTTTCAGATTCGCCAATGCTGACAATGTTGACTTTAACATTAATGATAATAAAATCTTGAACAATGGCAGTAGCGGAATTATCTCTGAGCTAGTCAACAATTCCAATTCAAGCGTCACAATTATCAACAATGAAATTTCAGACAACCAATTTGATGGAATTGCTATGATACTAGCAGATAATTCCGATGGAATAGTCACTATTACAAATAATAATCTTAGGGTCAATCAAGAAGACGGGATTTTCATTGGATTATTTGCCGATTCCGATGAAACAATTACGATTGTAGATAATACGCTGTCAGAAAATCAGTTTAATGGAATTAACCTATTTCTCAGGAATAATTCCCAGGGGATATTTGATATTACAAACAATAGTATTTTGAACAACCAGTTGGATGGGATTATTTTCACGTTTTTGGATGATTCTCGTGGAATTGTAACGATTGACGAAAATACCGTCGCTAGAAATCAGAGGTGGGGAATTGCTGTACAATCTACGGCAGCTGCTGAAGGAGAATTCCTGATCCAAAATAACCTGATTTCTGATAATGAAACGCTAGGGATTGCTGGTTTGATGATCGGGGACTCCAGTTTAGGAGTCACGATTGACAATAACGAGATCTTCAATAATGGTGATCATGGTATCGGTGTTAGCATTCAAGAAGCTGCCACATTGAGACTAGAAATCACTGAAAATCTAGTTAACGGTAATGGCTTTCAGGGTGTTGACCTAAATTTTCCCCAACCCGATGGCATTTTTATAGATGTACTCAATAACTCAACGCTCCAGTTACTACTGGAAAGCAATACAATAATAGATAATGCTCGTTTTGGCGCGTTTATATTAGCGGAGGATCAGTCAGAAATTTTTGCAGGTGTCCGATTCAATACATTTAGAGGAAATTCTGGTGCTGTTGACAATGCCAATGGTTTTTTAGTACAAACTGGATCACTAACTAATCTTGAGCCGGAATCGACTATCTGTTTAGAGTTAAGGAATAATACCAGTGAGAATGGCTTTTCACTCAATTACACCGATGCTGACAGTACATTCAAAGCTGATACAAGGGCAAATAATGGCATCATTTCGATCCCCCAACTGCCTGTTGAACCCCTAGGGGATTGTCCGGTTCCGTAGTGGCTGTGGCACACCTAATGTCAGGGATTAACATTGTAGGGGCGCACTGACGTGCGCCCATAAAATAGCTAAATCTAATCCACAATTTTAGCTGTTTAAAAAGCCCCAGTATTATAGAGACGTAGCACGCTACGTCTCTACCAGTTTTATTAGTTTAGACTGTTTCTAAATCCAGCCAAACCGGGAGAATACTAGCGAGATTCAGTCCCTTGATTCGGATCACCTTCTACACGCTTGTTTTCACCTTCTGCTTCCGCGATGGTTTCCGGGTCTTTCTTGGACGCTTGCTCATCCGCTTGGGGATCTTTAGCCTCAAGTCCCGTTGTTCTAGCTCCCGCAGCAGTTGTAGTTTGTTTACCTTTAAATGTTTGTTCTTCTGATGGCATAATTACATTCTTAATTTCGACGTTACGACCAATATTAAACAACTCTGAGAGAATTTTCCTCTTCCTAAAATAGGATTTTGATTTATTTATCTCTCTATCTAAAGAATTAGTACGCTGACGCTATGGGGCTTGTGGAGTGGCGTGGCACATCTAAATGGATGCATGAGATTGAGTTCGTAAGTTCGTAGTAAGGGCTTTAGCCTTAGATTCAGGAGGCTTTTCTGCTTGATCAATAGCTTATAGAAAAATCCATAAACCCGCCTCTACACATCGGCTGGGGCGGGTTTAGTCACATCTGTGGTGAGATAAGAAACGATAATAGTAAAACCCGCCCCTACACAAGCGCCATACCCTCTTTCCACAGTGAAGGGTCAAAATTCCACCTTCCCCAGATTCAACTCGCCAACAACTGAGAGGGGTTAACTCGCCACAACTGTTCTAATTGTGACGCTGGCATGGTCAAGTATAAAACATCACCTGCCGCTAATGCTGTTTCCAATAAATCTCGACCGTGAAGCTTTTGATTTCGGGTTTCAATATATAGAGGAACAAACTCAATATCTAGGGTTAAATCTTTCACCCGCCGTCCACAGAACGGATGATTGAGAGTAATCGTTGTTGCCAACGCTACCCACAGGGTATCCCCAGTCATACCATTTCCTAAAATACGCCCGCCTAAGGCGGCTGCAGCAAAGGCAGGTGTGGCTAATTCGGTGGGACTAAGTACCACCTCAAAATTAAAAACTTGCTGCACCCCTCGGGCAAATTGGGGGTCATGATTTCGCACTACGATGGGTAAATTGGGCGTTAAGGCTTTGGCACTTAAACTAATCTCGACATTGGTCATATCGCTACTGGTTACAGCTAATAAGGCTTCCGCTGTATGGATATTCGCCGCTTTTAAATGGGTCGCCAAACTAGCATCACCGATAATCACAGGGACTCCCAAGGAACGGGCAACACCGAGAAATCGATTGTGGGTATCGGGTTCAATGACAACCACTTCATAGCCATGACTATGCAGTTGATTAATGATCTGGACACCAATACCCCCCAAGCCACAAACAATATAATGATGGCGACTGGGAACACGGGCAGCATCTAAAAATTGATTAAAATGAGTACCTAAAATAAAATCGTTGAGTAGGGCGTAACAAATCCCAATCACACCCGCCCCAACTAACATCATCACCGCGGTAAAAATCTTGATGCTGTCAGGTGCTAATTCTGCCACTTCTTCTTTACCGCCAGCCCCAGTAATCATACCCACGGAAAAATAGAGGGCGTCAACAATTGAGGTATTCAACTGAACGCTAATATAAGTGACTGTGGCGATGAAAATGGTTAGGAGTAGGGCGAAAGTGCCAGCGAGAATGGGTTGACCATGATGCCGAAACTGTCGCAGGTTGGTGAGGACTTTAAACAGTCGGCGTAACCAAGAAGCCCGACGGCTGCGGACATTGGGTTGAGTGCCAACAATTATGCGATCGCCAGGTTGTAATTTTCGCCCTTGCACAACGGCTGACACCAAACTCACCTGCCCTTTTACGGGTCGATAGTAAATCAACATCCGCGATCGATCTTCCCACAACTCATTTAACCGACGCCCGTTCCAGGGATGAGACTCATGGATGTATTCTTCGTGAATGGGCCAAGTTTGATTGAATAATCGCAGTTGCCCAATCGCTTGATTCCCCATCGCGGCAAAGGCAAACACAGGGGCGGCTAATGCGGCAACACTGAGGCTAACATGGTTGGGCAGGATCTGATCCAAGCGATCGCCTAAGCTGTTGTTAAATAGCCGACTAATAATCCGAATCCGGGGATTGAGGACTCGGGCTTGGGTGAGAATAGCCAGATTCAAGGCATCATCGCTAGAGGTGATGACTAGGGTTTGCGCCTCCTGAATTCCCGCGGCGAGTAGGGTGGCGGCTGCGCGAAAATCGCCGATAATCAGATCCTGACAGTTACCAGGAACCAGGCGATCGCTAATTCCGACCACAGAGGCGCCCTGTTGCTTTAATAGTGAGAAAATTTGATAGCCAGTGCGACCCAAGCCACAAACGATGATTCGGGGTTTCATAAAGCAAGCGTTATCAACAGACAGATATTTGTCTGGTCGTGTTTTGAACAACTATTCTCCTATAGATTTACCGAAACCATTGTAACCGAAGACACCAAGACTGGCAGAAATAGGGAAAAAGAGATTATCGTTGCTCATTTATAGTTCAAACAGGGCGGATTTTTTCACGGTTATTAGCAGCAATCTCTGTTTATTGACGAAAGGAAATCCTTAATCTTAGACTAATAGTAATTAACTAGAAAACAGTTTATGACCAAGCCTCATATTCCTCCAGACCTACAAGAACTCAAGCCCAAGAGGTTTAATCCCGAAAAACAAACTTGGATTCAATCAACCGATCTTGTCAGTGACACAAATATCAGTGAACTAACACTGGTCACCTATAATATCTGGTTTTCCGACTATCATCGTCAACAACGCCACGAAGCTATACTGAAGCTTATTCAATACTGTGATGCTGATGCGATCGCGTTGCAAGAGGTTACGCCAACCTCTCTCAAACTAATTTTAGAGCAAGACTGGGTTAGAAAGAATTACTATAGTTCCGACACCACAGGAGCAACAGTAAATCCTTATGGCGTTCTCTTGCTGTCTAAGCTTCCCATCCATCGGTTATTTTTCTGTGACCTGATCAGTCAAATGAGCCGTAAATTTCTCTGTGCTAAATTACAGCTTAATGGACAAAATTTTAATATTGCTACGGTTCATTTAGAAAGCAAAAAGAAATTCGCACCCATCCGCGCCATTCAGCTTGCTGATATCTTTCCCCTATTAGAACACGCCGATCATGCTGTACTCATGGGAGACTTTAATTTTTGTTCATCTTGGCAAGATGAGAACCGTAATATCGACTGTCGCTATCAAGATATGTGGGCAGTTCTCAGAGGTGATGAACCGGGCTATACTGAAGATACGGATATTAATGTAATGAGATTACAGCAAAAACAGAAACATAAAAAAGTCCGCTTTGACCGCATCTTACTCCGTTCTGCTTCCCCAGGTTGGCAGCCAGAATCCATTGAACGCCTGGGATTAGCACCTATTTCCCCTGATTGTCCCCACGTTTTTCCGTCTGATCATTTTGGTCTAGTTGGTCATCTAGTACAAAAAGGCAGAGGGCAGAAGACAGAGGGCAAAAGGCTATAAGGCTATAAGGTTGAGGGGAAAAGATGCAAATTGCTTCATTAGATGCCGACATAGAAATTCGGAAATCGCGGCACAATAGTATCGCAAGGAAAACGTTATTTATTGAAGAATATCACAGCGATATCAATACGGCTCGGATAAGCTCTAATTTAATTTGTTTCTTCCCCTGCTTACCTGTTCCCGGTTCCCTGTTCCCTATTTACTTCCACGACAGCGATCAAACATCTGTTGGTATGTTTCCTGAAGCTCTGGATTGTCCACCACTAGCTCTACACGCACGTTAACACAGCCGTGATTATCTTGCAGCGCGATCGCGGCTAAAAGATCGCTGGCTGCTTTAGGCGAAACAAATTCACCTTTGACTGTAGGATTTTTCGGTGAACTCGTCTCTACACTATCGGGTACACCTGTAACTTTTCCCTTCCCTAAATCAATTTCTGCCAGTTGTTTCGGTTCTTCACCAACTTGTTCAACGATTAATTTTTCCCGCCGTACAGGAACTTCTACCACACGGGTTTCAATTTCTTTGCGAACGACAACTTCACCGACTTTCTGCTTACTGCGGTTAACGACTAACTTTTCTTCTAGCAAGCGAATCATGTCTTCTTCGACTATCTCTGATGTCTGATCAGACTGTTCTAGATCACTATTCACTATCTCTTCAGCATCCATAGCTTTTTCCGAATTAACAGCACTTGTAGAGGTTACTGACGAGTGATGTAAGTCCTCGGAAGGCTTTGCTGTTCTGGTTTCCTTTTTTTGATATACAGGCAAGTATTCAAGTTCTGCTGGTGATAGGTCAACAATTACAATTCTATTGTCTGGGTCAATTGTCTGAATGTGCTGGCGACTGAGGAGAAACCAGGGGGATTCAGCGTTTGCCCATTGGGCAGACATCACCATATAAAGCTGATGATTTTTTTCTACACAGAAATCCTCAACCCGTCCTAGGACTTTACCTTTTTGATTCACGATAGTAAAGAACGTGAATTTTTCTCTAAATTGATCTAATAGTTGTTTTATTTTACCCTTTGTATAACTGCTTTTAGGTTCTTCTTGGATCATAGCTTACTTCTCCAACTTACTAAACGTAGGGTGGGCAATGCCCACCCCCGTATCCACCAATTTATTAGTTCAATCGGTGAAATTCAATAGTTTTCAGAATTCTACCGACGACCCTTGACAACAGGATTGCCATCTACATCGACTTCTAATTCTTCGCGGCGAACCGTTTCTTTGGCATCTACGGTGTCACGCTCAACTTCTTTCTTGACACCAACTTCTTCCCGGACAAAGGCTTTCTTCTCGATATTCGCTGCTTCTTCATGAACTTCCATACGAGCCACTTCACCTTCCTGGAAGTCAACATTACCCGGTTGAACTTCGCGGGCTTCAGAGGGAGTATTTCGTTCAATTACAACCCGTTCTTTTTCTACAGGAACTGATACCTGAGCTGTTTCAGATTCCACATGCTTACCCACGGCAACTTCACCGCTCTTGTAACGGTCTTTGTTGGCAATTAGTTTCTCTTCATACAGCTTGAGATTTTTATGATCCTGCTCAGTAGTGGCGTAGAGTTCAGGCTCATGATCATAGCTGTAGGTGTCGCGATTATAGGTTGTCGCCTGAGCCGATGTTGCTCCTGCCGAGCGATTAGCCGCCATTGGTCGGTAGACGTTCCTGACTCGTTCTTCGTAGTCGTAGTCAATGGTCATGTTGTCATGATATTCCGGTAAGCTTTCGGCTTGCGCTTTGGTCATACCGATTACATAAACCCGATGACGGTCATAGTCCATCCGGGCATAACCTACAGGTAACAAGACCTTTTTACCAAAGATCCAGAAGCCTGTATCAATGACTAGATACCGGAAACGACCATTTTCATCCAGAAGAGCATCATGAACTTCACCGATTTTCTCTTCTCGATCAGAGTAGACATCATATCCTTTAATGTCATCGCCACCGAAAATCTGTTCTTTATAGTTGGGGTAAAATTTGTCTATTTTGATCAGATTCATAGAATAGTCTCCGTGTTTCTTTTTCTTTATCTTTGAGAGTTCAACTCTCGCAATCTACTTTCAGGTTACAGAAAAAAAGCTTTTTGTGAATCTATCAAAAGACATAAACAAAACTAGATTAGTGATTTTTTTTACACTGATACTGATACTGTGATTTATTTAGATTTAGAATAGTTGTGCTGATTGACCGACTTTCTTCTAAGTAAATTCCTTAAATTTAATAGTATCCCCTTAGGGTACATGATTTAATCAAATACAATATATAGATATCCGGAAATTAACACGATGACTTATTTTTTTTATCCTCCTATAGGAATAGATGAAATTAGGTATAGTAAATAAAGATAACTCATAAGGAGTGCGATTAACCCCTTTGATGCAATATCACGTTATTTACGACGGCAACTGCAATCTTTGTGTCACGTTAGTGCAGCTTCTGGAAAATCTGGATCAAGGGCAGCAGTTTGATTACATTCCCATGCAGGATGAAGCCACCTGTGAAACATTTGGCATTACCCCCCAAGACGGCGAAATGGGCATGATTCTCATCGATGGGGCATCCCCGGAACGTCGGTGGCAAGGGAGTGAGGCGGCTGAGGAAATTGGGCGTCTGTTGCCCATGGGCGAGGTGTTCGTCTCAGCCTATCGGGCAATGCCTGGAATGAAATGGCTGGGCGATCGCACATATCAACAGGTTCGTGATCATCGGTATAGTTGGTTTGGCAAGCGATCGAGTACCTACAATTCAGCTTATCCTCTGGGATGTCAGGATAACCAAAATTGCCAGACGTAAAATGGCAACTTATACCCTGTAAGTAGCGTCTATTGTTTGAGTGCCTCAACTGTAGCTATTTTAATTTTATGTACCATGGCTAATCCTTTCTCCTTCTGGTCTCATCGTCACCGTCGTCGTTTATTATATCCATTTTTGTCAGCGATCTTGGCGTTTAGCCTGATCGTGGGTACACCTCAGGTGAGTCAAGCAATTCCCTGGGTGGATCTGATTTTCCGAGGCGTCCAGATTATCCAACTTTCCAATATTTCTGATCGCCAGGAAGTTGAGATCGGAGAACAGATCAATCAGAAGTTGGTGAGAAACCAGATCCAACTCTATCGCAATTCCAGTGTCAACCGCTACATTGATCAGATTGGTCAGCGATTGGCAAAAGAAACTCAACGCTCTAATATTCCCTATAGGTTTCAGGTAGTTAAGGATGACAGCATTAATGCCTTCGCGACTACGGGGGGTTTTATTTATCTCAACACGGGTTTGATTGAAGCGGCGGACAATGAGGCTCAATTGGCTAGTGTGATTGCCCATGAAATCGGGCATATCGAAGAAGAACACATGATTCAACAAATGCGCCAGACAGCGATCGCTAGGGGAGTAGCCGTTGCCGCCGGTCTAGATCGCAATACCTTAGTCAATATTGGCGTAGACTTAGCGCTGCGGTTACCCAATAGTCGTGAAGATGAATTTGAGGCGGATCGAGTTGGGTTAGACATCCTCAAAAAAGCAGGCTACGCACCGTCAGCCATGGTAAATTTCATGGAAAAACTCCAGCAGAAAAGCGGTTCTGTCCCCTCTTTCCTCAGCACTCATCCAGGTGTTGGCGATCGCATTAATGCCTTGAAGCAGGCGATCGATCCGGCTGAAGCTAATGTCGGTGATGGTTTGGATGAAAGTGCCTATAAAGCCAAAATTCGCCCCCTGCAATAGGATTATCTCTGGTAGCAACATCCATCCCTCGTTCTTTGGGTTCCCAGCTTCCCAGACGTGCCATGGCACGTCTCTACATTGCTTCCCCATATTCCACTAGGAACGGAGTACAGAACGACGTGGTAAGAGTTGTGAAGGCTCTACCCTTGTCACCGCCTCCTCAAGTGGCATTTGGCGAACCCGTTGTTTAAAAACATTGGCTTGATAAACCCGTGAGTTGGTCAGGTCTAATCCTGTGAGCCAACCACTTTTCGGGTGATACGCGCCCGTGTCAATATCCAACCATCCTCTACCTTGGGCAATTCGTCCCGGTTGTACTCCTGGCAAGGTAAAGGTAATCGTATGACCAATGATAATTAACTTATCGGTAAAATAAGGCTCTTGAATGCTATGAAATTCATCTCTAATCCAACAGAATTGTTCTGTCGTTTGCTTTTCCAGGGGTAAACGGGGATGAACTCCAGCATGGACTAACCATGTATCTCCCAAATCGATATGGGTGGGTAAGGTACGCATCCACTCGATATGGTCTTGGCGGACACCATTCTCACCATAACTATTGATGGTACTGTGACCACCACTATAGAGCCATGCTTGCAGGGCTGGACCATAGATTTCTCCCTGACCCAGGATTTCTAATAGCATTTGCTCATGATTGCCTAGCAAGCAAGGATAAGGGCTTTGCTTGACAAATTCAACAACTTGAGAGCTTTGGGAACCCCTATCAATTAAGTCTCCCAAAAAATAGACCTGATCGTCTTTACTAGGAGCGATCGCATCCAATAAGGTCATTAGGGTATCGTAGTGCCCATGCACGTCACCGATAACAATCCGGCGGTGAGTCATTGTTTATTGATCCAAATCCGTGTCGTCAAATAATAAGTAGCACCCATAAACGTTTACTTGCACCAGTTTGGTTACCAAAAGCTGGACTATTGTGTGCCGAGGTATGTTTACCAGGGGTAGGCAAGATTCTCAGGGTCAGGATATTCTATTATCTATTAGTTAAAACAAGTGCTAACATCTATCTTCCGGGTTGAGCGAGAAAATTCATCTGTCTTCTCGGAGGTCTCCACCATAGCTGTACTCAGCTTGGTGGGAGGAAACGGGGGCAGATCTCGACTCCCCTCGATACAAGTGGTCTAGGCAATATATCCATAACTGGTTGGTTTTTCAACTGAAATACAGTGCAGGTTTTTTGATGGGAAACCTACAAAACCCACTCGGATTACTCCGGTAATGTTAGCTTAGACAATGTTAGTGGTCGGTACTTTCTCAAAAGCACTGCCTCCCAGATGGCTGTTTAACTTTTGAGTTTTAGAGCTACAGACTAGCTACGCATCCGTAGGTAAGAACTTAAACACTTGCCACTAACGTAGGCATTCCTGCCTGAGTCGGGTCAACTCGGGCTATCTTAGAAGCCCCCGTTATAATCGGTACTCCGATTTAACGGTGGGTTGTTGACACCTTTTCCGCTTAGCATCCAGCACGCCATGGATAAATACCAGTTTCCTCGAATACCAGTCTCTATCCTAATCATCTTTCCCCTATTGTGATTCACAAGACAGTTCGATGTCACCAAAACCTGTGTTAGATTCTCCCTGGGTAATGATTCATGCCCTCCAACAACCCACGAGCTGGACTTGGGTTGAACAAGCCCTAGCTCACCTTGATCTCATTCTACTCGACCATTCCCAATGCGAACGCAAAGCGGCAGGTGTCGCCCTGAATTTAATCTTTCGCTACCCATCGAGTACGCAACTGGTTCGTCAGCTAACTGCGATCGCGCGTGAGGAATTGGATCACTTTGAACAGGTCAATCAATGGCTGGAACGACGGGGTATTCCCCTAGCGTCCCTATCCCCGTCACCTTATGGTGCTAAGCTAAAAGCTCAGATTCGCCGCCATGAACCGGATCGGCTATTGGATTCTTTATTGGTTGCGGCTTTAATTGAGGCTCGCTCTCACGAACGGCTGGGATTACTGGCAACTCACTGCCCTGACCCGGAACTCGCCGCGTTTTATCAAGGTTTGATGACATCCGAAGCCCGACACTACGGGGTTTACTGGGTGCTAGCGGACACCTATTTTGAGCGGGAGGTTGTCAGCCAGAGGTTAGCAGAACTGGCGACGGTAGAAAGTCAGTTACTTAGCACGCTTTACCCAGAACCTCGAATTCACAGTTAATCGTTTTTTGTTCCAGTCACCGGATGCTGTCCGTAAAACGGTAACGCCTCAGACCAGTGAGGACGCTTTCCTTGCTGCCAATCCACATAAGCCAAGTCTAATACACTGGTGACACAAGTTCCTAAATTAACGGATACCTCAATGAGTTGATAGGGGAGGTTTTGATTGTCTAGGACGTGTTGCCAGATATTGGGTGTCATCACGGCATCGGGTATAAGTGGCGTCAAGCTGGAACCGTCTGAAGATAGCTGATAGATTGCGGTATACAACTGCCCCCGTCGAGCCGGCATTTGTAGCGCGATCGCTCTTTTGTGTGAGGTTTCCGAATCCTCTTTCTCTTGAAGCATGAGTGACCAAGCAACGGCGGCTAGGGTGGAAATGGCAAATAAAGGAATATCCAGTTGCTGTGCCAACGTTCGAGCTGTTACCACACCAATACGAGTGCCTGTAAAACTGCCGGGACCTTTGGCGACGGCAATAAATGCCACATCTGACCAAGCGTTTGGGAGCAAAAACTCACTCAATTGCTGATGTAAGTGAGTCGATAAATCTCGTCCCAAATCCCAGGTAGCCGCACGATTATCGTTCTGAAAATTACTGATAGCTAATCCGAGTTGAGGACTGGTGGTATGTAGGGCTAAACCGTATTGGTTGTCATTTGTCATTTGTCATACTCACTCCCGAAAAGAAGCAAACTAAGTTATTTGTCATTCCTCATTCTCCTCAGTAATTTCGGGTTTCTTTGGTAGGGGATCTTCTGGGGGAGCAGGCGCTTTTTTCATGTTTTCTAGGGGTTCGTCAACAGATTCAGACGGGGGTTCGCTCACTGATTCAGAAGGCTCAGCCGATTGGGGAACCTCTGGAGAAGGGGCTGGTGGTTCTGGCGGTTGAGATTGAGCGGGGGATGTTGGGGATGAATTAGGTGAAGGTTTAGGGGCTGAAGTTGACGATTTTTCCTCAGAGGAGGGTGATTCTGTAGGAGTGGATGAGGGATCTTCAGTAGTGGGTGAGGGAGAGGGTTCAACTGAATCTCTTGATTTTTTGGGGAATCCTGGAAAAGAGCGGCGAGAGGGTTTCTGTTCCTGCTCTGAGGAAGGGGCATTGTTGTCCTGGCTGGGTTCAGTCGTTTCCTCACTATGATTAAGTTCGGGATCAGGATTCAGGGGTTCCTCTGGGGATGAGGGTTCAGCCGCGGGTGGGGTTGACAGATTTTGAGACTGATACCAAATCGTTCCTAATCCGACTAAACCTGTGGCAATGACAGCCCCCACTCCTAGTAAAACGGGAGAAACACCTAAGCGTCGATGCCAAGGCGTATATTGAGTTGGCTGGGACTCTCGCTGACGGGAACTTGCCTTTGGTGGTGTTAAAGCAATTGTGGCGCCATTGGTGGTCGATATAGGATGGGAGACGAATTCCTGGTTGGGTTCAAAGGATACATCCGGCAACAGGGATAGCCATTCTGCTACCGATGAAGGGCGATAACGTGCCTCAATTGCCATCCCCCGCATGACTGCTTGATTCACAGCCGCGCTGAGTTGGGGTTGGAGGTCACGGGGAGCGGGCATAGGTTGACGCTCCCGGATAACGGCAGGTGTGGGGATTTGGGCAGTTAATAGGGTATAGAGAGTGGCGGCTAAACCGTAAACATCCGAGGCTGGGGTGCGTTTTTCTTTGATTAAATACTGTTCTAAAGGGGCATAGCCCTCAGACAGCATGTTAGTGTGGGTTTGAGTTGTATTCAGGCTAAATTCCCGGGCAATGCCAAAGTCGATGAGGACAACTTCGTGTGTGCCTTCGCGTCGGATGATGTTGGCAGGTTTAATATCTCGGTGGAGTAAACCTTTTTGATGGACTACAGTTAAGGCGTCACCAATTTGGCGGATGTAATGAATGGCAGTGGCTTCACTGAAGGGTTTTCCGGGATGTAAAATCTCTTGTAAGGTCTGACCGTCTACATAGTCCATGACCATGTAGGGCCACCCGGCTTCCACAAAGAAGTCACTGACTCGGACAATATTGGCATGGGTACACAAGGCGAGCCGTCGTGCTTCATCCTGGAATAGGCGCTGAAACCGAGAGCAGTCCGGGTTACGATGCATGGACTCGTCTAGGGTTTTAATCACCACCACTTGACCTAAATAGTGATGGGTGGCTTTATAGGTGATGCCAAAGCCCCCTCGTCCTAGTTCTTGCTCTAGAGTGTATTTGCCACCCTGTAGGGTTTTACCAACTAACGAGTTCATACACTGACCTGATGATTGGGAAAAATTGTCAGTTCAAAATTCACTTTAACAGATCTCGCGGAATTCCCCACCCTCTTAAAGGATACTGCTGGCGAATTTAACATTCTGCCCTAGAATGACCGAAATACGTTAGAGTAGCTACTAACGATTTTATGGGATTTGACGCTATGCCAGTAACATTCGCCAGCAAAGTCTTAAAGGGTGGGATGGATAGCGAGTAAGCTGGCGTCACTCGATCCGATTTATTGCTTTGGAGAGCCTATAAATTGTAGGCTAATTATGAGCCAAAAAGTAACGAGGTAAGTCAAATTTGGTAGTAAGGCGGCACACATTTCGATTGTATCCAAGCAAACAGCAGTCTAAAAAGCTGTTTACAGCACGTCGTCTTCATGCCTACCTGTACAACGCTTGTATCGCTCACCGTCGTTATGAATGGAAAGCGAACCATCGCTCAGTTACCTATTTTGAGCAGCAGAATTGCCTACCGGAGTTCAAGAAATTCTGGGAAGACTATGCTTCTCTCAACTCCTTAAGTCTTCAGGCAACAGTCAAACGGGTTGACTTAGCCTATAAAGCCTTTTTTCAGGGGGTAAGGAAGTCCCCAAAATTAAAGTCTATTCGCAATTACGACCGTTGGATGTATCCATCTTCACCTAAGAAATCAGGCTGGAAGGTGGAGAGCAATGGGGAACATGGGCGCGTCACTCTCAAAGACCTGGGAATCACCTTACGGATACGGGGGAAAGCCAAGCAGTGGGGAAAGCCGACAACACTTACCATTGTCTATAAGCCGAGATTGAATCAGTGGTTTGCCTCAATTACGGTTGAGGTAGAAGACGCGCCACCAAAATTCGGATCGCAATCTGACTTAAGTTACGAGTCAGTGGTAGCCTTCGATTTGGGAACCGAGACAGCAATCACCACCTATAACGGCTCCGAATTTGAGGAGATAATCAACCCTCGGTTTACCCAAGTCCTGGAACCCAAGATCAAGAAAGCTTCCAAGAAGTTAAGGAGAAAACGCGCTCCCAATCTGCAAAAGCGGGTTAAGGCATCTAACCGATGGAAAAAGTATCGCCGGAAAGTATCAAAGCTTCAACGGAAAGCTGCAAATCAACGAAAAGACTGGCAGCATAAGGTAACGTCAGATTTAGCAAGTCGTTATGACATCGGCGTAACTGAAAAGTTGAACACCAAGGCGATGACAAAGAAGGCGAAAAAAGGGGGTAAGGGGAAGAAGCAAAAAGCCGGACTAAACAAATCCATTTTATCAGTAGGGTTTGGCAATCTGAACAAATTGCTGACCTATAAGATAAAAGGAAAGGGAGGCTTGATGTTAACCCTAGACACCCGAAAGCTGAAGCCATCACAGCGCTGTCCTCAATGCCATACAGTCCATAAAGAGTGGGCGGACTTATCAAACCGATACCATGTTTGTGACAAGTGCGGATTTGAGATTGAAAGGGATAAAGGCAGCGTATTGCTAATGTATAATGTTGCGACAAATAAGCAACCGGAGTTAGGAACTAGCTCCGTTAGTCTTGGATGTTCTAGCTCTACTTCTGACCCGAAAATTCGTAAGAATTGTGGAGGGATGAAGCAACTAGGGCAGATGAAAAGACGAAGAGCCCAAGTTGAGAGGAAGGGGAAATTGAAACCCCAATCTCCTACGAGTTGGGGTTAGTTCATCTCAGAATTTCTGGATTTAGGGATAAAGTGTCAGGGAATGGGAACGATGGGGGAGATGGGGGAGCAGGGGGAGCAGGGGGAGCAGGGGGAGCAGAGGGAGCAGGGGGAGCAATGGTATATTTTCCCTGATAGTGGTGCAAGGAGATGAAAGGGTTTGACCTTTTTTACTTGAACAAGAGCAACTATCAATGCCACTCAAAGCCTTGATAGTTAATGGTTTCGGCTTTATGCAGCAAACCATACATATAGAAGACTGTGCGTAAATCCTGTCCCTATCTCCATCATGAAACTAGCACTTCGGATCAAGCACTTCGGATCAAGCCATTGTCGATGAGAAGTTTTAACATATCCCCCCTAAGAACGCGACACCAGTGAAGCAACAGAGTTTACGACAATGGTTTCGATGGCTGACTCGGTGGATTCGCCGCATCTTTCAGAAACCAGAAACTTTCCAACCAACGTTTCTGGTTCTTGAGCGCACCTATTCGGCTGATGAATCCATCGTGCTTTTGTCCGTCGAACGAGACGCGCCCGGTGCTGTAGGAACCTGGTATCTACTGAATCAACACAATCCCCGTCACAATCTATTGATTACCCTTGACAACTTGGCGGCGATTCGATTAGCTCTGGATGCCAATTCATTTTCTGATAGGGATACGTCCATCTTGGAGCTATCGTTAGCCCAGGAAGACCAGATTTTTCGGACTCATCGGTTTAGTGTGCAATGGATTATTAAATTGAAGAGTTCGCGCAAGGTTTTTCACTTGATTGGAACCTGGGATCTCGACCTCCAAGGTGATACCTGGGACCCCAATACCAGTGCATTTACGATTGGTCGTTTCGTGGTGCGAGAGGCGTTAAACTTACCTCCGCTTCCGGGAGTGTCGTGGCGTTTCCGCATGACTGAGTTTCCCTGGATTGAGAGTTTACAGAGTTATAGCAAGATGGTGTTGGGAGATAACCATAATTGTTATACCAAGAAGTTGAATCTGAAAGAACTTAAGGAACTTAGAGATGAAATTGAACAAGGGCGAGGTGATAGAAAACGTCATTAATCATAACTTATAAATTATACGGACACGTAAGGGAACAAGCAGGAAAGCTAAGTCGTGAGGCTGGGAAGCCTACACCGAATCAAGATTACGGTGTAGGAGGATGTCACGAGTTTTTATATGAGCTTTAACTGAACGTGATTTCGTTATTATTGACATTAAGGTTTAAATGCCGAACAGCTTACGCCATCTGCAAATCGAATGGTTCGTCTTCATGGAAAATAAAAAGTCCTGCACATCAATTCTCCAGAAAATTCCTATGCAACCAGGTTCTCTACCCCTAAAGCTAGCACTTGCCAGCACGGCAGCAGCAGGCGTTACCCTTTCTTTGGTCAATCAAGCGATCGCGGCTAGCCTCTTCGTTGGCAGCTTCAATACGAATTCAGTGCTGCAATTTGATGCCCAAACGGGGGCTTTTATCGATACGTTCGTTGACTCAGGAAGCGGAGGCTTACAAGGACCGGTCGGTTTGACCTTTGGTCCGGAAAACAACGATCTCTACGTTGTCAGCCTTTTCAGTGAGGGGACTCCGCCTGGGCAAGTGCTTCAGTATGACGGGCGATCGGGCGCATTCATTGAACCCTTCAGCTCAGCGGTTCCGCCCTTGATTTTTCCCCAAGACTTAGCTTTCGGATCGAATGGTAATCTTTTTGTTGGGTTTTAATTTGGGTAAGATCTCCGACTTCTTCAAGAAGTCGGAGATCTGAAAGACTCAAAAGCAGGGACTAATCCGGGAAGGCGAATCCGGTTCTGGGATCGCGGATAAATAACCCCAGCACTAAGGAGTCCATCACCGTATCCCATACGGGGTTCAAACGCTCTGCATCGTCTACCCAGTAGTCAAATGTAATTAAGCATTGAACTCCAGAACCTAAGCCAATACAGATGCGGGAATAGGCGTCGCGGTTTTCCTGGGGGTCAATAAATTTGAATTGAGTCCAGACAATGCGGGCGGTTTGGCGCTTGAGTTCAACAATTTCCCCATGCTCAGTTATATTGCGCTCATCATCTCGAACGACTCGCTTTAATAAAGAAACCAGGGGAAATTCAGCCCAGTCGCCTGGGGGCAGTAGATTATAGGACGCTTCTAAGCGACAATCATCGTTGGGTGGCTTGTTGTCCAGAAACCGAAACGACTTAGTATCTGGTTCAAAATGCCAATCTTCGGGAACATCAAAGCGCAATGCTCCTCGCCCTGCTACGAAGATCCGATGTCCTGGCTTGGATGTCCAGTTGTGGTCTTCTTGTAGCTCTAGGGTTTCCTTGATCCATTGGAGATTGTGCTTTTTGCGTTTAGCCATAGCCGCTCCAGAGATGAAAACCACATTTAACTATTGATGGTAACACTATCTCTGGCTCCCAGAGAGGGTGGGCTAGATTTCTACACCATTTCTTTCTCTGGATGGAGGTGAACAAAAACTTATACGCTCATGCACTAGCCGAAAGACACCGAAATCCTTATTCTGGATTAGTGGCAGTGAGTGCGAATGATCAGTGCTGAGGACAAGTAACTAATGGGACGAATCTTTATTTCTGCCGGACACGGAGGAATTGAACAAGGGGGGCGCGATTTAGGTGCGATCGCAGGCGGTACAACGGAAGCTCAACAGATGATTCTGCTGCGGGATCAGATTGTCCCAGAGTTGCGATCGCGTGGCTTTGAGGTTCTCTCTGTCCCGGATGATTTGAGTTCAGCCGAATCAATTCAATGGATTAATGCTCGTTATCGTCCCGGCGATGTGGCGCTGGAAATTCATGCGGGTTCTTCCCCGAATCCCAGTGTCCGAGGGACGGCGGTTTACTACATCGCCAATAACGCCGAACGCAAAAATCATGCAGAACTGATCCTCCTCGCCCTGCTGCGGCGTCTTCCCCAATTGCCAAACCGAGGCGCGAAGACGGATACGGCGACAGGGATGGGTTTTCTGGCGTTTACCCGCGATACGATTCTTCCTTCGCTGCTGATGGAGGTTGGCTATCTCACCAATCCAGAGGATCGCTTTATTATTCAAAATCGCCGCCGCGAAATGGCGTTAGGGATTGCGGATGGACTAGCGGCGTTGAGTCGGGCGGTTTCGGGAACGGAACCGGGAGGAAATGGAACGGATGTTACCTATCCACCTATTAATATCAAGATTAATAATCAAACTTATGGAGAGCAGGGCATTATTGTTAATAACAATGCCTATATTCCGATTGACTTAGCCGATCGCTTGGGTATCGATTTAAGCACAGTCCCAGGAATTCGCCGCCTCCAGTATCGGGGAGTGGTTTACGTGAAAGCGATTGAATTGCGAGACTATGATGTCTCTGTCGGTTGGGATGCAGCGACGCGCACGGTCATTTTGCGCTCAATTTTACAAATTTGTCCGGGTCAACTTGACCGAATTATGGCACATGGGAATACGTCAGAAGTACAGTTAATGATGTTTCTCAAAGCCAATAATGAAGACGCCCTGGCTCAGTTTCCCGACTTACCCAAGCTTTACCGCGAAGAAGCCGCCATTGAAGGGGTAAATTATGATATTGCCTTTTCTCAAGCCATGGTGGAAACGAATTTCCTCCGTTTTGGTGGTGACTTGAAACCTAGTCAAAATAACTTTGGTGGCTTAGGATCAGTGGGGGGTGATCCGGAGGGGGCGACATTCCCCAGCGCCAGATTAGGGGTTCGCGCCCATATTCAACAATTAAAAGCCTACGCCAGTTTAGAACCCTTGGTACAAGAAGTAGTTAGTCCTCGGTTTCGCTTTGTCACTCGTGGGATTGCTCCCCTAATCCAGCAGTTGAGCGGACGTTGGTCGGCTGACTTGAATTATGGCGATCGGATTATGGCTGTTCTCCGACGCCTTTATGAATCAGCCGGCTTTTTCTAAGGGTGAGTAGTCCTCAAACCTTTATGAATGACAAATGACAAATGACAAATGACGATCTCTACCGTTAACTTTTGTTGTGTCCACATACTTACATTATGACCAGTCCAAAACTTTAGTTACCTCCTTAGTTAGTGTCATTGGGTCAAAGGGTTTAGCAATAACTCCAGCAATACCCAACTGATCAAATTGAGTGATGTCGTTGTTAAACACTTTTGCCGTGAGTAAAATCACGGGAATTTTTTGAGTGCTGGGAGACTTTTGCAACTCTTTCAATAGAGTTAACCCATCCATATCCGGCATCATCACATCCAAGAGAATCGCATCAGGTTGTTCAGTTTGGGCTAACTGTAGTCCTTTCTTGCCAGATTCAGCCGTGATTACTTGCCAGTTGCCAATCGTTTCCAGGCAAGCTTGGATCACTAAGCAAAGATTGGGTTCATCGTCAATGACTAGGATACATTTGGTAGACATAAAGGGAACAGGGAATGGGAAACAGGGAATAATCAATTTTAATGCACATCAGCTTACTTGTGAAAGAGGGCGGGTTTTGTTGTTCATTTATCGGTAGGGAGGGCGGGTTTTGTTGTTCATTTATCGGTAGGGAGGGCGGGTTTTGTTGTTCATTTATCGGTAGGGAGGGCGGGTTTTGTTGTTCAT
>NZ_JBKHHI010000042.1:0-25200 GCF_046539235.1 Coleofasciculus sp.
GCAACAGGCAACAGGCAACAGGGGAATGTCCTAACGTATCCCGGTAGTGCTATATAATTTAGTCCGCGCAGGCGGACTACCCTTCGGGAAGGCTTCGCCTATGTTTGTGTAGCTGTGATTTCAATCGCCTCCTCTTTGTTTTTGTCGCCTTCAACTCCGAATGTAAAGTTTTGTATCAATCTGGAATAGTCCCTGCTTAATCCTCGTTTCTAGTAATAACCGAGAGACAACCCGGTTAATCACTAAGTACATCGCGACGGAAATCAATTGATCAGTCAAACATTACTGACAAAGCCATTTGAATTTCTCAGCAGCGGTACTAGGTTCTGATGTTCTATTAAAGGAGTTTCAAGCGAATGGCTGTATCCACAGTTGTTTCTACTTTCGAGCTTTTGGTTAAACCCCTAGTGCAGCCGGCTGCTGACATATTAGGGGCGGGTCGGACTATTATCCAAGGCTACTTTTTGACGATCTCTAATCTCAATAGCAATTCCCCTGTCCGACTGCGAGTCAATTTCACCGCTCAGTCTCCTAACCTAAACAGTCAACCGCTACTGGCATTTTTTGATGTCGCGGGTTTCAACAATCAATTAAATCCCATCAGTCAGACGCCAACTACCCAAACATATTTGATATCCATCGGTCCACGAGATACTGGGTTATTTCTTTTACAACCCAATGTCACAGACCGAAATGTTGTTGCCGCCGCAGATACTGAAATACGTGGATTTGTAACGCTTTCCTTAGCTAATTTATTTGGTTCTAACTCCTTTGACTTGTTGCTGACTCCTCAGCAACGGGGAACATTCTTGCCGCAAAACTTTCCCGCAGACAACGTAGACTTTGACCAACTTGCTTATGCGCTTCCCACGGCGACAGGCGGTTCTAAAGTTACGCTCACTCAGTTTCAATTCCCAATTTTTCCGATACGGCAACTACCCCCTGAAATCCTTGAGCTTGACCCTGGTTTAGCCGAAATTATCCGAGAAAATCCTGATCGGGTTAATCTTACTCCCCCGAATCTGGGCAATGGAGTAATTTCCGAAACAACCGATAGCTTGCAACAGGTTTTAAGCACAATGGTGGAACGGATTAGTGACTTAGAAACTCAGGCTACAAACCGTTAATTTATCACAAGTTAACCTGGCATTTAGTCTATGTCAACCTAACTCTTGAACCAAAAGATAGTAGAGATGTAGCAGGCTACGTCTCTACTATCATACTCAAAAATTATTTCTCCCTCTCAAGCGTCGATTTAGCCACAGCGGTTAGCCATAGAGACGTGGCGGTTTTCTTTGTCTTTATCCCAAAGCAATATTAATTAATCATGAACGAGACATTTAAGTTTCAGCCACTTTCCTTTAGCTGGGTTGCTATTCATCCCAATCCCAAAGGGGTTATTCAATTTATCGGCGGTGCTTTCTTTGGCAGTTTCCCTACCGTTTTTTATCGCTATTTGTTAAAGGCGTTATTTGATCAAGGTTATACTATCATTGCTCTACCCTTTCGGTTTACATTTCGTCATTGGTCTGTTTCAATTAGTTTGTTACAAGAACAGAAAGTTCTGTCCCAGGAAATTTCCCAAATTGCCAAGAGACTCAACTACCCAACCGAGGTTTATCAAAATCTGGACAACTATTTTTGGATAGGTCACAGTTTGGGGTGCAAGTACATCGCCCTGTTAGAGCTTTTAAGTGGCGACAGATGGCGAGATATTTTAAGGCGGTGTAATTCAAACGCGGACAGTCAGATTCGCCAAATTGAACAGAGCTTTATGGATAATCCTAACTTAAAACGCTCTATCAAAGATCAACCCTCTTTACTCATCGCACCTGATATTAGTGATACGCAAAGTGCCATTCCTCGACCTCTAGCTTTCATCGCCCGTTTCCTTGATTCAAACAATCTGGGTGTAATTCCCACCAGGGAACAAACTCTATGCTATATCAGCAAAAGCCCACTGTTTAATTTAACAGGCATTATTTCTTTTGACAGGGATACAATTGCTGGAAGTGAGCAGGACAGATTTAAAGATGAGGAACAGAGAAGAAATAGTGATGTACTGTGGCTGATAGAGTATTTAAAGCAGGGTAATTTGCCTTTACTGCACCAGGAACTATCAGGTAAGCATTTAGCACCTCTGGGAATTCAAGTTGGGAATTATGTTATTGAACTCAACCCACTAACTAAATTTATTCAAAGGATTCAAAATAGACCCCTTGAAAGAGTAGTTATCCAGTTTTTGGATAAACTCAGCATGCGGGTATCCAGAGGTACTCTCACCCGAAAAAGCTTACAATTACAAACCATTAAATTACCGAGTCCCGCCGCACGTATGGCGTGGTTAGCTGAACAGCTACCCAACTTACCCGGAAGTGGAATTATTTACGCATTAACTATCAAAGATACGGAACGAGTTGCCGATTGGTTAAATCAGCAAGGGATTCATGCTCAAGCCTACCATGCGGCTCTAACTCATGAACAGCGTTTAACCTTAGAAAACCAACTCCTTAACAATAAAATTAAAGCTTTAGTCGCGACAACTGCTTTAGGAATGGGGTTTGATAAGCCTGATTTAGGCTTTGTCATCCACTATCAGCGTCCGGGTTCTGTTGTTCATTATTACCAACAAGTCGGACGAGCAGGGAGAGCGGTAGAGCAAGCCTATGGTATTTTACTTAGTGGAGAAGAAGATCAGGAAATTACCGATTATTTTATTCAAACTGCCTTTCCGCCAGAGGCTCATGTTCAGGAGGTTTTAAAGGCATTAGAACAGGCAGAAGATGGATTGTCGGTTCCCCAAATTGAGCAGCATCTCAATCTTTCTAATCGGCAAATTCAGAAGGTGTTGAAACTGTTATCCCTAGAGTCACCTGCACCCGTAACCAAGCAAGGCTCTAAATGGTATGCGACGCCCGTATTTTATCAACCGGATACGGATAAAATTCAACGGTTAACCCAAATTCGCCGCCAAGAACAAACTCGCATGTTGGACTATATGAACAGTCGAGAATGCTTGATGACATTTCTCGCCAGAGAATTAGATGATCCCCAGCCAATGCCTTGCGGGAAATGTGCGGTATGCTTGGGTAGATCGTTATTACCCGAAACCTATTCACTAAACCGAGTAAATCAAGCGATTCAGTATCTCCGTCGCAGTGATCAAATTATCGAACCTCGTAAACAATGGGCATCTAAAGCGCTCCCTAGTTATGGGTTTTCTGGGAAAATTCGTGATAATTTACGTGCTGAACCCGGACGAGCCTTATCGCTTTGGGGGGATGCAGGTTGGGGTGAATTAGTCAAACAAGGTAAATACCATAATCATTATTTTGACGACGCCTTGGTGCAAGGTGCATTTGAGATGATTCAACGTTGGCACCCCCAGCCTTTTCCCACTTGGGTAACTTGTGTTCCTTCCTTACATCATCCCCAACTTGTCCCCAATTTTGCTCAACGACTCGCCCATCAATTACAATTACCCTTTCAGCCCATTGTCCGGAAAGTTCACCAGAATCAGCCACAAAAACAGATGGGGAATAGTTACCAACAAGCCCATAACCTTGATGGTGTGTTTGATGTGAATTCTTGGCAAGGGATGAAGGGGGCAGTATTCTTAATTGATGATATAGTGGATTCACGTTGGACTTTTACGGTCATTGCTGCACTGTTACGTCGGGCTGGAAGTGGTCCAGTTTTTCCGTTAGCATTGGCACTGAATTCGTTAGCGTAAGCAAATTAGAAGATTATGGATTACCATCTGCTGTCACCCAATACTCAAGCCATTTTATTATTGTGTGCCAGCTTTGGACAAAATCGCCAAACTGAACCCAAACCCTTAACCCTGAGCGAGTATAATACGGTAGCGAGTTGGTTGGTAGAAAATGACATGATTCCGGAGGATTTGCTTGATCAAACCCTGAAAAATCGCTTATCTCAAATTACCATTGGTAAGCTGGATTCTCAGCGGTTAATCACGTTACTTGAGCGCGGTGTCATGCTCAGTTTAGCGGTAGAAAAGTGGACGAATCAGGGGTTATGGATAGTGGGGCGAGGTGACGCAGGGTATCCTCAATGTCTGAAGCAGAGATTGAAACATAATGCACCCGCGATTCTCTATGGAATTGGTAATCAAGAGTTGCTTGCTCAAGCTGGGTTGGCTATCGTTGGTTCTCGTGATGTTGATCAAGACGGACTCAATTATACTGAAAGAGTTGTCCAGACATGTGCTGAACAAGGAATCAACGTGATTTCGGGTGGGGCGCGTGGAGTAGATCAAGCTTCCATGTTAGGTATATTAGCAGCAGGTGGGAATGCTGTGGGCGTACTGGCAGATAGTTTAACGAAGGCGGCTGTGGCGAGTAAGTATCGTGCTGGAATTAAAGAAGGTAGACTGACATTAGTGTCTGCGTATGACCCCGATGTGAGTTTCAGCACGGGTAATGCTATGGGGCGAAACAAGTATATTTATGCATTAGCTGATTATGCGTTAGTGGTTAGTTCTGCTGTTGGTAAAGGTGGAACTTGGGCGGGGGCGACTGAGGTGCTGAGAAAGGTAAAAGATGTCCACGTTTTTGTACGAATGCAGGGAACTGTACCCGAAGGAAATCATAAATTGCTGGAAAAGGGAGCGCTAGTTTTTCCAGAAGCCCCTTGGAATAAACCGTTGCGTACACTTTTAGATGCAGCTATCGCTGAGGCTGAAGAAAGCCAAGCTGATGGGGGAGTAATGGAGTCTGAGAAATCATCAGCCGGAGATGATTTAGGCGGGGATAAAACGATTTATATTAATTTACCCGCTAAAGATATCTATGCAGCAGTTTTACCCTTTATCCTCAACCAGTTAGAGCAACCTCAAGATGCGAAATCTCTGGCTGAATCGTTGCAGGTACGAAAAGGACAGATGGAGGATTGGTTAAAACGAGCGGTGCAAGAGGGGAAAGTGATTAAGCAGAAGAATCCGGTGATGTATGTAGTAAATAAAGAATTTAATTTATTGTCTTTGCTGGAAAAGAAGGATTCTGGATAAGGCTAAGGTGACACGCCCGCCCGGAGCCCGGAGTTCAAACTCCGGGCTAATAGCTTAAGTCCATTAAAATGGACTAGAACTCTTATGCAGGAAAATTTAATCATAAGGGCGGGTTTTGTTGCTCAGTTATCGGTGACAAGCTAAATTAGTGGCTAAACCCGCCCCTACAATTGACTGATTACGTCTTGTAGCTGTTAACTGTGATTCCTAGATTAATGCTATAGGATGGCTAGGCAAGTGACTGAGATTTTGTAGAGGGCTAATGGCTGAATTGACTTGAATTGGCAAAGGTTTTAAAGTAAAATAATTTATATCAATTTTTCATGTTGGGCTATTTATGCATATTGATGAATTACATATTCAAAATTTTAGATGTTTTCAAGAGATACATTTTAAGTTTCCACCTGACAATACAGCTATATTAATTGGAGTTAATGGTTCAGGTAAATCAGCTATATTGGATTGCATCGCTGCTCTTTTGATTCAACTAGAAATACGAATACTTAAAATTGAACTCACTGATCTTTTTGAATCTGATACTTGACTCAAACAGCTAAATATCGACCTTATTGTCAATTTGTTGTTTTTCTCTTAAACAAAAAATTATCCGTGGCGAAGAATCAAGCCAAAAGCCAAGAGTAAAATAATATATCAACTTCTATGTTAATTCCCTTTTCCCTGTTTTCACGAGAGCCAAGTAGGTTGGGAAAATGCACAATACGACTGGGAAGCGTGTATTGAACATCGGGAGATCCCCCCTAGCCCCCCTTAAAAAGGGGGGAACAGGAATCCGCCTCAATTGGATAGTCGATGAAATAAGCTCAATCGTCGGATATCCGTACTTAATGTCGTAGTATTCCTACAATTTGTCGAAGTAACACGCCAAAACTAGGGGTAAACCACACCGGAAACTTACGGATAAATTTGCCAAGATTAAATTGGGAGTAGAACAAGCTTTTTAGCAGAAGTCTCGAAACCGAGTTAATCAAAGCGACGAGGGATAAAAATGTCTCAATTTACTAAAGAACGTATCACCACTGATTTTCAGAAAGCTAAATCTCTAGAAAGGGAACGGGCAGAACGAATTCAAGAAATTGTTCAAGAGGCGTTCTCGAAAAGTTTTGCGGAAGTGAAAGACGGAACGGGTGAAATTCGCGGGATTATTCAAGAAAATTTATCGGAGATTTTGGCAAGGGCAGATAAACTAGAGAACGAAAACGGGGAAGCCACGCCAAAAACCCCTGGGCTTCGTTCTAAATCTATGGTTATCGCCGTCTCCAAAGTGCTTAAAAGTCGCCTGTTTCCCTATTTGCGCCAAGCCTATACGGATTTGCGGCATCACTATGCTACAATGAATAGCCACGAGGTTAACCCTGATAGCAAGGGGACTGAAATTGAGCGCAGTCGCTATCAGCGTTTGAAGCAGCGCTTAGAGAATTTTGCCGCCTGGTACAACCAATTAAAAGCACAATCTCAAACGGTAGAACCTACTGTTGTAGAATACAAGCAAGCTGAGGTTGAGAATAAGATGGGAGAAGCTGGTGCAATCGTTGCTAAAAGGGAACAACAGGTTAAGCAACAGTTCAAGCAATGGCTGCAAAGTTAGTAGTAAGGGCTTTAGCCTGTAAAATAGCTCAGAAGCCCTGAGGACAAACTGGGCAGGATTTATCGTATTCAACCTAGCCGGAATGTTGGTGAATGAGCTAAAGCCCTGAACTAAAGCTAAAGCCCTGAACTAAAGTACTCGAAGAGAAGCCGCTTCGCGTCTACGGGCTAAAAGCTAAAACCCGTTAAAACGGGTTGTAATACTTACTTAGTAAGCTTTAGCTTAGGGACTTGCGACTTAATAATGTACCAAGGAAGCTTGGCTGAGTTCATGAATTCAGCTTTCCTCACTGGTATTTTATTTTTACGCAGCTACCTTACTTGAACTTTGAGCAGGGAATTTATTTCCTGATGCCCAAGTTTACTACCATTCTGCTTAAGGAGCGTGACATTTGATTTAAACTAAATAACATCAGTAAGCATAACGTTGTGAGTATATCAAATCAATCTTGGTTGACTCTTCTGCAAGATTATCGTACTATTGCCGTGATTCGGGCGTCTGACCAATCTGTAGGACGTCAAATGGCGCAGGCGGTAGCCGCCGGGGGAATAAAGTTAATTGAGATTACCTGGAATACAGATGCTGCTGCTGATTTAATTCGTCATCTGCGTCAAGCGTTACCAGCCTGTACGATTGGTACAGGAACATTACTAAACTTGGAACAGGTAAAACAGGCTATTGAGGCGGGGGCTGAGTTTCTGTTTACCCCTCATACCAATATCACTCTAATTAATACGGCTGTTAATGCGGGAGTTCCTATTATTCCTGGCGCACTTTCTCCCAGTGAAATTGTGACGGCTTGGGATGCGGGGGCAAGTTGCGTTAAGGTGTTTCCGATTCAGGCAGTAGGCGGTGTCAGTTATATTAAAGCCTTACAAGGACCTTTGGGTCATATTCCCCTGATTCCTACAGGTGGCGTCACTCTCGCCAATGCTAAAGACTTTATCACAGCCGGTGCGATCGCGGTCGGATTGGCGGGAGACTTGTTCCCCACATCCCTCATCGCTTCTGGGGATTGGCACGGAATTACCCAACGGGCGAAAAAACTTCGATCCCAATTCAGCGGTGATCCATAAAATAGAAATAAGAGGATCATTGTGTCATCTCGCCAGTTTCCATGAAAAGCATCAGATTTACCAACTGGGTGCGCCGTTTTGGAACGTTCCTAGCGGGCGTCGCCTTAGCTACAACCGTGTTTGGGTTTGAGACACCCATCGCCCATCCTACACCCCAAAGTGAACAGATTGCCAGCAAAATGGCAGCGCTGCAAAATACGAATCGGCGCTGGATTGAAATTAATCTCAGCAATCAACGGTTAATTGCTTGGGAAGGAGGGGAACAAGTTTATGCGGTGATTGTCTCCACCGGGAAACAGGCTACACCTACTCGTACCGGCGTCTTTAATATTCAAACCAAGCTGCGGCGCGATCGCATGCGGGGTCCGGGTTATGATATCTCTAATGTGCCGTATACCATGTATTACCAAGGTGGCTATGCGATTCATGGGACTTATTGGCACAATAACTTTGGCACTCGTATGAGTCATGGTTGTGTAAATGTGGCAGTTGACCACGCCGAGTGGTTATATAATTGGGCGTCTGTGGGAACGCCAGTGGTGATTCATCAGTGATAAGCGGTTCGGCATTTAAACCTTAATGTCAATAATGGCAAAATCCTTATATGTAGTGCGTTAAGCGAAGCCATGCCGCAGGCTTTGCATCTTGCTCGCTACTAAGCATCTTGCTCGCTACTAACACCCAATTTAAATGCATGACAGCTTATCATGTCTAGTTGAATACTTACCCTATTGGTGAAGACAAGGCAGAAGGCAAGAAATAATAATAGTGAAACCCCCCAGATAATCAGGGCGGGTTTTGAATAAACGTTATCATCAATAGCGAAATGTAATTTCCTAAACCCGCCCCTACAAATTCACGCGCCATGCCCTCGAAGGAAATGAAGGGTCAAAACTTCCCTCATCAACAATCAACAAGTTATTTTCGATTTCCGCCCTCACCTGATCACTCACTTGACCCTCACTATTGAGACAATCAACAAGAAACTGATTTGCCTGATAATATTGCTGTAATCGTTGCCATTGGTCTTGACTAAACTGCCAATCTTGCCCAATAGCGCGATGCTCAATAATAATAGCACGAAACTGTTGCAGCCAAGCTTCACCGTTAACTTGCCACCAAGCTTGTAACCCTTCTTTTCCTTGGGCGGGATCAGGAAGTTGAGCTTTAATTTGCTGGAGAGACTGCTGGAAGGCTTTATCTAACTGAAAGGTTCGTTCAAAATCTAAGGCAAATTCTAGGTTAATAATCTGTTTAAGAGTCGGCTTCTTAATCAGCATCTTAGTTAAATCCAATGCCCGTGCTAGGGTTAAATCTAAGCCTAAATCGTCAGGTAATTCCTGGGCTAGCTTGGCATCAATAGACACCGCTAAGTTTAAATCACGATCCTGGAACAATGTCCAGTAAAATGCTCGCAAGGCAGCAGGTTGGCAATCAGTTTGCAGCAGATTAACTTTCTGGAAGATGGCGTAAATAAAGGGTTTAATTTCTGGTTCATCCTTAACTAACCTATTAATTTCCTCTTTAATCAGCCGGAGTAATAGATCCGCCGTGGGTAAAAGACTCACGGTGAGCAAAAAGACTTCCTTCCATTGGGGATCAGTAATGTGAGTGGCTAACTGTTGCAGTGCCTCTTTAGTTTGAGTTGCGACAATTTTTCGGGCGGTTAGATATTCCTGAAACGTGAGATGAGAAAAGGAATAAATATCTCGCGCCCGTTCCACGAGTAACCCATGTTGTAACTCAATGGCTTTGAGAACGCCTTCACTGGTTAACCACAGGGTTTCTAAATCCTGACTCCCATTGGGTAAATTCTGGAGATAGTCGGAAATAATCGGCAGAACTTCACTTTTTTCAAAAAAGTAGTTCCCCTGTGCAAACATCGTCGCCGCGATTTGACTCAGGAGTTTTATCTTATCAGAAAGCTGTAAGTTGCGATAGGTTTGATCCCGTTGAATTCCTCTGGCTTTATCCCAGCGCACTAGCAAAATATCTAATCCCGCCTGATAGAGTTTGGCGCGTTTGCTGGGAAATGTTGCCCGTTCCTGAAATACGGAACAGACTAAACTGAGTAAAATTGGGGTGACGACGAGTTCTCGAATCGGTTGGTTTTCGGGATAGTGTAATTGTTCCAGAAATTGAGAGGCTTTGGCTAATCCGACGCGCTGATAATTTTTGTTGGTGGCGATAAACCATTTTTGGGCAAAGGTTTCAATTTGATGGGCGTCAAAATCGGCTAACTCGACATAGGTAAACCCGCGAAAGTGGTATTGTTGGGCAGCAATGCGACTGGTAATAATAATCTGATTTTGGTAATACTCGTCCGCAAAGAGTTGAATTTGTTGCAGCAATTCTGGGGTATCGGCTTTGGACACTTCATCTAAACCGTCGAGTAATAGTAGGACTTTCCCGTGTTGGAGTAAGGGTTCTATCTGTTCTGGAGAAATGCCAAAAGTTTTCCACTTCGTACTCAGATAATTGAGTAGACTGAAATTACCAGCGGTTCGGGCTTGTTTGGTAAATTGTCTCAGGGAGATGAAGACAGGAATACAGTCTGGTTTAAAATGACCTGCGTTGCATTGAAGGGCAAGATATTGTAAGAATGTGGTTTTGCCTGCACCCGGTTTACCCAGAATGGTTAGTTTAGAATGCATCATCACCGCCTCTATTCCCGGAATGGCGGGTTGATTAAGTTGGGTTAAGCGAACGCGATCGCATCTTTCGGGCTGAGAACCTTGTAAGTCAGACACCTCAAGCCATCGCTGATGAGTGAGGTGGGGTAAGATTTTGACATGGGTATAGAGGTGATCCAGGAGTAGAGGCTGGGTGACATCAAAGCAGGATTGCAGGATACCGGCTTGAACCTGGATGTGATCCTGGAGTTGCGATCGCATCAATTGCACCCAAGCGTCAATTTGGCTGGGTGTATTGCACTCCGGTGTTGGAGTTGAGGGTACAGAGGTTGGTGGAAAATCGGCAATATCTTGCCAATCCAGATCTAATTGAAAACAGATGTCAATAAAATAGGCTCGATCAATCGGTTTCCCGCGAAAAAACTTCCAAACCGAGTGGCGGGTTTCCAAACCCACCTGGGCGGCGAGGTATTCTTGTGTCCATCCCTTGCGTTCAAAGGCTTGTTTTGCCTGGGTGATACCGATAGTGGATGCTTTTAGCGATCGCTTAGCCATTGCTGCTGTTACCTACTACTGACAACTGGGGGATTTTTTCTCAGTATTCCCGTTCCCGTTGTCTGTGTATCGCCTCAGCCAGCCCTCACCCCAGCTTGGATACTGCTGGCGAATTGGAAAAACCTAACCCCCCAGCCCCCCTCGTTCCCCCTTTTAGATCCCCCTATTGAGGGGGTAGAGGTTTCATTGGGTTCTTCTGCTTATGTAATGTTTGGCGCATTAATTACTTGCAACAATGTTATTACATTATATATAAAACAAAAACCCCTTTGTCTCAAAAAAACAGACCAGGGGGAAATACTTTGATCGAAAAAACGTAGGGTGGGTTAGGCGGGATTTAAATTGAAGCGATAACTATTCAATGAACGATCCGCCGTAACCCACCGATGTTAACTGGAAGGTGTAATAAATAAGCCTCAATCAATAGATAAAAAGCCATACAAAATAGCGAGCGAGACGCTCGCACTACAACCATTCCCTGTTCCCTATCCTCACCACAACACCTATTCAGTAACCCTGATCTATTGCTGTTGAAATCGCGTTTAGGTCAAACTCAGCTTATAAATTATTGCCAATCAAGATAAAAGGTGCCCAGTAGTAGGGATCGGAAAACGTAGAAGCAGTATTCTGACTTGAACCCATGGGTGCATCACCCCGCAACAGACTCAATTGTGCTTGACGCAGGGCTTGGGCTTTGGTAATAGGGGATTCAGGTGTACCTTGAGCTAAGTTGTTGTAGAACTGTTCCATTAACAGGCGCGTACTCTGATCATCGACGGGCCACAAGGACGCCATGACTGCCTGAGCGCCGCCGTTGATAAAGTAGTAGCTAAGACCCGCAATCTCAGTGCCGTCGGTTCCGGAACCGCCTAGGGCAGTTTCACAAGCCGATAAAACCACTAAATGAATGTTGCCTAAATTCTGTAAGTTTTGAATATCAGGAATGGATAGTTTATCGCCGTTACCGAGAACTCTAGGACTAACGGATAAATGATCACGGTTCCGGGTTGGGCTGAGAGAATTTTTTCGGCGTTGTCGCCTAAGAGTTTGGGGTCAAGAAAAGCGATATCTTTGTCCAGGCGATCGCGAATTTCTGTTTCGAGGGATTGGATGGTTGCTTCAAACTGTTGAGTAATGGCTTGACGCTGGTTGATGAGTTGGCTTTTTTCGGGTCTTCCGTACTTAGTGTGCTAAACTGTTAGGATAATGCCATTAAAACATAGCTAATATAGTGATGGTGAAAAGAGAAATGACCAAGCTCCTTAACTTACCAGGAGTCATAGTCGAAAAAATTCAAGAGGCAGAAGGGACATTAATTTTATCTGTTAAAGTTCAAAAGAAAACAGCCAAATGCCCACGCTGTAGTCAGACTAGCCATCGCCTTCATCAAAATCAAAGACATTTAGTGAGAGATTTACCTATATGTAACCGATAATTAATGCTCTACTTAAATCATCGAAGATTTAAGTGTGATTATTGTAAAAAACCTTTTAGTGAACGTTTAGATTTTGTTGGATACAAAAAGAAATTCACTCATAGGTATGCTCATGCTATAACTAAACAAGTTATTCATGGTGATGTTGTTTGTAGGGGCGCAAAGACTTGCGCCCTTTATAAAAGGTTACGAACAAACCCAATTAATAAGCTGTTCGGCATTTAAACCTTAATGTCAATAATGGCGAAATCCTTGCCGTAGTGCGTTTAGCGAAGCCATGCCGCAGGCTTTGCATCTTGCTCGCTACATTGAGCATCTTGCTCGCTACATTGAGCATCTTGCTCGCTACATTGAATATCTTGCTCGCTACCCATTCTTACATTTAAATGCATGACAACTTATCGGTGGGTTACGGCGGATAGTTCATTAATCATTATCGCCTGAATTTAAGCCCCGCCTAACTCACCCTACGTGACTATGTGACAAAGACCTAATTTTCAGCCTCTCGCCGCCAAAACTTAACCCGCAAACCATCGCGGGGATGGGGTGTCGGTACTACAACCATGTCCAGATTCTGTTCCGGAAGCAATTCCCACTGATAATCGCGCACTAACAACGCGGTAAATAATTTCATCTCCAATTTGGCAAACTCTCGCCCTAAACATTCGCGCACCCCACCGCCAAAGGGAACATAACTAAAGGGTTTGGATTTATCCTCCGCCCGTTCGGGGTTAAACCGTTCTGGGTCAAATTGTTCCGGTTGCGTATACGTATCACTATCCTGATGGGTTCTGCTAATTTGATATTGAACTGACCATCCTTTTGGTAGCTGATAGCCGTTCAACTCGCAGGATTGAATCACTTCCCGAAACCCACCGCCAACGGGGGGAATTAGGCGCATGACTTCCTTGAGGACTTGTTCAAGATAGGTCATCTGCTTTAAATCCTCCATCGTCCATGGACGTTGCCGATTCAGTTGCTGTTGTTCGGCGCGGATGGCGGCTACAATATCGGGATGCTGGGCTAAGAGAAGACAAGTAGATGCCAGTGCCGATGTTAACGTTTCATGACCCGCAAAGAGTAACAATAAGATTTGGTCTTTGAGTTCCTCTAGACTCAGACGATTACCCTGTTCATCCCGCGCTTGCAATAGCAGTCCCAATGCATCTTGACCCAGGTCGCCGGATTGTTGACGTTGACGTATAATCTGCTCAATCTGGTTCAGTAGCTGTTTGCGGCAATGCAACGCACGACCAAATTTCGTCCACGGTAAGGGTAAGGCAATGCTAAACAACCCTTTACACCACTCTTCAAACCATTTTCCCAGATTCGTTTCTGAGGCAGAGTCTAGTCCCACCAGCAATTTGCCGGCGATGTCAAAGGTCAACTTTCTCAGTTCTGGATACCATGTAAATGTACCCAGATGCTCCCATTTATGTAGATAACCTTGGGCAATCTCTGCCATCGCGGTCAAATATCCCGCTAATGCCCTAGGTTGAAAGGCTTGGGAGAGGATTTTGCGTCGTTGAAGATGGTTTGAACCGCCCTGTACCGCTAGAGACGTGGGTCCCAAGAGTATTTTTGTGCTGGGGGGCCAGGTGATGGTAAAGTACTGGTTCTCATGGGTGAGGACAAAGCGATTCGCCTCGGAACCACTAATCATCACCGTGGGACGCCCAAATAACTTTGTCTTGAATATTGACCCATACTTTTGATGACGCTTCTGGGCAAAGTCGGGATCACGGAAAAACTGGATGGTTTCCCCAATCAACGGTAAACCGAAATCACCGGGAGGTAAGGGTCGGGATTTTAGTTCGTCAGTGGTTGTCATCGCCTATCAATATTAAAAGAATAATTTCATTGTGTTAAGTTTATTTTAAGTTTGCAACGTTTACGTCTAGAGATAGAGGAACCCTGTCGCATCGGTAGGGGTAAGGCACTGCCGTGTCCCTACTGTTTCCCTATCGACAAACCGATACGGCAAGTGCTATTAAGGACATGCAGTCGCCTTGTCGGATACTTGGTTCATGGTTAACAGTTTTGGCAGGTTGAAAAAAGCTAGTCTGGCGTTTGAACAACTAGAACGTTGTTTATTAAGAAAGTCTAAAATTCAGGAGGCTTAAGTCTAGCGCAATCTAAAAAAAATCATTGATTTATTGGTTTACAAATCTCCCATTCGAGATAGTATAGTAGGTGTGACGGTAGGACAAACTATTTCTTAGATTTCTCGGACTACCCTAGGCATGAATCCTTGATCTATACTGCATTTGGAGGAACTGTCTGCTTGTTGATCATCGGGTTGATCATCCTAGGGAATTAGCAGGAGCAGATGTGAGTATTCCCATTAGGAGATTTTTCGCTTTTCCCGCCCACTTTATACTGGGAGTCGATACTATTGCCAGCGATGAAACGGTAATCGGAACAGACGATAGGTTAGGACAAAGGACAGGAAAATATGCCTTGAATTTCGCTTAATACCACAGATCATAAACAACCGGAGATAGGACTTATCTCGGTGACGACTTGAGAAACTCAGTCGCTTTAGCGGGGAAACCTGCCCGATTCCTAAACGAGCGAGCAATAACCAGAACAAGCTCAATAGTGGGTGTGAGGAACGTAATCAATACGCATGACGAGACTTACTGCAACTAACATGATCAAAGTCACAAACCATCAGGAACTCGAAGAATTAATTCAACGGGTTAAAAACGCTCAAACCCAATACGCTGGCTACACGCAAGAGCAGGTCGATGCCATCTTTAAAAAAGCGGCACTCGCGGCTAATGCAGCCCGTATTCCTCTGGCAAAATTAGCCGTTAGTGAAACGGCGATGGGAGTGGTTGAGGACAAGGTGATTAAAAACCACTTTGCCTCGGAAATGATCTACAACAAGTACAAACACGACAAAACCTGTGGTGTTGTCGAAGAGGATAAGTCTTTCGGCTTCCAGAAAATTGCTGAACCCGTTGGTGTTTTAGCTGGGATCGTACCCACCACCAACCCCACCTCAACGGCGATTTTTAAGGCACTGATTGCCCTGAAAACCCGCAATGGGATTATCTTCTCCCCCCATCCCCGTGCCAAACAATGCACCCTGGAAGCGGCAAAAGTCGTCTTAGACGCGGCGGTAGCGGCAGGGGCGCCTGAGCATATTATCGGCTGGATTGATGAACCAACGGTTCCCCTTTCCCAAGCTTTGATGCAGCACCCCGATATCAAGCTGATCCTGGCGACAGGGGGTCCGGGAATGGTGAAAGCTGCCTATTCTTCGGGTCATCCGTCTCTCGGTGTTGGTGCAGGAAACACGCCCGCGGTGATTGACTCCAGCGCCCACATTAAAATGGCGGTGTCTTCGATTATTCTGAGTAAAACTTTTGACAATGGCATGATCTGCGCCAGTGAGCAGTCGGTGATTGTCTTGGATAATGTTTACGAGGAAGTGCGCCAAGAATTTATCAATCGCGGTGCTTACTTCTTGACGCCAGAAGAACGGGAAAAACTGGGGAGTAAAATTATTGTCAATGGGCGCTTAAATGCCGAAATTGTCGGTCAACCCGTTGAGACGTTAGCCGAATTAGCCGAATTTTCCTTACCGGAACAAACGCGGGTGATTATTGGGGAAGTAGAAAAGATTGGCATCGACGAACCCTTTTCCTTCGAGAAACTCTCTCCCATCCTGGCAATGTATCGCGCCAAAGACTTTGAGGATGCGGTAGATAAAGCTGGAGAGTTAGTGGAATTTGGCGGACGCGGACATACGGCGGTTCTGTACACCAATCCCGCCAATGCTGAACATATTAAACGGTTTGAAGACCAAGTTCAGGCGTCTCGCGTCTTAATTAACACCCCCTCATCCCAAGGTGCGATCGGGGATATTTACAACTTCCGCCTTGATCCCTCGTTGACGCTGGGTTGTGGTACTTGGGGAGGGAACTCCATCAGTGAAAACGTCGGACCAGAACACCTGCTGAACGTGAAAACGATCGCGGAACGGCGGGAAAATATGCTCTGGTTCCGGATACCGCCCAAGGTGTACTTTAAGTATGGGTCTATGCCTGTAGCCCTGCGGGAGTTAGCTGGCAAGCAACGGGCATTTATCGTCACCGACAAACCCATTTACGATCTAGGGATGACGGCTAGCGTCGAAGATGTTTTGGCTGAAATTGGTCTCAAATACGATATCTTCTATGACGTAGAGCCAGACCCCTCCTTAGAAACTGTACATCGGGGATTAACGTTGATGAACACCTTCAAACCCGATGTGATTATCGCTTTGGGTGGGGGTTCGCCCATGGATGCTGCCAAAATTATGTGGCTGATGTATGAGCATCCAGAGATTGAATTTGAGGGGTTAGCGATGCGGTTCATGGATATCCGCAAACGGGTATATGAACTGCCCCCCTTGGGTGAGAAAGCGATGATGGTAGCGATTCCCACGACATCGGGAACGGGTTCAGAAGTCACACCGTTTGCCGTGGTAACCGATCGCCGCAATGATATCAAATATCCCTTGGCAGACTATGCCTTGACGCCAAATATGGCGATCGTAGACCCCGAATTAGTCGTGAATATGCCCAAGAGTCTCACCGCATTCGGGGGCGTCGATGCCTTGACTCACGCTTTAGAAGCCTATGTCTCGGTGTTAGCCAGTGAATATACCAATGGGTTGGCACTCGAAGCCACCCGGCTGATCTTTAAATACCTGCCTTCCGCCTACAAAAATGGGGCAAATGATCCCAAGGCGCGGGAGAAAATGCATTATGCCGCCACGATGGCAGGAATGGCGTTTGCCAATAGTTTCCTGGGCATCTGTCACTCCATGGCACACCAATTAGGGGCAATCTTCCATGTTCCCCACGGGTTAGCGAATGCCATGTTAATTTCCCATGTTATTCGCTACAACGCCACGGATGCGCCCTTTAAGCAGGCGACGTTCTCCCAGTACAAGTATCCCAATGCCAAATGGCGCTATTCTCGGATTGCTGATTACCTGCACTTGGGCGGCGATACCGAAGAGGAGAAAATCAATCACCTGATTGGGGCAATTGAGGAACTCAAGCGTCAGGTGGGGATTCCGGCGGCGCTGAAGGATGTGATTAAGGAAAGTGAAGCGGAATTCTTCGCCAAGCTGGATGAAGTGGCGGATCAGGCATTCGATGATCAGTGTACTGGCGCGAATCCCCGCTATCCCTTGATTGAAGATCTAAAGGAAATCCTCACCAAAGCCTATTATGGCGACTTGGGCGAGGTTCCTGATGTCGAAACCGTCAACGGCAATGGTGCGATCGGTGATACCAATATCAAATCCGATACCCAACCTGCTGTACCGACGATGTAAATCGGTTGTGGGGTGGGCAAATGCCCACCCTACAGATACTTACCTATAAGGAGAGTTAACTATGGCAACTGCGCCCACGGCTCGTGCAGACACCACGGCGGCGAAAAAACCGAAGGAAGCCAAGAAAGGACACCCCAGTGGTGATAAGCGCTTCAAAGTCCTGGATATCACCATGAAGCGGGCTCAGTATCGTCCTGATGTCCTGATTGAAGTTCTCCACAAGGCACAGGAAGCCTTTGGCTATCTGGAGGAGGATGTGTTGCTGTACATCGCTCGAGGGCTAAAACTGCCCCTGAGTCGGGTGTATGGGGTGGCAACATTTTATCACCTATTCTCCCTAAAGCCCGGTGGCACTCATACTTGTGTGGTTTGTACGGGTACGGCTTGTTACGTCAAAGGCGGCGGACAAGTGTTATCGGCACTAGAAGAGCATCTTGGCATCAAAGTGGGCGACACTACCCCCGATGGCGAAATGTCCTTGCTCAGCGCCCGTTGTCTCGGTGCCTGCGGTATCGCCCCAGCCGTGGTGTTTGATGGCACAGTTGCGCCGAAACAAACCCCAGAATTGGCACTGGAGAAGGTGAAGGGATGGATGGAGTAGAGACGTAGCATGCTACGTCTCTACATGGCGCTGGGTAGGATTAGGTTTGTGCGGGTGGGTTGATTCCATAACTGATGAGGAGAGAAAAAGATGGACTTAACGGAACTGCAAGAAATTGCTGAGGAAGAACGCAAGGCGAAAAAAAGCATCCGCGTACATTGCTGTACGTCAACGGGTTGCCAAGCAGCGAATTCCTTGGGTGTAAAGAAAAATTTAGAGGGAGCGGTTAAAGCAGCAGATTTAGGCGATCGCGTGCAAGTCGTCGGTGTGGGTTGTATGGGGTTCTGTGGGCGAGGTCCTTTGGTGGAAATCGATCCCCAGGAAAAACTCTACGAGGAAGTGACGCCCGATGATGCTGCCAGTATTATTGAATCACTCAACGGCGGGACAGCCACGGCGGATGAGGGCGATATGAATCACCCCTTTTTTGCTCGCCAAGTGCGAATCGTCCGGGAAACCAGTGGCAAAATTGACCCGGAACGGATTGAAGAATATATTGCGGCGGGGGGATATCAATCCCTGTATAAAGTTATTCATGATATGACCCCGGCAGAAGTTGTCGATGAAATCAGCAAGAGTGGGTTGCGGGGACGCGGTGGCGGCGGTTATCCCACAGGATTGAAATGGGCAACCATGGCAAAGATGCCTGGGGAACAAAAATATGTTATCTGTAATGCGGATGAGGGTGATCCCGGTGCGTTCATGGATCGCTCAGTGTTAGAGAGTGACCCCCATCGGGTTTTAGAAGGAATGGCGATCGCAGGTTATGCGGTTGGTGCTACCCAAGCGTTCATCTATGTTCGGGCGGAATATCCCCTCGCGATCGAGCGCCTGCAAAAGGCAATCAAGCAAGCCAAAAGACTCAGCCTTCTAGGTAGTCAAATCTTCGGCTCTCCCTTTGACTTCAAAGTTGATATCCGCATCGGTGCCGGTGCTTTTGTCTGCGGTGAAGAAACAGCCCTGATTGCCTCAGTAGAAGGCGGACGAGGTTTACCCCGCCCCCGTCCCCCCTACCCCGCGCAATCGGGCTTATGGGGATGTCCTACTTTAATTAATAATGTGGAAACCTTTGCCAATATTGCCGTCATCATTCGCGAAGGAGCCGAATGGTATGCCAATATCGGTACAGAAAAGAGCAAAGGGACAAAAGTGTTCGCTCTAACGGGTAAAATCCGCAACAATGGTTTAATTGAAGTGCCAATGGGTATTACCCTACGCGAAATTGTTGAAGAAATGGGCGGCGGTGTACCAGATGGCGAGGTGAAGGCGGTGCAAACGGGGGGACCTTCTGGAGGTTGTATCCCAGCATCCTTATTAGATACCCCAGTAGACTATGACTCACTGGTTACAATCGGCTCAATGATGGGTTCTGGTGGCATGGTGGTGATGGATGAAACCACCAGCATGATTGAGGTTGCCCAGTTCTACATGGAATTCTGTCGCGGAGAAACCTGTGGCAAATGTATCCCCTGTCGGGTAGGAACCGTGCAAATGTACCAAGCGCTGACCAAGATCCTCAAGGGAGAAGCCACAATGAGGGATATCGAACAACTCGAACAGCTTTGTGGCATGGTGAAAGACACCAGCTTGTGCGGTTTGGGTCAGACTGCACCGAATCCCGTCATGAGTACGTTGCGCTACTTCCGGGATGAGTATCTGGCGCTACTGCAAGATAGCCCAAATGGAAAAGTGGCAGTGAAGTCATAAGTCATCAGTCAATTGTCGGGGCGGGTTTAGGGACTAACGCTAATTAAGCAGCCGATAACGGATCAACAAAACCCGCCCTGATGCTGTAGGGGCGGGTTTAGGGACTAACGCTAATTAAGCAGCCGATAACGGATCAACAAAACCCGCCCTGATGCATAATTCATAAGTTTGTTGACGAAAGACGAATGACAACTGACCAAGGATAAATGACAAAGGAAGAAAAACGATATGTCAGTAAAAACATTGACCATTGATGGCGTTGATGTCGCCATTGAAGAAGGTGCAACCCTGCTAACCGCAGCCAAAGAAGCAGGTGTTCATATTCCTACTTTGTGTCATCTGGAAGGGGTCACTGATGTGGGCGCTTGTCGGTTATGTTTGGTGGAGATTGAAGGGATTAACAAACTCCTACCCGCCTGCGTCACGGAGGTAGGAGAGGGAATGAAAGTTCATACCAACACCGAGAAACTCCAAGAATACCGCCGCATGGTGGTCGAGATGCTGTTTTCCGAAGGGAATCACATCTGCGCCGTCTGTGTTGTGAATGGCAATTGCCAATTGCAAGATGCGGCGATTGAGGTGGGAATGGATCACACCCGTTTCCCCTACCGTTTCCCACAACGAGACGTGGATGTATCTCATGATCGCTTCGGTCTTGATCACAATCGTTGTATTCTCTGTACTCGTTGTGTGCGAGTCTGTGACGAAATCGAAGGCGCTCACGTCTGGGATGTAGCAGGGCGGGGTCCGGCGTCCCGTATCATTAGCGGGTTGGCTCAACCTTGGGGAGAGGTGGAAGCCTGTACCTCTTGTGGTAAGTGTGTGGATGCTTGTCCCACAGGTTCTCTTTTCCGCAAAGGTTCCACAGTCGCGGAAATGGAAAAAGACAGAGGGAAAGTAGAATTTTTAGTCACAGCACGGGAAAACCATAAGTGGACTCGGTAACGTAGGAAAGCAGGGGGAGCAGGGGGAGCAGGGGAAGCTGGGGAAGCAATGTAGAGACGTGCCATGGCGCGTCTGGAAGCTGGGGGAGATGAGAAAATTACCACAAAACTCTACTTTACCTATTCCCTATTCCCTATTCCCAGACAAATGACGAATCCCCAATCCCCAATCACCAATTATGGGAGAAATAAAACATGGCAAAGATAAAACTGGCGACGATTTGGTTGTGTGGCTGTTCTGGCTGTCACATGTCTTTTTTGGATTTAGATGAATGGCTACTGGAACTGGCTGAGAAAGTGGATGTGGTTTTCAGCCCCGTGGCTTCTGATATTAAAGATTACCCCGAAGACGTGGATGTTTGTTTAGTAGAAGGGGGTGTCGCTAATGAAGAAAACTTAGAGTTAATTCGCATCGCCAGAGAACGCACCAAATTTTTGATTTCCTTTGGCGATTGTGCTGTAACTGCCAACGTACCCGCCCTGCGGAATATGTTAGGAGGGGCAGAACCGGTGCTGAAACGCTGTTATCTGGAGTTGGGAGATGCAAATCCCCAATTACCGAAATTCCCTGGAATTGTGCCAGAATTACTCGACCGCGTGCGCCCGGTGCATGAGTTGGTTCACGTTGATTTATTTATGCCGGGATGTCCGCCACCAGCCGACCGAATTCAAGCCACTATCGAACCGTTACTGCGAGGTGAAAAACCCGTTATGGAAGGACGGGAAATGATTAAGTTTGGATAGTCATTGGTCATTGGTCATTGGTCATTGGTCATTCGGAAAAAGGAAACAAAGGACAAAGGACAAAAAAGGTTATGGCTAAAACAGTTCTTATTGATCCGGTTACTCGTATTGAAGGACACGCGAAAATTTCTATTTTTCTGGATGATGCCGGGGAAGTAGAAGACGCCCGATTTCATGTGGTGGAATTCCGGGGCTTTGAAAAGTTCTGTGAAGGACGCCCGATGTGGGAAATGGCGGGAATTACTGCCCGAATTTGTGGGATTTGTCCGGTGAGTCATTTACTGGCGTCGGCAAAAACGGGGGATAAAATTCAAGCGGTGAAGGTTCCGCCTGCGGGTGAGAAATTGCGGCGGATGATGAATTTGGGACAAATTACCCAGTCTCACGCGCTGTCGTTTTTCCATTTGAGTAGTCCTGACTTTTTATTGGGTTGGGATAGTGATCCGGCGACTCGGAATGTGTTTGGCTTAATTGCGGCTGATCCGGATTTAGCCCGCAGTGGGATTCGCTTACGCCAGTTTGGTCAGACGGTGATTGAATTGTTGGGGGCGAAGAAGATTCACCCGGCTTGGGCGGTTCCTGGGGGTGTAAGATCGCCTTTATCGGAAGAGGGGCGAGCTTGGATACGCGATCGCTTACCGGAATCGCGGGCGACTCTCGATACGGCGCTGGGGTTGTTTAAGCAGTTATTGGATAAGTTTTCTACCGAGGTAGAAACCTTTGGTTTGTTCCCCTCCTTATTTATGGGGTTAGTCGGTAAAGATGGAGTCTGGGAACATTATGATGGTCATCTTCGCTTCAAAGATAGTGAAGGGAACATGGTGGCAGATGGACTCAGTGAGGATGATTATCAAGACTTTATGGGTGAAGCCGTTGAACCCTGGTCTTATCTGAAATTCCCCTACTATAAACCTTTAGGATACCCGGATGGGATTTATCGGGTGGGTCCATTAGCCCGACTGAATATCTGCGATCGCATGGGTACGGAAGCCGCGGATCGGGAGTTACAAGAATTTCGCGATCGCGCAGGCGGTGTAGCCACATCATCTTTCTTCTATCACTATGCCCGCTTAGTGGAAATTCTGGCAGCTTTAGAACGGATTGAACAATTAGTCAATGACCCGGATATTGCCTCCAAACGCACTCGTGCTGAAGCGGGAATTAACAGTTTAGAAGGCATTGGTGTCAGTGAAGCGCCCAGAGGCACATTATTCCACCATTATAATGTTGATGAAAACGGCATTATCAAGAAAGTCAACATGATTATTGCCACGGGTCAAAATAACTTGGCGATGAATAAAACCGTGGCACAAATTGCCAAACATTACATCCACGGGAATGAAATACCCGAAGGGTTATTAAACCGAGTGGAAGCCGGAATTCGCGCCTTTGATCCCTGCTTAAGCTGTTCCACCCATGCTTTTGGTCAAATGCCCTTGCATATCCAATTAATGAGTTCATCCGGGGATGTTGTCGATGAAGTCTGGCGTAGTTAAGCGCAGATTTACAAATCTCCCGATTTAATCGGGAGATTTGTGGTTTAAGGCTTCAAGTTAACTGTCCACCACAATAAAAAATCTAAGGAGAAAAAAGCTATGCAATCAATAATTTCCCGCTCTGAGGATGTTTTTTCAAGGATTGAAAGTGATAATCGTCTGTTTCTTCTCAAACCTAAGGATGGACAACCGCCTATCGTGCAACTTTTGAATGAATCCGCCCTCTCTTTATGGAACCGAATAGAGAATTCAGCGTTACTTGATGATATTCTAAGGGATGATTGGGACAACCGATTGCGAACGACCTTCGCATACATGCTGCACAATGGCTTCATTCAATGTCATCCACCTGTGAATATCGAGCCAATTATTGACGCAGCAAGCATCGGTTTATACCAAGACCCTTGGCAGTATCAATTCGATAGACTAACTCTAAAATCCCCTTGGTTCGTGTTGTGGGAAGTAACAGAACGTTGTCCCCTGAAAAAACGGTGTCTCTTTTGTTATCAGCCGGATGAGATTACTATTGACGATCCTAGTCCTGAAGAGTACGAGCAAGTCATAAGTGAATTAATTACTAACAAGATACCTTGGGTAACTCTACTCGGTGGCGAACCTTTATGCTACAACAAGTTGACAGATATTATTAGCCAGCTACGTTCCCATCGCATTTTTGTTAAAGTGATTACCAATGGCTTACTTGTCACCAAAGAAAATGCCGTGCAGCTTGGCGAAGCTGGTGTCAATCAGGTTGCGGTTTCCCTAGATGGACTAGACCGAGAAACACATGACTTGAGCCGGGGTGAAGGTGCTTTTGATAAGACTCTTATTGCCATTGAGACGCTCAAGCAACGGGTTCCTCTTGTAAGTCTAAGTCTAACTGTATCTAACAAAACCTTTGAACAGCTTGACTATTTACCAGAGTTTTGTCAGGAACTAGGAATAACTGAGGTATATATCTCGCCTTTGCGGGCAACTTCCAACACCTCTATTGTACCTGGTTTTGGATCAATGACCAGTGAACAGTACAGCCAGTTGAGAGACAAGATTGCTTCTTGTTGCCGTTCAGATCTTGATGTTATTAATATTCCAGAATGTAGCTGTGGTCGCTCGTCTTGTGTGATTCATGCTGATGGGTCATTCTCACCTTGTCCCTTTGCACAGAATGCTTATGGTAGCATCTATAAAGAGGGACTGGCAACTTTGTGGTCTCGTGCGAACAAAGTGGCAGAAGAGATCGGGCGTATAATTCCAGGTTCGTACTGTTTTCGTCGGCATGAGCAGGAAGCTATCGTTTCCCTTGGAAATAAAAAAATAAAAGAGCAAGTTAAATTTTGAAGCCGGAATGTGCGCATTTGACCCCTGCTTTCGGTCAAATGCCCTTGCATATCCAATTAGTGGGTTCATCCGGGGATGTTGTCGATGAAGTTTGGCGTCAGTAATCGAGCTAGCATCTGGAGACACCCTCCCTCGTCTCCCTCGTTCCCAGGCAGAACTTGGGAATGCTTTTATAACTGGATGAGGACACTACTCAATAATTTCATCGTATTGATTGATACCGCTGTCTTGATGCTGTTTCATGGAGAGCAGAATCTCGTCTAATGGCGTTTTGTCTTGCCACTGATGCCGTTCTTGGGTGTAATCGCTTTGACCTGGGCTAAAGTATTGAATAAATCGGATAGTATCAACGACTCCCAAGGAATCGATTAAGGCTTTATATCTTTTTTTAATAACTTCCTGCTGAGTATTAGTCATGGGGTTGCTCCTATTTGTGAGTAACGCTCATTAGCCATTGAACGGGATTATTAACGGGGACATTGATAAACTGAATAGTCTGTTGAATCAGTCTTGTGCTGGAGGGAAGAGGGAAGAGGCAGGAGGCAGGAAGCAGGAAGCAGGAGGGAATAGTAGTGCGAGCGTCTCGCTCGCTATTAAGTTATTAATTATCTCCTCTCTCTAATTCTCTCTAATTCTCTCTAATTCTCTCTAATTCTCTGCAAATCTTGCCAAAATTCCTCCCGCGTTACAGAATCAAG